>NZ_VDAG01000089.1:0-36078 GCF_019584505.1 Kluyvera sp. EC_51 | reverse complement strand
GTGCGAAGGTGGCGGAATTGGTAGACGCGCTAGCTTCAGGTGTTAGTGTCCTTAGGATGTGGGGGTTCGAGTCCCCCCCCTCGCACCAACGAAGCGATATAACAAAAGTAACGAGATATCTGTGCGAAGGTGGCGGAATTGGTAGACGCGCTAGCTTCAGGTGTTAGTGTCCTTAGGATGTGGGGGTTCGAGTCCCCCCCCTCGCACCAGACTCCTCGTTCTCTCCCGGTAGTTCCCCCCCATTTTTGATAGTCATCCCATTAGCTTTACATTCATTGTTATCAGCACAAGACCGCCAACAAACGCAATGCATGACGGTAACAGCACAAAGTGACGTAACCGACGATGCCATATCATCGCGCCGCTCAGCAGCAACCCGCACACGATAACGCCGCGCCAGACGTCAAGCGACAGCCCCATCGTGCTCAATATGGCGATTGCACTTCCCGAAATCAGTACACCCCAGCCGCTACCTAGCGTTCGTTGCAACATGAATCAGCCCATCTAAATGATAATGATTACCAATATCATATATTGTTTTTTGTCAATTGTCTGCTCATGCGCTAAGGTTTCATAATCATTAATGACATGTATATTGTATGGTGATAACTTGTACAAAAAATAGCATGTCTAAATAAATAGAATTTGCGCTTTGCATTCATGAATTATTCTTGTTTTTGATGCATTTACTTATATTAAAGGCTGACTACAACATCCAACAATGACAGTACAATCCTGGCGCACCCTGCGTGCGCAAAAATATCAGCTAACGTTCCGGCTATTTTTGTTTCTGAATCTGGTCTCATCGACGCTGTCCGTCTTCAGCCCGATATATAACGTTAATATTTTTCCACTACCCGCAATGCTGATAGCGGTGGGCAGCAGCGTGCTGCTAGTATGGAACTGGCGATATACCAGCATAAAACTGAATATACTAATAGTTTCGGTTATATTCGGCTGCTTATGGGGCTGGCATATTTTAAGTAAAACTTTGGTGCTTGCTTTACCTAATGACAATTTCCAGATGGTAGCGCTTTTCAGCGTACTATTTGTCGGTACCATTGCCTTTTCCAATAATATTGTCGCCTTTTCCCTCCATTCAATGCCGACCTTTATTGTGTGCCTGATAACCAGTCCTTCCGGAGAATGGTGGAGAATGGCCTACTGTATGGCGCTGCCGTTAGTTGGCATCGCTATTCAGCATGTGATCCAGCGGCGTAACGATAAGTTCGCGCAGGGGCTGATGTATAAACTACTGGAAGAGCGCGAAACGCTGAACGGTCTGAGCATGCTCGACCCGCTGACCGGGCTCTACAACCGCCGCGGGTTCCAGTTCCGCCTGGATTCATTAATGTCGATAGGCAAGGCGCAGCACTCCGTCCTGCTGCTGGATATTGACCACTTCAAGGCCTACAACGACCACTATGGCCATATGATGGGCGATCAGGCTCTGATGCGCGTTTCGGCAGCGATTAGAAACGCCGTACGTTCCAGGGATATTGTGACGCGCTTTGGCGGTGAGGAGTTTATGGTGGTGCTACCGCACTGCAGCATTGAGGCCGCGATGCAGACCGCCGAGCGTATTCGCCAACATGTATACGATCTCAAAATTCCGCATATGTTCAACTCCAGCGTGGCAACCCACGTGACCATCAGCATCGGCGTAGCCCCGTTGGAGGATAACAACATTGATCAGGCCATGCAGCGCGCGGATAAGGCCCTGTATGAAGCGAAAAACATGGGGCGCAATAACATCCTGACCTACGAGCAGGCTCCCGCCGTCTAGGTTCACAAAACGCGAGTGCAGGAGACAAACTTCTTGCGCTCGCTTTTATCTATAGCTAGGATTGCTAATCATTATCATTTAGATTTGAATCCAGCAACGCTATGGCTTACCGTTCCGCTCCGATCGCCGATGACCTTATCTGGCGCACGCCGATTCCCTCAAAGGAACAGGCGTTCGCAGAGTCAGTGCGCGCCAAAATAGCCGAACTGCGTCCGCACTTGCTGGACATGTTTCGTCTGGGCGAAGCAGCCCCGGATTGCGCCAGAACCCTCAGCGAATGGGCAAAACCGACGGAGCTAAGCTCCTTGCTGGCCGTCTATTCCGATCATATCTACCGCAATCAACCAACCCTGGCGCGAGAAAATAAACCGCTGCTTTCCCTTTGGGCGCAATGGTACATCGGCCTGCTGGTGCCACCGTTGATGCTCGCGCTGCTGACTGAAGAATCCGCTATCTCACTTAGCCCTGACCATTTCCGCGTAGAATTCCACGAAACCGGCCGTGCGGCCTGCTTCTGGATCGACGTACACGCTGACGTTCGCGCCAGCCAGAAGCCGGCCATCGAACGCATGGACGATCTGGTGAGTCAGGCGCTTATGCCGGTTGTGCAGGCGCTGGAAGCAACAGGAGAGATTAACGGCAAGCTCATCTGGAGTAATACCGGCTATCTGATTAACTGGTATCTCGGCGAAATGAAAACGCTACTCGGTGAAGAGCACGTCAACCTTCTGCGCCAACGCTGTTTCTTTACCAGCACGCTGGCCGACGGCCAGGATAATCCGTTATGGCGTACTGTGGTATTACGTGACGGCCTGCTGGTGCGTCGCACCTGCTGCCAGCGTTACCGCTTGCCCGACGTTAAACAGTGTGGCGACTGTACGCTGAAATAAATAACGGGGCTTTCGCCCCGTTATTTTTTGCTGCTTTCTTTTACGCTGCCTGCTGACTCTCTTCAGCCGCACGCTGCGCTTCTTCGTTTTCCTGCTCTAACAACTGTTTTTCATACACTTTGAAGAACGGATAGTAGATAACTGCGGAAACGCAGGCCAACAGCACCACCAGAATCGCCGCACGGAAGTCCCAGCCTAAAGCCCATGCGCCGCCAATAGGTGCCGGTGCCGTCCACGGTACCACTGAAATCACGCGACCAATCAGATCCAGCTTCATCGCCGCCCACGCCAGAATCGCGTTGACCATCGGTGCCAGCAGGAATGGAATGAAGAACACTGGGTTCATCACGATTGGGGTACCGAAGATAACCGGTTCGTTGATGTTGAACAGGCTAGGCACCACGCTCAGACGGCCGATAGAACGCAGGTGGGCTGAACGGCTACGCAGGTAGCAGAACACCAGCCCCATCGTTGCACCGGAACCCCCGACCACGATGAAGAAGGTCCAGAACGCTTCCATAAAGATGTGCGGCAGCGGCGCGCCCTGCGCCAGAGCAGTCTGGTTCAGGCCAAGGTTAGTCAGCCAGAACATCTGCAGCATACCGGAGACAATCGCCGCCCCGTGGATCCCTGCAAACCACAGCAGGTGACCAATCAGTACGGCCAGCAGAATCGCCGGTAAGGAGTCAGCGGCGGAAACCAGCGGTTTGAACACGGACATGATGGCTTGCGGGATCAGCATGTCGAACTGGCTTTGAATAAACAGGCTCAGCGGATAGAGCGTCAACACCACCACCAGCACTGGAATCAGCAGGTCGAAGGAGTTTTTGATCATCGGCGGCACCTGATCCGGCAGGCGGATCCCGATGTTGCGGACTTTCAGAAAACGCATCATCTCCACGCAGTAGACAGCAACGAGGATCGCGGTAAAGATCCCAGTTCCCCCCAGGCTATCAACCGGCAGATGGCCGCTGGTTTTTGGTGCAGCCACCAGCAGAAACGCCATGATGGAGAGCATCGAACACATGAACGGATCGAGCTGGTTGCTCTTTTCGTAGTGTTTACCGAGGTTATAGGAGATAGCCGCGCAGATATAGATAGACATAATGCCCATCGTCATATCAAACGGCGTCAGAATGCGGCCTTCAAACTGCTTAGCGAGATCTAACCACGCACGGGCAAAGCCCCAGGTGGTATCGGGAGAAAACGGTGGGTAGGCGAAAACCAGTAAAAACGATCCTACAATCATAAAAGGCATGGCAGAGATAAAACCATCACGAATCGCCATAACGTGACGCTGAGAGGAAATTCGTCCCGCGACCGGACTAACGTAATTTTCTACAAAACGGAATATCAGATTAAATGCAGCGTGATTAGCAGACATAACAGCCCTCCTGACAGGCTTTAGACGTCAACACAGCAACAACGATTTTGCCGACATGCAACTGGGCGTACATTGAAGCATCAGGTGTTACGGGTCTGCGACCTGCAATGATGTTCATACCGATACAGTTCATACACGGCTCTTATTATAGATACAAAGGAAGTTACCCCCGCAGTATCAATCGCCTGATGAATAACCGCAACCGGTTACAGTAACCGGTTGCACTGATTGTGAAGGAGATCCAAAAAACAAACAATTTTTGCACAACTTAGCCGCTTTATTTACAACCCAGGTAACTCTATGACAGAGTGACTCGCCGAATTATCAGGAGAGAAGCATGAGCCTACAGTCCGTAAAGACATTCTTTGCCGAGCACGCGCCCGACATCAGCATCATCGAGCTTGAGCAAAGTACCGCAACCGTTGCGCTTGCCGCTGCCGCGCACCGCGTTGAGCCCGGACAAATCGCCAAAACGCTCTCGCTGAAGGTTAAAGACCGCGTCATTCTGGTAGTTGCGAAAGGAGATGCCCGTCTGGACAATAAGAAGTTGAAAGAGACTTTTGGTGCGAAGGCTCGCATGCTAAGCAGTGATGAAGTGGTGATTCTCACCGGTCACCCGGTCGGTGGGGTCTGTCCATTTGGGCTGGAGAATCCGCTGGCGGTGTACTGTGATGTCTCGCTGCAGCAATACGAAGAAGTTCTTCCTGCCGCAGGAGCCATACACAGTGCGGTACGCATTTCGCCGGAGCGAATGGCTAGCCTTACCGCTGCTACTTGGGTGGATGTCTGCCTCTAGCAAACAGGCGAGGTGCTGGCATCATTTATATCGTGTAACGACACCAGCAGGTCGGCGGCGCTCAGTAGCTCAATATCGGAATTCACTCTCAGCTTCGTCATCGCATTAAATTTGTGCGCGCGAATGGTTTTGATATTCCGCCCCAGTTGCTGAGAAATATCCATCAACGAATAGCCGTAGGTCATGTAACGCAGGATCAGGTTCTCGGTCGGGCTGAGAAAACGATTTTCACGCTGGGCAGCGGAATCCTCCATTGCTTCACGAACCTCTATCGCCTCTTCCAGCAGCTCGAATACGCTATGCCGTAGGTCACTCAACGTTTCGGATTTACTGAGCACACCGTGAATATAGGTTGGCGACAGGTGCCGAATCAGCGCCGCTTCATCTTTATCGTTAGCCAGAATGATGCGCATCACCTCAGGATGATGATTGGCAATCTCGCCCATCAATAACAGGCATTCAATACGAAGTTCACGCGTGCCGGAGAGACAATACATGACGCCATCAAACGGCCCTTGTTTGACCGCCAGTTTAAATTCAGCAATGCTGCGAAAAAAATGGAAAGTAAAATGCCTACCACGAGCGCTCATCAGTAGATGGCGTAGCCCTACCGCCGTCACATTACAATGCTCTATGATAGCGATGCGCTGCTTCCTGCTGCATTTTTCCATTCGACTTGCTCCCCGTAGGCTGAATAGAGATTGAGTTCCTTCATTCCCTGATTGCTGTTGAGCCAGGCATACATTTCCGCATTACTGCGCAGAGACAGGCGGCGCATCGCACTATTTTTTTGCGCGCTAATGGTTTTATTACTCTTTTTCAGCAACGCGGCGATTTGGTTAATCCCCCATCCTTTCGCCAGCAGTCGCAGTACTTTCCGCTCGGACAGTGTCAACATAATGAGTCGTTGATTATCATCATCACCGTCCGCATCATGCTGCAGCGAAAGCAGCATTTCACTCACGTTATCCGTGCTAACATTCTCCTGTTGAATGGCTTTTACCACCCGCTCAACGGAGTCTGATTCGGAAAGCAGCGTACTTTCCGGACGCATTAAAAATTCAACGGCTAATGCGTAGTACTGGCGGCTAATCATAAATATCCAGTGAATATCACGATATTGCGATAGCAGCGTATAGTATTGCTCGCAGAGCGCACGCGGGTTGCCAATATCGCCAGAGAAATCAACGATAACCACATCAGTACGGCGAAGTTGAAGCAGCGTTAACTGCTCGAGAGACTGGCAAAAATTGAGCTCATAATTCGGGAAGTGCATTCGCATGATGGAATTCAGCCCAGACTGCATAACCGGTATTTTGCTGATAATCACTGCGAACTTGCAGTACTCTGGCGTCATATAACCTCCGTATCCTTTCGAAGATTCGTTTCCTGAATATGTTTTTATTTAATCAAATAAGCGTATTCGCAGGAAATGAATCCATCCATTTCTATTTCCCTTTAATAGCGGCATAATACTCGTCGGTTAATTATCAAATAAACCTGACCGCTGTATGACTTTACCTGTGAGATGATTTCATCTGGTTAGCAGGACTAACTACGACAGTATGGCATATCAATGTGAAAGAGGTTGCTTAGAAAATATTAAAGTCTCAATAAGTAGAATTAAACATTCAAAAAAAACAGCCTACTCAGATAGTTCCATTTTCATTTTGAATTCTTTGGGCGTCACCCCTTCCCGCTTGCGGAAGAAACGCGAAAAATAGGTCACATCACTAAACCCCAGATAATCAGAAACCTGCGTGATGGTCATGCTGGTGTACTGCAGGCTGCGCTTTGCTTCGAGCAGCAGTCGCTGATGTAAAACGTTCAATGCGCTGGTACCGTGATATTCACGGCACAGGCAGTTCAGATGGGTGGTGGAAACCCGGAGCTTTTGCGCATAGTCGGCCAACGATAAATGCTCACGGTAGTGGCTCTCAATCAGCCGGCTAAACTGGCGTAGCACGCTGCGTTTCCGCTCGCTGTTATCCTTCACCACGCCTCCCGCCTTGCCCTGACGATTGAGCCACACCAGCAGCGCGCTGAGTAACGAATAGAGCATCATCTCCCGCGCGTCGTGATCCTGGGTGTACTCTTCCAGCAGCGTAGCAAATAGAGTACGGATATGGTGGCCGGAACGTTTGACCGGAATACAGCCGGGCTGGTTCAGCATATCCAGCGGTTGCCCAAACTGCGTCTCCAGACGGCTTAACAACGGCAGCGCAAGCGAGAGCACGTAGCCTTGCGTCCCCGGCGAAAAATGAAAGCCATGAACGCAGAGCGCGGGAACGACCTGAATAGAAGATTCGTTCACCACCAGGCGTTGTCCCTCTATTTCTATTTCAGCCTGCCCTTTGTGCAAATAAAGCAGTTGCACCAGTTCGGCATGCTGATGAACCCGAATATGCCATTCATAGAGGCTGCTCCGTTTATGGATCGATTCACAGTGCAGCAGGTCGGGTGTCGGCCAACCCATATGCTCGCCATAGAGCTTAAATACCGGCACCATCTCCGGCATATTCGCTTCGACACCCGCTCTTTTCATTCTCTACTCCACCGTTTCATAAGGCAGCCCCACGTAGTTTTCAGCAATCGTTGTCAGTCCCGCCTGCGAGCTGAGATAGTACTGGCGATCGGCCTCCTGCATCTTTCTGGCAAACGGGCTCTGGTCCTGAAAATCATGCAGCAGATGGGTCATAAACCAGCTAAAACGTTCACCTTTCCAGACCCGGTTCAGCGCCAGCTGCGAATAACGGCTCAGCAGGTCGGCGCGTCCATTCTGGTAATACTGCCGCAGGATACGCCACAAATAGTTCACATCCGAAACGGCCAGGTTCAGCCCTTTGGCCCCGGTTGGCGGCACAATGTGTGCGGCATCGCCAACCAGGAACATCCGCCCGTACTGCATCGGCTCCACCACATAGCTACGCAACGGTGCGATGCTCTTCTCAAGTGAGTGACCAGTCACTAACTTTTGACTCAGCTCGTCCGGCAGACGGCGCTTCAGCTCACCCCAGAAGCGTTCGTCAGACCATTGTTCAACGCTGTCGGTCAACGGAACCTGCAGATAGTAGCGGCTTCTAGTTAGTGAGCGCTGACTACACAATACAAACCCACGCTCATGATGCGCGTAAATCAGTTCCGGGTTGACCGGCGGCGTGTCAGAGAGCAGCCCCAGCCAGCCGAACGGCCAGATGCTTTCATATTCACGCAGAATATCGCGAGGAATGCTCTGACGAGAAACGCCGTGGAAGCCATCACAGCCGGCGACAAACTCACATTCCAGGCGGCAACGTTCACCGTTTTTCATAAAGGTGACGGAAGGCTTATCACTTTTCAGGTCGTGCAGCTCAACCTGCTCAACACCATAAATGGTCTGCGCGCCGCTGGCCTGCCGTGCTTCCATCAAATCACGTGTCACCTCGGTCTGGCCATAAACCATCACGCTCTTCCCGCCGGTCAATTCACTCAGCGGCACGGGAATACGCCGGTCGGCAAACAGGAACTCCACGCCGTGGTGAACCAGCCCTTCCGCCTCCATACGGCGAGCGACGCCCGCTTCACGCAGCAGTTCGACGGTACCGTTTTCGAGGATCCCGGCGCGAATACGCCCCAGTACATACTCGGGAGTCTGACGTTCCAGGATCACGGTTTTAATGCCCGCATTATGCAACAACTGGCCTAACAGCAGCCCGGAAGGCCCGGCACCGATAATGGCAACTTGCGTGTTCATGGGTGACCTCGCACTCTGGTTAATTATTTGTTTATTTCATGTATCAATAAAGTTTCAGAATGCATTTTTGATAAGTCAGAGGGGAAAAAGAAGGTCAGAATCCGTTCAAAAATTGCACTTTCGAACAGTTTTGCAAAAGTGTGGGCAACATCAACTCTTCAACAAAAGCGACTGGCCGCCGAATTTTTGCACATTGTTTGATCCTGGCCGGATTGCTCCCCCATGCTCTTCGGGTAAAAGTAGGTCATTACATCGGCGTTCTCGATACCAGGATCATTATGGAAGTAGATCAGTCAGAACAACGCATCGTCACACGGCTTTGTATTCAGTGCGGTCTTTTTTTACTCCAGCATGGGGCGGAGAGCGCCCAGGTTGAGGAGCTATCAACGCGTCTGGGACGCGCGCTGGGGATGGACAGCGTCGAAAGCGCGATCTCATCAAACGCGATTGTGCTAACCACCATTAAAGACGGGCAGTGCCTGACTTCGACGCGTAAAAATAGCGATCGCGGTATTAACATGCACGTGGTCACAGAGGTGCAGCACATCGTCATTATGGCCGAGCACAAGTTGCTGGACTATAAAGACGTCGGCAAGCGCTTTACGCAGATTAAACCGCTGCGCTACCCACGCTGGCTGGTTGTGCTGATGGTAGGCCTCTCCTGCGCCTGCTTCTGCAAGCTCAACAACGGCGGCTGGGACGGTGCGCTCATCACCTTCTGCGCCAGCGCTATCGCCATGTACATCCGTCAGGTGCTGACCCACCGCTCAATGCACCCTCAGATTAACTTTGGCCTGACCGCCTTTGTCGCCACTACCGTTTCCGGCCTGATGCTGCAACTGCCCGCCTTTCATCAGACCTCAACGGTGGCGATGGCGGCCAGCGTGCTGTTGCTGGTGCCCGGCTTCCCGTTGATTAACGCGGTTGCCGACATGTTCAAAGGCCATATCAACACCGGCCTGGCGCGCTGGGCAATTGCCAGCCTGTTGACGCTGGCGACCTGCGTCGGCGTGGTGATGGCGATGACGTTATGGGGGCTGCGCGGATGGGTGTGATGCATTTTCTGTTTTTACTGGCGCAGGACGCTGTGCTATCGGCGATTCCCGCCGTCGGGTTCGCCATGGTCTTTAACGTCCCGCAGCGCGCGCTGCCCTGGTGTGCACTGCTGGGGGCAATCGGCCATACCTCGCGATTCGCCATGATGACCGCCGGGTTCAATATCGAGTGGGCCACCTTCCTCGCGGCGCTGCTGGTCGGCAGTATCGGCATCCAGTGGTCGCGCTGGTATCTGGCGCACCCTAAGATCTTCACCGTAGCCGCCGTCATTCCCATGTTCCCCGGTATTTCGGCGTACACGGCGATGATTTCTGCGGTCAAAATCAGCCACTTCGGCTATTCCGAAGAGCTGATGATCATGCTGCTGAGCAATTTCCTGAAGGCGTCGTCTATCGTCGGCGCGCTCTCTATCGGGCTGTCGATTCCGGGCCTGTGGCTCTATCGCAAACGCCCAAGAGTGTGAGGCATCGGCGGTACGGGGAGTGCCGCCCGCCCCATAGCTTGTGCTACTATGTGCACTATATACGGCGGTGCTTCCGCCCCCTTCCCGTTGTTTTTTCAGTATTGAGATAGTGTTATGTCTTCTCGTATTTTAACGCCTAACGTGATCGGTATTGACGCTTTTGTCGCCGATCCTGCTGCGATTCTTGCGCAAACTCAGGGCGGCGCGCTCGCCGTGTTTGCCAATAATCAGCCCGCGTTCTATGCCATTACGCAGGAACGTCTGGCGCAACTCCTGGCGCTGGAAGAAAAGCTGTCCCGACCGGGTAGCGACGTGACGCTGGATGCTCAATTTTTTGAGGAGCCAACCCCGGCACCTATCGCCATCCCCATGGGCAAATTTGCCATGTACGCGGGCTGGCAGCCTGACGCCGAGTTCCTGCGCCTTTCCGCGCTGTGGGGTATCGCTTTAAGCGAGCCCGTTACGCCGGAAGAGCTGGCCGCTTTCGTCGCTTACTGGCAGGCGGAGGGGAAAGTGTTCCATCATGTACAGTGGCAGCAAAAGCTGGCGCGCAGCGTACAGATGGGCCGGGCCAACAATAACGGCCAGACGCGTCGCGATATCAACACCGTCAGCGAGCCTGACAGTCATATTCCACCTGGTTTCAGAGGTTGAGCATGAAAGACGTTGGTGAATTAATGAAGCGCCTGCAGAAAATGATGCCGGCGCATATCGAACCGGCATTTAAAACCGGCGAAGAGCTATTGGCCTGGCAGAAGGAACAGGGCGAGATCCGCGCCGCCGCGCTGGCGCGTGAGAACCGCGCCATGAAAATGCAGCGCACCTTTAACCGCTCCGGTATTCGCCCGCTGCATCAAAACTGTTCGTTTGAAAACTACCGCGTTGAAAACGAAGGCCAGATGAACGCGCTGGCGAAAGCAAGGCAGTACGTGGAGGAATTCGATGGCAACATCGCGAGCTTTATCTTCTCCGGCAAGCCAGGCACCGGGAAAAACCATCTCGCCGCCGCCATCTGCAACGAGTTGCTGCTGCGGGGCAAATCGGTGCTGATCATTACCGTGGCCGATATTATGTCCGCCATGAAAGAGACCTTCGGTAATCGGGAAACCAGTGAAGAGCAGCTGTTGAGCGATCTCAGCAATGTCGATCTGTTGGTGATCGATGAGATCGGCATGCAGACCGAATCACGCTATGAAAAAGTGATCATCAATCAGATTGTCGATCGCCGTTCTTCGTCTAAACGCCCGACCGGCATGCTCACTAACAGCAATCTTGATGAAATGAATAAGATGCTGGGCGAGCGCGTGATGGATCGTATGCGCCTCGGTAATAGCCTGTGGGTGATCTTCAACTGGGAAAGTTATCGCAGCCGCGTCACCGGCAAAGAGTATTAAGATAAATCCGGTGAATGATAAGCGTATACTCATCACGACAACTTTTTAATAGCACACACGAGTACACCCATGAAATCAGTAAAATCGATGCTTTGCCGAGTTATTATTGCCAGCGCGTTTGTGTCTACCGCTGCGGGCGCCGTATCGTTAAATGATCTGAGCAGCGCGGCTACCCAGCTTACCGGCGGTAGCAGCTCGTCGCAGTCTGGCGGCACGTCGCTCTCTTCGCTCACCAGCCTGCTTAACGGCGGCAGCCAGTCTCTGAGCTCCAGCAGCATGAACAATGCGGCGGGGATCCTGGGCTACTGCGCGAAAGAGAAGCTGGCCTCCGTCACCAACGTCGACAACGTGAAAAACCAGGTGCTGGATAAACTGGGTCTCAACACGCAGGCAGAACAGAAACAGGATACCGGCTATATGGAAGGTATTCAGGGTCTGCTGAACGCGAAAGATGGCCAAAAACTCGATCTCGATAGCCTGGGCAATACTGAACTGGGCAAGAAAGTGAAAGCAAAAGCCTGTGATTTCGTATTAAAACAAGGCGTTAACTACATTTCCTGATGTTTTTCCTGCGGCGAGCGCCCTGCTCGCCGCAGATTTACTGCTCAAAAAATATCCATTTCTAAACCAATTCCGAATAACAGCACACTTTCGCTACGATAGAATTGCAGACAGATGACGACACAATTACATTGTGAAGTTAACTTCTGTTCAGCCAGAGACCCTGGCGCTGTTGAGGATGTGTAGTGTCAGAGTTGTTATCCCTCGTGCTTTTTCTCGCTTCCATCGCCATCTATGCCTGGAAAGCGGGGCGTAACAAATGGTGGTTTGCTGCCACCCTAACGGTACTGGGCCTGTTTGTGGTCCTGAATATCACTCTGTACGCAAGCGACTACTTTACCGGTGATGGAATCAACGACGCCGTGCTCTACACGCTGACCAACAGCCTGACGGGTGCCGGCGTGGGCAAATATATTCTGCCGGGCATCGGCCTCATCGCCGGGCTGATAGCCGTCTTTGGCGCGCTGGGCTGGGTGCTGCGCCGCCGCCGTCACCATCCTCATCACTTCGGCTACAGCCTGGTGGCGTTAGCGCTGGCCGTGGGCTCCGTGGACGCCAGCCCGGCGTTTCGCCAGATTAGCGAGCTGGTAAAATCGCAGTCCCGCGATGGCGATCCCGACTTCGCGGCCTACTACAAAGAGCCGTCGAAGACGATCCCGAACCCGAAAATGAACCTCGTTTATATCTATGGCGAAAGCCTGGAACGCACCTATTTTGACGATCAGGCCTTCCCGGACCTGACGCCAGAGCTGGGTTCGCTGAAAAACGAGGGGATCGATTTTAGCCACACCATGCAGCTGCCCGGTACCGACTACACTATCGCCGGTATGGTCGCTTCGCAGTGCGGTATTCCGCTCTTTGCGCCGTTTGAAGGTAACGCTTCCGCCTCGCTGTCGAGCTTTTTCCCGCAGAACATCTGCCTCGGCGATATCCTGAAAAACTCAGGCTATGAAAACTACTTCGTACAGGGTGCCAACCTGCGCTTTGCCGGGAAAGACGTGTTCCTGAAATCGCACGGCTTCGACTATCTCTACGGTGCTGAAGAGCTGAAAACCACCGTCGCAGACCCGAACTACAAGAACGATTGGGGCTACTACGACGACACCGTGCTGGATGAAGCGTGGAAGAAATTCGAGTCGCTGTCCCAGGAAGGCAAACGCTTCTCTCTGTTTACTCTGACCGTAGATACTCACCACCCGGACGGTTTTATCTCGCGCTCCTGCAACCGCAAAAAGTATGAGATCGGCGGGAAAACGAACCAGTCTTTTAGCGCCGTGACCTGTAGCCAGGAAAATATCGCTGAATTTATCAATAAAATCAAAGCATCGCCGTATTTTAAGAACACCATTATCGTGGTCTCTTCTGACCATCTGGCAATGAAAAACACCGCCTGGGACTACCTCAACAAACAGGATCGCAGCAACCTGTTCTTTGTGATCCGCGGTGACCAGCCGGACGAGCAGGACGTGGTGGCGGTAAAACGTAACACGATGGATAACGGCGCGACGGTGCTGGATCTGCTCGGCGGCGATAACTTTATCGGCCTTGGCCGTAGCAGCTTATCTGGCCAGTCACTCTCGGAAGTGTTCCTCAATATGAAGGAGAAGGTGCTGGCCTGGAAGCCAGACGTTATTCGCCTGTGGAACTTCCCGAAAGAGATCAAAAGTTTCTCTATCGATACCCAGAAAAACATGATCGCCTTCTCCGGTAGTCACTTCCGCCTGCCGCTGCTGCTGCGCGTCTCCGATAACCGTGTTGAACCGCTGCCGGAAAGCGAATACTCCGCGCCGCTGCGCTATCAGCTGGCGGATTTCGCCCCGCGCGATAACTTCGTCTGGGTCGACCGCTGCTACAAGATGGGCCAGCTATGGTCGCAAAATCTGTCACTCTCCACCGACTGGTGCGTGTCTCAGGGGCAGCTTGGCGGTGAGCAAAAAGTTCAGCACGTCGATAAAACCCAATGGAGCGGCAAAACCGAGTTTAAAGATACGGTGATCGACATGGTGCGCTACAACGGTAACGTGGATTCGCTCAAAACCGTCGACAACGATATTCGCTATAAGGCAGACAGCTTTATCTTCAACGTCGCAGGCGCGCCGGAAGAGGTGAAATCCTTCAGCGGCATCTCCCGTCCGGAGTCATGGGGACGCTGGTCCAACGCCCAGCTCGGCCAGGAAGTGAAGATTGAGTATCAGCACCCGCTGCCGAAGCGCTTTGATTTGGTCATTACCGCCAAAGCTTTTGGCCCGAACGCCGATAAGCCCATTCCCGTTCGCGTCGGCAACAGCGAGCAAACGCTGACGCTGGGCCACGAGGTCACCACCACGACGCTGCACTTCGATAATCCCTCCAGCGCCAGTACGCTGGTGATTGTGCCGCCGGACCCGCAGTCAACCAATGAAGGGAATATCCTCGGCCATTCGCCTCGTCAACTCGGGGTTGGCATGGTCGAAATCAAGGTCATCGATGCCGAGGGGTAACAGCGGCGCGCTTTCATAGGGGGTATACCACCCCTTATGAAAGCATATAAAGCTTTATAATCATTAAAAACCAGTTCAAATAACCATATAAATACTATTTGTATTTATAAATATACCGCAAAAATGAGTTTAGCTAGCATTTGCCAACACAAAAACTATTGGTAAATATTGCTGCGTAATCATGCTCACAGGGTATAAATTCGAATCCATTCGCTTCTTAGATGATGAAAATATTGTCGCCTGGGAAGTTCTCTCCACCGCACCAGCGCAAATTAACCTTGAGCTTTTTTTCAGTAATATGGCGCTGGAAGCCAGATTGTCTCTTTTCTTTGCTCAGCTATCACATGTGCTGAGCACGCCTCCCTGCGGCAAGTATTACCTCAATGCCAATGCGGAGGTCCTGCTCACACCTGATTTTTTGCAGCGCCTGTGCAGTGAGTTCGGCACGATTGAAAACATCGCCATTGAACTTACTGACCTGGAGCAGCTTCCGCTGCTCTCAGCCGACGATAGCGAGCGGCTGCGTGCGCGTATTGCTACGCTGCGGGAAATGGGTATCGCGGTCTGGGCCGATGACGTCCATGACGACATTCTGCCTTGCCTCGTAGAACAGGATTACCGTTTCTCTGGCGCAAAAATTGATAAGCATGCGTTCTGGACCGGTCGTGAATGCAAAGATGCCTTTCTCAAGCTTGCCCATCTGTGCAAAAAGATTGCCGATGAGGTTCTCGTGGAAGGTATTGAAACGCTTGCTGACTTCCAATTAGCCCGTGATTCACACGCTAATTATGGTCAGGGCTTTTTGTGGAATAAATAGCCATGATCTATCCGCCTTATCAGGTCGCTATCCTGAGCACAAACTATTTCCTATGGTTGGGGCTAAAGCACGCGCTTCCCTATATGGTGTGCCCAAACCCTGCTATTCAATGGCTGAATAAAGATAACGATGAGAGCGTATTTCAATTACGCGAAATAATTCTCCACGACGATAAAGAAGCAAAGTGGCTGGTCATTACTGAGCATAACCGGGTACAGGAAGTACAGCAATTTCTGCCGCCGGAACGCGCCTGCGTTTTCAGCGATAAACTCTCGCTCAGAGCGCTGGGCCAGCAGCTTAATAAGCCTGAGTTCCGCCGGACCCTACGCAAAGAATCACCGCTAACGCAGTCAGAGATCCATGTTTGTTTATTGATAATATTGGGTTTTTCACCAAAGACCATTGCCGATATGCTGCATAAGTCACCGAAGACTATTTATACCCATCGCCGCAATGCCATGGCGAAGTTTCACTGCAGTACGCTGGCAGAATTATACCGAAAAATTCGCACTGTAAATAACAGTTCACTTTATCACTAATAACCAAAAGAAATCATAAGCATTGCCTCTTAAATATTACCTCCGCGCTGCCTGATAGAAATAGTCCAGAAACGCGGAGTGAACATTTTAATTACATTGTTAGGAATAGGCTGAGATTTATCGAATAAAAGTATCCTTTAGGAGGTAGCCAAATCTACTATTTGCGCAAATACCGTCCAGGAACACGTTTAATCCAAGACTGCGTCAATTTATCTACCGGAGCTTATCTATGAAAAGGATGCCTATCGTCATTTTCAGCCTGTTTTACTTGATGTCCCACTCTGCCCTGGCGGACAGTTCTGCCACAGCAACCATGCACGTTTCGCTGGAAGTGCTGAAGTCCTGCACGCTTCAGACCAACGATCTGAACTTCGCCAGCCACGGCTCTGACGAATCCCGTGAAATTAATACCACCACTCAGCTTAACGTGCTGTGTACCAACGGTACGCCGTTTAACCTCTCAGCGGCCAGCAGCGATAGCGAAAGTGACGGCACGTTTTGGCTCAAGCCAGAAGACAGCAGCCTCGGGGCACAGAACATTGCCTATAAGCTGTATGCCGATGAAAGCAAGAAAACGCCGGTCAACGCCAGCGGTGGGATTGAAGGGACCGGTACCGGGCAGACTCAATCGGAAACCATCGTTGGTGTTATCGAAGCAGGTGCTTTAACCAATGCCAAAGCCGGTTTGTACAGCGATGACGTCACCCTGAATCTGGTGTACTAAGCATGCGTCGTTTCTCTCTCTTTGCCCTTTGCTGGCTGGCCATTTTGTTCGCGTTTACCCACTACGCGCACTGCGCCACCCTGCAGGTAGCACCGGTGATGCTGAATCTTTCAACCGCCCAGCGCGCCGGTGCGCTGTACCTCACCAATACTGGAGACCAGCCCATTCACGCGCAGATCCGCGTTTATGACTGGACGCAATCCTCGGGTAAAGATGTCCTGACGCAGACGAACGAGGTTGTCAGCAGCCCGGCGGTAACGTCTCTGGCGCCCGGCCAGCGCCAGCTGGTACGCATTGTGGTGCTCAACCCGGCTCCCCATTCACAGGAGCAAAGCTTCCGGCTGCTGGTTGATGAACTGCCCCGTGCCCATCTCGGCACCGACGGACAGAATGGCGTCCATTTCCTTCTGCGCTACTCCATTCCGCTGTTTATCGCACCTGAAGATGTGGCGCAAAAAGATGAAACCACGCAACTCTCCTGCCAACAGGAAAATGGGGAAGTCTGGTGCCAGAACCACGGTAGTACACATATCCGCTTGAGCGACGTTCAGGCTATTGCTCGTAATGGGCAGGTGGTCGATTCGCTCTCAGGTCTGGCTGGCTATGTGCTTGCGGGGAAGCAATTTTCGCTGCCGTTTAAACGCCCTCACCGCGATTTACTCTTCTCCTTACGCGCTTATCTGAATGAACACACCCAAGCCAGCCAGCTCAGCGTGTATCCTGCTGCTGTGGTTAATAGCCATGCCGCTTCACGCTGAGCCGCCCGCTGAAACAACGCAGTATCTCTCCCTCACCGTTAACCGTTCTCTTCACGACGGGCTTTGGCCCGTTCGCGTCGACAACGGCGAGCTATGGATCAACGTGGAAGATGCGGCGCGGCTGGGTATCGCCATGCCAGAAGCATCCGCTCCGTGGGTTAACCTTGCGACGGTACAGGGCATTCAGGCCAGCTATGACGGCCTGCAGCAACAGCTCGCCCTTACGCTGCCTGAAGGGAAACTGGCCAGCGTGCAACATCTGGAAACTGCACCTCACCCTGCGTCCGATGCCCTGCCTCAGGCCGATGAAATGGGCAATCTCACGCTAGATTACTCGCTCTACTCCAGCGAAACGCCAACGCTCAAACAGACGAGCTTACAAAGCCAGCTGCAAACCTCCGGCTGGTTGCCGGGTCAGCTTAGCAACAGCATGAATAGCCGTTTTCAGCGCGGAGATAACGCCACGCCAGAGGCCAACACGCGTCTGATGACCACCTGGCAGCTGGATTTCCCCGCCTCGCTCACCAGCATTTCACTGGGTGATAACGTGACGACGGGCGTGAACTGGAGCCGCCAGGTGCGTTTTGGTGGCCTGCATCTGGCGCGGAATTTTCAGCTCGACCCGCAGCTCAATACCGCCCCCCGCACGGCCTACAGCGACAGCGTGGTGTTACCGTCAACGGTCGATTTATATATCGACGGGCTTCAACAGAGCCACCAGCAGGTCACCCCAGGCAACTACGTGCTCAACACCCTTCCAACGTTCTCCGGCAGCGGTCAGGCGCAAGTGGTGATCACCGATATCAACGGTCAGCGCCGTGAAGTGACGCTCGATTTATACGGCGCCCCCAATATGCTGGCACAGGGCGTCAGCAGCGGCTCGCTGGATATAGGCTGGCTGCGACAGCGCTATGCCGAGCGCTCCAACGACTACGCCGCCTCGCCGATGCTGGATGCCGGCTGGCGCTATGGCCTCAACAACAGCCTGACCCTCAGCACCCACACCGAGCAGCACCGGGATGCGCATAACCTCGGCGTATCGGGCGACTGGCTGGTTTCACCACTTTTGGGTATCGCCAGCAGCCATATCGCCGGTAGCCAAAGCCCGGCGGGGGGTGGCGTGAAGTGGGGATTTGGCTATCAGTGGAACGGACAGGGTCTGGGCGTCGCCGCCAGTACCAGCCGCAGCAGCGATGCCTGGACGGATATCGCACGGCTTTCCGGCAGCCTGCCGGTCAGGCGCACCGACAACCTGTGGGTCAGCCAGGCGCTATCGGGCTGGGGAACCCTCGGCGCGGGATGGGTACGCCAGGACAGCGCCCGCTACCTTAATGCCAGTTGGTCAAAATCGTTCAGCAACCGCATCTCAACCACCTTCGCGTTTACCCATGCGCTCAACACGGGTGATAAGACCGTTCAGCTGATGCTGTCCGTTCCGCTAGGCCATAACGACACAGTGTCGCTGCAAACGGGTAATCAATCCACGCGCGCAGACTATCGCCATCAGCCGGATTATCAGCTCGGCGGCTGGTCATGGCAGCTCAGCCAGAATAGCGGCAATACCCGGCAACAACATGCCGATCTGGGGTATCTGAGCCAGTACGGCGAATGGCATACGGGGATAGACCGCGACAACCAAAGCAACAGCCACTATCTCAGCGGAGAAGGATCTTTCATTCTGCTGGACTCGCACCCCTACGCGCTGCGCTACAACCGCCAGGGCATTGCGCTGGTCACTACCGACGGCATTAGCGGCGTTCCGATTGCGGTGGAAAACCGCCCCGCGGGTACAACCGATGCTAACGGCTTTCTGCTGCTGACGGATCTGCCCCGCTACCAGAACAGCAAAGTTTCACTCGACCCGCTGAATTTGCCGCCAGAGGTGGTCACACCGCTCACGGAAATGCACGCCACTCCTGGGCGGAGCGAAGCCGTCAAAGTTGATTTCCAGGTACACCGTTCACACTTAGTCAGCGCACAGCTTATCGATCGGCAGAACAGACCGTTGCCTATCGGCAGCCTTATCACCTTTGGCGATAAGCAGTCTATCGTTGGCCGCGAAGGCTTCATCTGGCTGGAAAACCCGCCGATGCCCGGCACGCTTGCAATACAGAGCCGCTCAGGACGCTGCGAAGTCAGTCTGCCAGCTTCCAGGGGCGAAACGACCATCAATCTGGGAGTCTTGCCGTGTCATTAAAAATCCCCCTCGTTCTGCTCCTGCTGCTGTGCGCGGGCCTCCTGTGCCGTCCGGCTCACGCCTCAAACTGCTGGATAACCCAGGGGGAAACCTCTGCCTTTGGTACGCTGGTCACCGGCAGCGGCAGTTCGACGCACGCGAGCGTAAAATTCAGCTGCTACGCCGACTACGGCGAGACCCGTTACTTCAAAGTCTGCCTGAGCAGCCTGGATACCTCACCGTTTAAAATGACCTCAAACGGCGATGAAGAAGGTAAGCAATACACCATGCTGTTTCGCCTCTATAACGCCCTCGATACCAGCCAGGAACTGACCTCACAAGCATCGGGACGCGCACTGCAAACGTCACTCACTGCGGGGGGAAATCAGGTTGTTGGCGGGACATTTCCCCTTCTGGCCTCCATACCGGCCGGGCAGAGTAACCTGCCGGTACGCAGCTATTTTAACTACACCATGGGGCTAAGGCTGACCTGGAATAGCGCGACGTCCACGGCATCCCTGCACGACTGTCAGGATGGTGAGAACGAAGGGGAAGCCATCGACAACTCCTCCAGCGCCAGCGCTACGCTATCCGACAGTTGTTTTATCCAGAGCGTCACGCCGCTGGATTTTGGTACGGTCAACAGCACATCGCTGATGTCGCGGGTCGCTTCAACCGCCACCATTCGTTCTCGTTGCCCGGTGGGGACGCATTACTCCTTGGGCATCAGCACCGGTGAAAACGCATCAGGAAGCCAGCGACAGCTGTGTAACGATAAGCATCAGTGTCTGCAATACGCGCTGTGGCAGGATGCGGCGGCAACCACTCCCTGGGGAGAACAGATCGGCAGCAATACGCTGGAGGTCACGCACGAAGACGGAAATGTACAGAACTTCACCGTTTACGGCACCGTACCTCCGCAGACGCTCACCGGTACCGGCTTGTTTAGTGACGACGTGGTGATTACGCTTACTTATTAATCAGATTTGGGCGCGCCGGATCAATGTTACCGATAACAACTCGAGTTAACATGGTCATCTACACGCGAAAACCACCTTGCTTCCCCGATCCGGATCGCTGAAAAACATGAAATATCTGCTCGCGAACGTGCTTGTTTATGACAACGAGGACGGTTCACTGACACTACAAAACGATCCCGACTCGGACAGTCAGGTGCTCACCTGCACGGCGCAACATATCCTCAACCTGCTGATTGCCCATCACGGCATGGTGGTCGAGCGAGAAACGTTCTTTGAACAGGTGTGGGATGAGCGCGGCCTGCGCGGCTCCAGTAACTCACTGAATCAGTACATCAGCATTCTGCGGAAAATTTTCGCCACGCTGGTGCCTGACAGCCCGTTTATTGTCACCGTGCCAAAAGTCGGGTTTATGTTCAGCGCAGAGACCTCCATCGTGCCGCTTTCTGCCCCACGTGTCCCGACGGTGGCTAAACCCGAAAAAATCTCCCGCGCCAGAAATTTTACCGCCCTCTACGCACTGGTCACGGTTATCGTGCTCACGCTCTGCGGCACAGCAATCGCCTGGAAAAACCAGCAGCAGCAGGCTGAGATCTATTTACTGGATCATATCGACACCTGCCCGGTCTACACCCTCGCTCCGCTGGCAGATGTCTTCCGGGAACGGGCTAAAACGCTGATAAAACAGATTAAAAACGACGGGGCATTCTCCTGCCTGAACCATTCGGTGTTCTACGCGCACATTCAGGATCCCCTGCTGTACGGCGATGACGGCCGACTGGTACTCTCGCAATGCTCTCAGTTTCTTGGCAAAGCCAGCGCCTGCCAGACGCTCTATTACTACGAGTGGCAAAAGTGAAAAAGCATAAACGGCTGATTGTCGTCCTTCTTGTTAACCTGCTGATTATCCTCGGCACCTCGCTCTGGATACACAACACCACGCGCCTCTCCATGACCTGTCAGGGCAGCCTGACCTATAAGGACAGCCATCAGGACAACCGCTTCTCATTTGAAGGAATGGTGGTGATGCACTTTGCGCCTGACGGTACCGGCTATTTCAATATGAACGGCGAGGTGCTTAACGATGGGCAACATACTAAAGTGTCTCGCCAGGAGAGCTTTGACTGGCACTACGTGCATGAAACGTTTTACGAGCTACGCATCAAACAGGTCGAGAAGTTTGGTCACGATAACGTGCCCGCAGGGGTATTTGAAAAATATGCGCTGGGTATTACCCCTGGTCAGAAACGGCTGTTGAGCATTCGCAAAACGCCGGATAATGCGATGATTATCAGTAACTTTTATTCGCCAATTTTGGTTTGCGCCGGTTAACGACAGGCTATACTTGCCCCATGATAACTCTCGTTCGTCCGACCACTGCTGCGGATATCGCCGCACTTCCAGACATTGAACGCGCCGCCGGGCAATGCTTTCGGCAGATACCCGAATTGAGCTGGCTCGCTCAAGGCCCCGTCATCTCTGCCCGTTGCCATCAGCATTATCTGCAGCAGGAAATGAGTTGGGTGGTAGAACACGGCGGTCAACCGCGTGGTTTTCTGTTAGCAGAAGCACAGGATTCGACGCTGTTTATTGTCGAGCTCTCCGTGCATCAGGCGAGTCAGGGAATAGGGTTAGGTCGACGCCTTCTTAGCGATGTCGCGGTAGAGGCCAAAGCAAGGAGCTTCACGTCGCTCACGCTCACCACCTTTCGGGATGTACCCTGGAACGCGCCGTGGTATGCCCGAATGGGATTCGAAATGCTACCGGAAACGTCATTGAACGCTGCGCTACGGCAAAAGCTGGCACAAGAAGTGGCGCACGGCATGGCGTATGAATCACGCTGCGCCATGCGCCTGATGCTGAGCTAATGCGCCCTGACAGGGGCGCATGTCATATCAGAAGGTTTCCCAGTTTTCCCCGGTGTCGGTTGCCGCCGCTTTACGCAGCGTACCCGGCGCTGGCGCAGCGGCCACGCTGACCGGTTCGCGCGCGGTACTTGCCTGGCCCTGCTGGATGCGGAACACGGCCACCGCCTGCGTCAGTCGGCTAGCCTGCTCTTCCAGCGCCGCGGCGGCTGCCGCGGACTCTTCCACCAGCGAGGCGTTCTGTTGGGTGACACGGTCCATCTCCGATACCGCCAGGCCAACCTGGTCGATACCCCGGCTCTGCTCGTCAGATGCGGAAGCAATTTCGCCCATGATATCGGTTACGCGGGTCACCGCATTCACGATTTCATCCATGGTTTCGCCCGCGCTTTCTACCAGCGTGGAACCGAGGTCGACACGGTTTACCGAGTCTTCAATCAGACTCTTAATTTCCCGTGCCGCCTGGGCGCTGCGCTGCGCCAGGTTGCGAACTTCACCGGCGACCACTGCAAAACCACGCCCCTGTTCACCGGCACGTGCGGCTTCCACCGCGGCGTTCAGTGCCAGAATGTTGGTCTGGAAGGCAATACCGTCAATCACGCTGATAATGTCGGCAATTTTCTGCGAACTGGCGGTGATATCACGCATGGTCTGCACCACGTTATCCACGACTTTACCGCCCTTCTGCGCGGTTTCCGATGCGCTCAGCGCCAGATGGCTTGCCTGACGGGCGTTTTCGGCGTTCTGCTTCACGGTCGCCGTCAGCTCTTCCATACTCGCCGCCGTCTCTTCCAGAGAAGCCGCCTGCTGCTCGGTACGTGAAGAGAGGTCGTTGTTGCCCATCGCAATTTCACTCGCGCCGCTGTAAATCGCGTGAGCCCCCTGACGAACTTCACCCACGGTGCGCGCCAGTTCACCCTGCATATGGCGCAGAGAGTGTGCCAGCTCGCCCATTTCGTTGTCGCTTTCCACGTCGATGCGTTTGACCAGGTCACCGCCCGCAATGTGGCGAATGCTGTCGATTAAACGATTCAGTGGTTCGATAAGCGTCTTGCGCACGCCCAGCCAGACGGAGATGATCACGGCCAGTACGGCGATCATCACGCTAAACAGGATCCACATGGCCTGCGTGTAGGAGGCATTGCTGTCGTTGACCGCCAGGTCGTACAGGCTGTCGTTCTGTTGCAGATAGTTGACGTACGCCTTCTCAAAGCCGTCCTGATAACCCTGAGTCGGTTGGTCGAAGAAGTCGTTGATTTTGCCTGCGCCCAGCAGTTGGATAAGTTCGGACAGCGCGCCGTGGTAGATATCGTAGTTACGTTTGATTTCCAGCGCCGCCGCTTCGCTCTGACGCGGGTCACGCGGCATCGCTTCGTACTCGGTCCAGCGTTTTTCCGCATCTGACAGTGATTTGGTGGCAATCTGCATCAACTCGGCAACGGTAGCGCCGCTGCCGATATTGTTCTGATCCATCATGTAACGGATCCCTGCACGGTTGAGAGTATTGCGGGTTTGCAGCAGAGCAACCCAGCTCCCGTTCAGCCCGGACTGCTGCTGACGCACAGTTTGCAGAATGGTGAAGTTCTCTTTGTCATGCTTCAAAGAGTTAAAGAACAGTCCCCCTGACGCCAGCTGTAACAGGCCAAACAACACCAAAACCAGCACGAGGCTGGTGACGATCTTTATACGTTTTAACATGTTTCTCTTTCCTCCGGACGAATAACGAGTTTTCGGCGGGAAAAGACAAAACTTTATAGAAATTGTGACTATTAATACGGGTAGCGGCGCGATTTTGCATCACCGAGCGTGCCTGTTCCCCTCACCCTAGCCCTCTCCCCATAGGGGAGAGGGAACCGATGAGTGCAGATTGACGGATCGCGTAGCCCGGCCAAGCGGAGCGCCGCCGGGGATGCTCGTTACCCGCGCAGCGCACAAATCTCGTCGTACAGGCCACGAGAAACATCCAGCCCCTGTTTCTCACTTCGCTCGCGAGCCAGATAGCGCCGTTCACCCGGCAGCCTCGCACCCTGCGCCTGCATGCCGCTAAACAACGTCTCAGCGCGCGCCAGATGCGTCCCGGCCTCTGCTCCCAGGAAACGCTGAGGGTCGAGCGCCAGAATCAGCTCGCCGCCGTACGGCAGGCCACCCGCGCCGTTATCCCACGCCAGCGATTCGGCGCTGGTCATATCGCCAATCAGCGGGCCGGCGAACAGCTCCACCATCGCCGCCAGCGCCGAGCCTTTATGGCCGCCGAAGGTCAGCATCGCCCCGTCCAGCACCGCCTGCGGGTCGGTGGTTGGCTGGCCATCGCTATCAATCCCCCAGCCTTCTGGAATTGGCTTACCCGCTCGCTGATGCAGCTGAATTTCACCGCGCGCTGCGGCGCTGGTCGCCATATCAAAAATAAACGGCGGCTTCGCACCGCGTGGCCAGCCGAACGCAATCGGGTTGGTGCCGAACAGCGGCTGGGTGCCGCCCGCCGGGGCCACCCACGCGTGGCTTGGCGTACAGGCGTAACCCACCAGCCCCACGTCGGTCAGCGGTTCCACGTCGGCAAACAGCGCCGAGAAGTGCACGCAACGGTTGATCGCCAGCGCCGCAATCCCACAGTGGCGAGCTTTTTCAATCAGCAACGGCAGCGCCTTTTCATAGGCACACAGCGAATACGCCCCGTTAGCATCCGCTTTAACGATAGCGGGCGCCTGATCGACAATCGTCGGTTCCGCATCCGGCGACACCTTGCCTTTGCGCAGAGTTTCTACGATCCCCAGCAGGCGCCACAGGCCGTGTGAGGCACAGCCGTCGCGTTCACCCGCAGTGACGTTGCGGGCGATAGCGTCGGCGTGTGCGGCTGAAAATCCGTTTGAGCTGAGGACGTCGAAGGCCAGTTGATAGGCTTCCTTAAGCGCGATGTTTACCGTTGTCATGTTTTTCTCCATATTGTCGGACAGGCTTTAGCGTAGACGGAGGCGCAGGTTTTACTTAGTTAACATAGTGATTTACATCACATTTATTTTATTAATCGCCAGCAATGTTCTCGCTAAACTCTATCACGCCTTTAATCAGCCGTGGATTATTGATGACATCTCGTTCATAGGTGCTACCCAACTCATCAAAGTGCAACCGGTGAGTCAGCAGCATGTCGGCGCGCAGCAGCCCACGCTGCATCAGCTCCCCCACCCGCGCAAAGTCCGCTTTTGTGGCGTTTCGGCTGCCCAGCAGCGTGGTCTCTTTTTTATGGAACTCCGGATCAGAGAACTGCAGGTCGCCTTTAAACAGGCCGACAAATACAATGCTGCCGCCGTGGCGAATCAACTCCACCGCGCGATTCATCGACTGCGCGCTGCCGGTGGCATCAATCACCGTCTGTGCAAGGTCACCGCCAAAGCTATCGCGCAACTGAGTGAGGAAGTCATCGGCCAGCGGATCGAGAGCCGGTAACGCCAGCTGGTGCGCCACGTGCGCGCGGCGCTCCGGGCTAGTATCCACCATCACCACCTGCGCGCCTTCCGCCGCCGCAATGGCTGCCGTCCCCAGCCCAATAGGCCCAGCGCCCACCACCAGGACCGCGTCACCGGGCTTCACCGCCGCACGGCGAACCGCATGCGCGCTGATGGCAAACGGCTCGATCAGCGCAACCGCTTCGGGTGCAATGCCTTCCGCCAGCAGGATGTTTTGCTCAGGTACGCATAAATATTCGCTGAACCCACCATCACGATGGACGCCAATCACCGCAATATTTTCACAGCAGTTCTCTCGCCCGCTCCGGCACGCAGAACATTCATGGCAGGAGACATAGGGGATCACCGCGATCTGCTGACCAACGTGCCAATGGTCGGTCTGGCTGCCGAGCGCGACGATCGTCCCGCAAATTTCATGTCCTAATACGCGAGGGTAGCTGAAAAAAGGTTGTTTCCCTCGCCATGCATGAATATCTGTTCCGCAGATGCCAACCGTTTTTACCTTTATTAAGACCTCATGTTGTTGTGGTTTTGGAATATCTCTTGATTGCCACGTTAATTCACCCGGTTGCTGACAAACCCATGTTTTCATCATTGCCATTACGACGTCTCCTGTTTTCGTTATGGTTGTTATTGTGGATTTCATATCGTTTCAGCATCAGCGGAATAAATTCTTGTGAATATCAGCGCAGAAATATGTTTTAAATTCGTCTTTAATAAACCACAGGGGGAGATAACCATGAGCCGTTCGCAAAATTTACGCCGCAGCGTCGTCAATCAAATTATTGATGGCATCGCCCAGGGCCATATTCCGTCGCCGCTACCGGCGCAGTGCTCGCTGGGTGACATGTACAGCATCAGCCGCACCACCGTTCGCCACATTCTTTCGCATCTACAGCAGCGCGGCGTACTGGAAAAAATCAATAATGATTACATCGTGATACGCAAGCCTGATGCTCTGGATGGCTTTGAGTGCCCCCAGGCACCGCTTGAGGAGCAGACGCAGATTTTTGAGCAGGCGTTTTTCTCCATGATCAACCAACGGCAGTTAAAGGCCGGGGAAGTGATGAGTGAAATTCAGTTGGCCAAAATGGCGGGAGTGAGTCCGGTTGCCGCGCGGGAATATTTACTGAAGTTTGGCCGCTATAATCTTATCGTGAGCGAAAAACGTGGTCTGTGGCGAATGAAAGAGTTCGATCGCGCTTACGCCGAGCAGCTATTTGAATTACGTGAAATGTTAGAGTTACATGCTTTACAGCGTTTTTTAAGCCTGCCCGATAATGACCCACACTGGCTACGGGCAAAAACCCTTCTGGAATATCATCGCCAGCTGCGCGACAATATTGGCGATAATGTCAAAACATTCTCGCAGCTCGATCGTGATTTTCATTCACTGCTGCTCTCCGCAGCCGATAATATATTTTTCAATCAGTCATTAGAAATTATCTCGGTTATTTTTCACTTCCACTACCAGTGGGATGAAAGCGATCTGAAACAGCGCAATATTATCGCCATTGATGAACATATGATGATCCTGATCGCCCTGATCTGCCGGAACGATCTCGACGCCACTCTGGCGTTACGTAACCATTTAATGACGGCGAAGCAGTCGATGATCCGTTCGATCGATCAAACCGCTCGCCGTTAACCCCGCTACGGCAGCATCTGTACCTGCCGCTGAGGCCGGTCCTGATCGCCGATAAAGTGGCTCATCGCCAGCAGCATTTCCAGCGCTTCATGGCGGCGCAGATAGCGCCGAGGGTGAAAGCGCCCTTCGTGATTACAGCGCAGAAAACCAAAAGCCACGGCGCGCTGGGCGTTGGTGAGGTAAATATCCCGCAGAAGGCGGCCATCGGTGAAGGTCGATTGCAGCATCGTTGAGGCGTTGCGATACGACACCCCGCAGCTCATCATGGCAACCGTGGCGGCCTCTTCGCGGCGAATCGGTTTATCCGGGTTAAACTTCCCTTTATCAAGCGCCATCATGCCGCGCTGAATCAGCGCTTCGATGCCCGGATACCAGACGGAATCCGCTGCCAGATCGTCAATCACCAGGCCGCAGGATGGCTGATACTGCAACCCCCATAGCCGGATCACCATTTGCGCCAGCTCAAACCGGGTGATGCACTCCGCGCCGCTGTCGTTATCGAGAATGCCCCGCGCCCGCAGAATGCCCGCATTGACCGACTCGCCGCTTGCCAATTGAATGCTGCCCTCCGGCCCAATCAACCAGGGCTTGCCGAGCAGACTCATCTGCCCATGGTGTACCTGGCAGCGAACAAAACGCCCGCTCATGGTCGGCGTTAGCGCCAGAATGTCCCCTTCACCGAGCGGCGTCATTGGCCCGTCCGCCGTTTTACCCAGCCACCAGTCGTAGCGCAGCACCGCGTCATCGTTCCCCGGTAGCGTCGCCACCGCGCGCAGATAATCCCCTACCTGCGGCAATCCACGGACAAAAAGCTGCACCGGACGCGGATAATCGAGCCCGTTAATCACCACGTTTTCCATTTTAACGCCGCGTCCCCAGTGGGCGGCATGCAGCGGGTTCTCGACATCGTGAAGGCGGATATCTTTCAGCACCAGCCCGTCAATCGGCGACTGCGGCAGCCCTTCAATGAACAGGCCGTACTCTCCGCCGCTCGCTTCCAGATCTTCAATGACGATATTGCGAAAGCGCGGTAAGTGGCTGCCGTAGACCCCTTCGGCATAGTTCATGGTGGCGTGGACCACGGCATCGCGCACCCGCTTCACCTTAGAGTGACGCAGCCAGACGTTTTCAATCACCCCGCCGCGCAGCGCGTTGGCCTTCAGGCGCAGGGGATAGGTTAAGGCCGGGCTATCGAATTCGTTGCCCGCGGCAAAAACGTTGCGGATGCCGCCGCTCATTTCACTGCCCAGCGCGATGCCGCCGTGACCATCGGCGAAACGGTTATTACGGATGATGATATTTTCGCAGGGAATATTGGCTTCACGCCCGTCGCGATCGCGCCCGGATTTAATGGCAATACAGTCATCACCGGAATCAAACAGATTGTCTTCAATCAGCACATAGCAGCAGCTTTCCGGATCCACACCGTCGTTGTTGTGGCCGTGCGAGCGTAGCGTCATGCCGCGCACCGTCACGTTGCGGCACATAACCGGGTTGACCTGCCACATCGGCGAGTTGCGTAGCGTGACTCCCGCCAGCAGCACGTTCTGGCAGTGCAGCGTCTGGATAAACATCGGGCGTAAATAGTGGCCGTCGCCAAAGCGGCGCTCCGCCACCGGTACCCCGTTGAGGTTCATTTCGCGCAGCCGCAGGCTTGCGGGACGCTGCAAATTTTGCGCGTGAGTCGACCAGGCGTGTTCAATCTGATGGGTCCAGTGCCACCACACGCTTTCGCTGGCCTGCCCGTCCAGAGTACCGCTGCCGGTCAACGCGATGTTGTGCGCATGACGCGCGTAGATCAGCGCCCGGTAGTTCCACAGGGGCGAGCACTCCCAGTGACCATAGGCCAGCGGGTAGTGTGCTTCGGTGGTGTCGGTGGTGAACAGCAGCACGCTCTGGCGGCTTTCCAGATGCAGATCAATGTTGCTCAACAGCTCTAGCGAACCGGTGAGGTAGCGCCCGGCAGGCACCACCACGCGGCCGCCGCCCAGCGCGTGCAGTTGGGAAATCGCCCGCTGAAGGGCATCGGTATCCAGCGTCGCCCCGTCACCGACCGCACCACAGTCGCGTACGTTTATCTCTCTGGCGGGAAACTGCGGATCGCGGATCCGCGCCAGAATCTTTCTCTCTTCCTCCACGCTCAGCACTACGCTGGGGTTTATGGTCATCACCTTGTCCTTAAGTTCAGATTATAAATGGGCGAGCGCTTCCCCTAATGCCAGCATCGCCAGCGACTGCCCGTAGGCGCGCTGACGTACGCGAATATCCAGATAATGCTGCAAATCGCGCCCGACTGACGTTCCGGCTGACACATCCGCCACTTCACCGTGTTCATTAATTCGTGCCATCAACGCCTGCACGCCCGCCCAGCCCGCATCGCGGCAGCGGTTATCCAGCAGGCCAAGCCGCGCGCCTTTCAGCAAGGCATAGGTCAGCCCAGCGGTGCCCGATGCTTCCTCGTAGCTTTCGGGGTGATCGATAAGCGTCGACCACATGCCGTTGCTGTGCTGATAGTGCACCGCCGCCAGCATCTGTCGAACAAATGCTTCGCGGATAAAACGGGTATTCGCCGTCTCTTCCGTCACCATCTCCAGAAAATCCACGCTGCCCGCAGCGGCCCAGCCGTTGCCACGCCCCCACAGCGCCGCACCGTAGTTGTTGCGGTCGATAAAGCTCCAGCCGTGCATCCACAACCCGCTACGGCGGTCGATCAGGTACTTGATGTGCAGTAAAAACTGGTACGCCACATCGTCCATATAGCGCGGCTTATCCAGCAGCAGCGACGCTTTTGCATGGAATAAGCCGCTCATAAACAGCGTATCCACCCACAGCTGCTCTTCGTTCAGGTGGTCGCTGGTACAGTGGGTAAAGCCATTTTCCTGGGTGCGCAGCAGGCGCGTATCAATCCAGTCGGCATACTCGGCAATGTCTGCCTGCCAGGCCGTTTCGCCTGATTCCATCGCCATACAGGTGGCCGTCAACATCGGCGCCATTCGGTTGATGTTCTTTTCCGGCAGACCTTCCGCCATGCGACGCGAGAACCAGCCGTTGAGGTAGGCCAGGTAGCGCGGCTCGCGGGTGATGCGGTACAGCCGCCAGATGCCGTAAATCCCAACGCCCTGCGACCAGTCCCAGTTTTCAATCGACAAGTCGGAGGCGATAACCTTCTGTTTTTTAAGCTCGGCATCGTTGGTGCGTACCACAATCAGCTCATTAAACAGCGTATCCAGTTTGCTTAGAATGGACTCTTTCAATAATTGCGACATAACCACCTCATTTACATGATTTTTTTCAGCACACGCTGCGCGCGTTGCGGGAATTCATCGGCCAGCTGTTCAACCGTGAGCTGCCCGTAATCAAAGCGCTGCACCGCGTCGAGGAAGTAGGCCAGCAGTTGCGGGTTTTCAAACCATGGCGACGGTTCGATTTTGCCCATTAACTTATCGACCTGCGCCAGCCCCTGAACCTGAATCTGGCTGCTATCCAGCACGCCGTCCTGTTGCAGCACTTTCACCGCTTCAGCGCTCAGCGGGACGCCACGCTGTAGCCCCATCGCCTTGATGCCCTGCGGGTCGTTCAGCAGGAAATTGATAAGCTTGGCCGCCAGCTCGGGATGACGGCTGTTTTTGCCGATGGAGAACATCATTGCTGGCTTGAAGAAGATCCCCGCATCGGTGGCACCGGGCAGCATAGGGTAAGGGCCCACTTCCAGATGTGCGGGCGCGCGCAGGCTTCCTGCAAAGGTGCCATCGGTGCTCCAGGTGTGTACGCCGCCAATTTTGCCCTCCAGCCACGGTTTAATTTCCCAGGCGTTGGCCTTGCCGAACGACGACAGATATTTCATGGACGGGATAACGTGATTATCCACCAGCTTTTTATACAGCCCGAAATAGTCCAGCCACTGTTCACGGCTGTAGTTAAAGGCTTTGGTCTGCGGGTTAATCATCGAAATATTGTATTTCTGCACCATATACGAGTTCAGGAACGTCATGATGGTGGTGTCGTGATTAGCGAGAATAAACGGGTAGTAATCGTCCCCCAGTTTGCTTTTAAACACCGGGCCCGCCGCAATCATCTGCTCCCAGGTTTGTGGATACGCCACGCCCGCTTTTTTCCACAGATCGGGGTTGTAGTACATCGAGCGCCCGGTCATGGCCACCGGTACACCGTTGAGTTTGCCGTTCACCGTCACCAGCTGTTTGCCCTGGCTCGAGAACTGCGTCAGGTCGATAAGCGATGCCTGGCGGTTAATGTCATAAAAACCGTCACCGTTTTTGGAAAACATCACCAGCCAGTTCCAGTTTATTTGCATCACGTCCGGCTCGGTATTTCCCGCCAGTTGCGTGCTCAGGCGTGATAAGTAGCCATCCCAGCCGCTGGGTTCGGTATTGATTTTGACGTCAGGGTTTTGTGCTTCGAAGGCTTTAATCGCTTCCGTCGTGGCCTGGTGCCGCTGGTTACCGCCCCACCACGACATGCGTAACTCGGTGGCGGACTGACCCATCATCGGCCACAACATTCCCGCCCCCAGCACGCAACACATCACTTTTAGCCGCATATTTTTCATTGTTTTCGTCCTTTTTAAGGATACAGGCCGATGAGCGACGTGGCTCACCGTCCGAAGATGAGTCAAATAGTCGGAAAAAACGGACGATGTGGAGCAGACCAGGACCCGGAGTTGTGATCAATAAGTGACAATAGTGTTTTTAATTGGTTTTTAATCATACGAAGTCCGTCGTAGGGAAACGACGCCGAGGAAAAAACTTGAGATCTCAATCACATATTTAGCTACCGTTCAGCATGTAGCCAACCGCTTACCCCCTCACATAACCGCTTAGCCATCGCTTTCAACCGCTCACCGATTTACCCAACTTTACGCGCGCGTATCTCTGGCAAGCTTGTCATCAGCATAACGGTCAATACCTCCTCAAACCCAAACTCAAAACAACGGCAGCTTCGGCTGATTATTCATCCTATTAGAACCAGGTTTTACTATGGATACGAAAAAGCTATTCAAGCACATACCCTGGGTGATTCTCGGAATCATCGGTGCATTTTGCCTCTCGGTCGTCGCACTGCGCCGCGGTGAGCACGTCAGTGCCCTGTGGATCGTCGTCGCGTCGGTTTCTGTGTATCTGGTGGCGTATCGCTACTACAGCCTCTACATCGCCCAGAAGGTGATGAAGCTCGACCCTACGCGTGCAACGCCGGCGGTCATCAACAACGATGGCCTGAACTACGTGCCGACCAACCGCTACGTGCTGTTCGGCCACCACTTCGCCGCTATCGCCGGTGCGGGCCCGCTGGTAGGGCCGGTACTGGCCGCGCAGATGGGCTACCTGCCGGGTACGCTCTGGCTGCTGGCGGGCGTGGTGCTGGCGGGTGCGGTGCAGGACTTTATGGTGCTGTTTATCTCCACGCGCCGTAACGGTTCGTCGCTGGGTGAAATGGTCAAAGAAGAGATGGGCCGCGTGCCGGGCTCCATTGCCCTGTTCGGCTGCTTCCTGATTATGATCATCATCCTGGCGGTGCTGGCGCTGATCGTGGTGAAAGCCCTGGCAGAAAGCCCGTGGGGCGTGTTCACCGTCTGCTCGACCGTGCCGATTGCGCTGTTTATGGGTATCTACATGCGCTTTATCCGTCCGGGCCGCGTAGGCGAAGTGTCGGTGATTGGTATCGTGCTGCTGGTTGCCTCTATCTACTTCGGCGGCGTGATTGCCCACGACCCGTACTGGGGCCCGGCGCTGACCTTTAAAGACACCACCATCACCTTCGCGCTGATTGGTTACGCCTTTATCTCTGCCCTGCTGCCGGTATGGCTGATTCTGGCACCGCGCGACTACCTCGCCACCTTCCTGAAAATCGGCGTTATCGTTGGCCTGGCGCTCGGCATCATGATCCTCAACCCGGATCTGAAAATGCCAGCCGTGACCCAGTACATCGACGGCACCGGCCCACTGTGGAAAGGCGCGCTGTTCCCATTCCTGTTTATCACCATCGCCTGTGGCGCGGTTTCTGGCTTCCACGCGCTGATCTCCTCCGGCACCACGCCGAAGCTGCTGGCGAACGAAAACGATGCCCGTCTGATTGGTTATGGCGCCATGCTGATGGAGTCCTTCGTAGCGATTATGGCGCTGGTTGCAGCCTCCATCATCGAACCGGGCCTCTACTTCGCGATGAACACCCCTCCGGCAGGCCTTGGCATCACCATGCCAAACCTGCATGAGATGGGCGGCGAGAACGCGGCGCTGATTGCGGCACAGCTGAAAGATGTGACCGTCCACGCGGCGGCAACCGTCAGCTCCTGGGGCTTCGTCATCACCCCTGAGCAGATCCTGCAAACGGCGAAAGATATCGGCGAACCGTCGGTACTGAACCGCGCAGGCGGCGCGCCAACCCTGGCGGTCGGTATTGCTCACGTGTTCCACAAAGTGCTGCCGATGGCCGATATGGGCTTCTGGTACCACTTCGGTATTCTGTTCGAAGCGCTGTTCATCCTCACCGCGCTGGATGCCGGTACCCGTGCGGGCCGCTTTATGCTGCAGGATTTGCTCGGTAACTTCGTACCGTTCCTGAAGAAAACTGACTCTCTGGTCGCTGGCGTGGTCGCCACTGCGGGCTGCGTAGGCCTGTGGGGTTACCTGCTGTATCAAGGCGTGGTTGACCCACTGGGCGGCGTGAAGAGCCTGTGGCCGCTGTTCGGTATCTCTAACCAGATGCTGGCCGCCGTGGCGCTGGTACTGGGTACCGTTATCCTGATTAAGATGAAGCGCACCAAATACATCTGGGTGACCACCATCCCGGCGGTCTGGCTGCTTATCTGCACCACCTGGGCGCTGGGCCTGAAACTGTTCAGCACCAACCCGCAGATGGAAGGCTTCTTCTTCATGGCGAACCAGTACAAAGAGAAGATTGCTGCCGGTGGTGAACTGACCGCCCAGCAGATTGCCAACATGAACCACATCGTTATCAACAACTACACCAACGCAGGCCTGAGTATTCTGTTCCTGGTGGTGGTGTACAGCATCATCTTCTACGGTTTCAAAACCTGGATGCAGGTGCGCAATAGCGATAAACGTACCGACAAAGAAACCCCATATGTGCCGGTACCGGAAGGCGGCGTGAAGACCTCTTCACACCACTAATCCACCGAACCCTCCCTCTCCCACTGGGAGAGGGTCGGGGTGAGGGAAAACGAGTTCCCCAGCCCGATAGAGATAACCTCGTCGGGCTTTGTCTTATCAGGATGGTCTATGTTTGGTAACTTAGGGCAAGCTAAAAAATATCTCGGTCAGGCGGCAAAAATGCTGATTGGCATTCCGGATTACGACAACTACGTCGAGCATATGCAGACCAACCATCCGGATAAACCGTACATGACCTACGAAGAGTTCTTCCGCGAGCGCCAGCAGGCACGCTACGGCGGCGATGGAAAAGGCGGCATACGCTGCTGTTAAAGGAGACATCATGGCACCGATTGCAGTAACCCTACTTACCGGTTTCCTCGGCGCGGGCAAAACCACCCTGCTGCGCCACATCCTCAACGAACAGCACGGCTTTAAAATTGCCGTGATTGAAAACGAGTTCGGCGAAGTCTCCGTCGACGACCAACTGATTGGCGACCGCGCCACCCAGATCAAAACCCTGACCAACGGCTGCATCTGCTGCACCCGCTCTAACGAGCTGGAAGACGCGCTGTTAGATCTGCTCGATAACCTCGATAAAGGCAACATCAGCTTCGACCGTCTGGTGATTGAATGCACCGGCATGGCCGACCCCGGCCCCATTATTCAAACCTTTTTCTCCCACGAGGTGCTGTGCGAGCGCTACCTGCTGGACGGCGTGATTGCGCTGGTTGACGCGGTCCACGCCAACGAGCGGATGAACCAGTTCACCATCGCCCAGTCGCAGGTAGGCTACGCCGACCGCATCCTGCTGACCAAAACCGACGTCGCTGGCGAGGCTGAAAAACTGCGTGAACGCCTGACCCGCATCAACGCCCGCGCGCCGATTTACACCGTCACCCACGGCGATATCGACCTGGGCCTGCTGTTCAACACCAATGGCTTTATGCTGGAAGAGAACGTCACCTCGAAGCCGCGCTTCCACTTTATGGCCGACCAGCAAAACGACGTGTCGTCTATCGTGGTCGAACTGGACTACCCGGTGGATATCAGCGACGTCTCCCGCGTGATGGAGAACCTGCTGCTGGACTTCGCCGACAAGCTGCTGCGCTACAAAGGGATGCTGTGGATTGACGGCGAACCGAATCGCCTGCTGTTCCAGGGCGTGCAGCGCCTCTACAGCGCCGATTGGGACAGGCCGTGGGGCGACGAAGCGCCGCACAGCACGCTGGTGTTTATCGGTATTCAGCTGCCGGAAGCAGAAATCCGCGCAGCATTCGCCAGCCTGAAAAAATAACCCGTAGCCCGTACCCCGTAGCCCGGCCAAGCGAATGTACGACCGGATACATAGGTAACACTTCAGACCGGGAACATAGGTAACACTTTCCTAGTCTATCCGGATAATACTACGGCTTTTCCGGTCATAGTAAGCAAGCGTTATACCGT
>NZ_VDAG01000010.1:142413-209588 GCF_019584505.1 Kluyvera sp. EC_51 | reverse complement strand
ACGGTATAACGCTTGCTTACTATGACCGGAAAAGCCGTAGTATTATCCGGATAGACTAGGAAAGTGTTACCTATGTTCCCGGTCTGAAGTGTTACCTATGTATCCGGTCGTACAGCAGCGCCGCCGGGGAGCTCAGGCCGCACAAACAAAAAACCCCGCCGAAGCGGGGTTTAGAGCATCATAGAACCGTATTAATGACGCGCACGAACAATCTGATACTTGCGGGTCAGATACTCGACCGGCACGCTCCAGATGTGTACCAGACGCGAGAACGGGAACAGCAGGAACAGCGTCATCCCCAGCACCAGGTGCATACGGTAGATAAACGCCACACCGTCCAGATGGGCGGAAGCGCCACCGTGGAAGGTCACTACGGACTGCGCCCAGCCCACCAGTTTCATCATCTCACTACCGTCCATATGCTGCGCGGAGAACGGAATCGTCAGCAGGCCCAGCGCGCACTGGATGACCAGAACGGACAGCACCAGAATATCAGCACCCGTCGTCGTGGCACGCACGCGTGGGCTGAACAGACGGCGTTTAAGCAGCAGCACACCGCCAACCAGACACATCAAGCCAGCCGCGCCGCCGCCAAACATCGCCATCTTCTGTTTCACTTCCAGCGGCAGCCACGCTTCATACATCCAGTGTGGAGTCAGCATGCCCAGGAAGTGACCGGCGAACACGCCCAGGATCCCGAGGTGGAACAGGTTAGACGCCAGGTTCATCCCTTTGCGATCCAGCATCTGGCTGGAAGCAGCGCGCCAGGTGTACTGACCGTAGTCATAGCGTAACCAGCTGCCAATCAGGAAGACAGAACCCGCAATGTACGGATAAATGTCGAAGAAGAACATATTCAGGAAGTGCATTATTGCTGTCCTCCGTTAGAGATATTCAAATATTGCGGGGCCACGGCTCCGGCAAAACGACGCTGGTGATTGGTAATTTCCGAATCACCGCAGCCCTGGTCGGCAAAGAATTTCACCTGCTCTTCTTCCCACACCGCGTCCAGCGCCTGTGGCGTATCATCACGAGCTTCGTCGGCAATTTTTTCCGCCACTTTCGCTTCATCCACCGCGCTGTTCGCGAGCTTCAGCAACTGTTCAAACAGCACCGCATAACGGCTCTCACGCTGCTGCAGACGCGCGCAGAGCAGCGCCATAATCGGCGCGATATCCTGCAGACCACCAATCGCTTCGCTCTCTGGCAGCTGCGCCAGATACTCCAGATACAGCGGCAGGTGATCCGGCAGCTCACGGCTGTCGAGGACCAAACCATGCTGCTCGTACTGATTCAGCAGATCGACCATCGCCTGCCCGCGGTCGCGGGATTCGCCGTGAACGTGTTCGAACAGCAGCAGCGACGTCGCGCGACCACGGTCAAACAGTTCGCTATAGGCAGCCTGAGCATCCAGCAGATCCTGCGCGGTTAAATCGCGCAGGAAGATGCCCAGGGCCTGAGCATCTGCGGGTTCCAGTTTTTCTGATTCAGACAGAACGTCAAAGAGTTCGCCTTGATGCTGCCATAAGGCAGCATCCGGGTACTCAAGGAGACGTGAAATCACCACGAGTTCAATCATGCGTGCGGCTCCGTTTTGCTGCTCACGTCCACAGAATCGATACGGCGGCTGTTGAACAGGTTGAACTTGGTGTCCGAACCGTGGCAGCCATCGCCGAAGCTAAAGCCACAACCGTTTTTCTCTGGGAACGCTTCGCGCGCTTGTTCACGGTGACTGCTTGGTACCACGAAGCGATCTTCGTAGTTAGCAATCGCCAGATAGCGGTACATTTCCTGCGCCTGTGCTTCGGTCAGCCCCACCTCTTCCAGCGCACGGGTATCGATAACGCCATCGACGGTTTCCGTACGTTTGAAGTGACGCATCGCCAGCATACGTTTCAGCGCCAATACTACCGGTTGGGTGTCGCCTGCGGTCAGCAGGTTAGCCAGGTACTGAACCGGGATACGCAGACTTTCAACGTCCGGCAGAATACCGTTGCTGCCCAGTTCACCCGCATCGGCGGCGGACTGAATTGGTGACAGCGGCGGCACGTACCAGACCATCGGCAGCGTACGGTATTCAGGGTGCAGCGGCAGCGCCAGCTTCCAGTCCATCGCCATTTTATAAACCGGCGATTTCTGGGCAGCGTCAATCACGCTCAATGGAATACCGTCTTTCTGCGCCTGTTCAATGACCTTCGGATCGTTCGGATCGAGGAACACGTCCAGCTGACGCTGATACAGATCTTTCTCGTTCTCGGTGCTCGCAGCGGTTTCAATCGCATCCGCGTCATACAGCAGCACGCCGAGGTAACGAATACGGCCTACACAGGTTTCTGAACACACGGTCGGCTGGCCCGCTTCGATACGCGGGTAGCAGAAGATGCATTTTTCAGACTTGCCGCTCTTCCAGTTAAAGTAGATTTTTTTGTACGGGCAGCCGGTGATGCACATACGCCAGCCGCGGCATTTATCCTGATCGATCAGTACGATGCCATCCTCTTCACGCTTGTAAATCGCACCGCTCGGGCAGGTAGCAACACATGCCGGGTTAAGGCAGTGCTCACACAGACGCGGCAGGTACATCATGAAGGTGTTTTCAAACTGGCCGTACATTGCCTTCTGCATGTTGTCGAAGTTTTTGTCTTTCGACAGCTTCTCGAATTCACCGCCGAGGTCGTCTTCCCAGTTCGGACCCTTGGTGATTTTGTCCATGCGCTTACCGGTAATCAGCGAGCGTGGACGGGCAATCGGCTGTGCCTTGCTATCAGCCGGTGCGTTGTGCAGCGTCTGGTAGTCAAAATCAAACGGCTCGTAGTAATCATCCAGGCCCGGCAGATGCGGGTTAGCGAAGATTTTACCCAGCAGCAGCGCTTTGTTACCCATGCGCGGCACCAGCTTGCCGTTGATCTTACGGATCCAGCCGCCTTTGTATTTCTCCTGGTCTTCCCAGTCGGTCGGGAAACCGGTGCCCGGCTTGGTTTCAACGTTGTTGAACCATGCGTACTCGGTCCCTTCACGGCTGGTCCAGACGTTTTTACAGGTCACTGAGCAGGTATGACAGCCGATGCATTTATCGAGATTCAGCACCATGCCGACTTGTGAACGAATTTTCATTTTACGCTCTCCTGTACCTGGTCATTGCCTTCGCCGTCCAACCAGTCAATGTTCTTCATCTTACGTACCACCACAAACTCATCACGGTTCGAACCCACGGTACCGTAGTAGTTAAAGCTATAAGCCAGGTGCGCATAGCCGCCGATCATATGGGTCGGTTTCGGCGTGATGCGGGTCACTGAGTTATGGATACCACCGCGTTGACCGGTAATTTCTGAACCTGGCAGGTTAACAATACGTTCTTGCGCGTGGTACATCATGGTCATCCCAGCCGGTACACGCTGACTCACAACTGCACGTGCCGTCAGCGCACCGTTGTTGTTGAAGACTTCAATCCAGTCGTTATCTTCAATACCGATCTCTTTGGCATCTTCTTCGCTCATCCACACCACCGGACCACCGCGACCTAAGGTCAGCATCAGCAGGTTGTCGCTGTAGGTTGAGTGAATACCCCATTTCTGGTGCGGAGTCAGGAAGTTCAGCGCCTTCTCTGGGTTACCGTTGGATTTTTTACCCATCACCTCTTTCACCGAACGGGTGTCGATAGGTGGGCGGTAAACCAGCAGGCTTTCACCGAAGTCACGCATCCACTGGTGGTCCTGATACAGGGACTGACGACCAGACAGCGTACGCCATGGAATCAGCTCGTGAACGTTGGTATAGCCAGCGTTGTAAGAGACGTGTTCGTCTTCCAGACCGGACCAGGTTGGGCTGGAGATAATCTTGCGCGGCTGCGCCTGAATATCACGGAAGCGAATTTTCTCGTCTTCTTTATTGAGGGCCAGGTGCGTGTGGTCACGACCGGTAAACTCGCTCAGCGCTGCCCAGGCTTTCACCGCCACCTGACCGTTGGTTTCCGGCGCCAGGGTGAGGATCATTTCAGCAGCATCAATCGCCGTATCCAGCATCGGCTGGCCTTTCGCCGGGCCTTCTGCTTTGGTGTAGTTGAGCTTACGCAGCAGATCCATTTCGCTCTGGGTGTTCCAGGCAATCCCTTTACCGCCGTTACCGATTTTTTCCATCAATGGCCCGATGGAGGTAAAGCGCTCGTAGGTTGCCGGATAATCACGTTGAACCGGGATAATGTGCGGTGCAGTTTTAGCTGGGATCAGGTCACATTCGCCTTTTTTCCAGTCCTTCACGTCTAACGGCTGTGCGAGTTCGGCCGCAGAGTCGTGCTGGATTGGCAGCGTAACAATGTCCGTTTCCTGGCCGAGGTGACCCACGCAGACTTCAGAGAATTTCTTCGCGATGCCTTTGTAGATTTCCCAGTCGCTTTTCGACTCCCATGCTGGGTCGACAGCAGCAGACAGCGGGTGAATAAACGGATGCATATCCGAGGTATTCATGTCGTCTTTTTCATACCAGGTTGCCGTTGGCAGCACGATATCGGAATACAGGCAGGTGCTCGACAGACGGAAGTCCAGCGTCACCACCAGATCCAATTTACCGTCGAGACCGTTGTCCTGCCATTCCACTTCTTCCGGCTTCAGACCGCCCTGCTTGCCCAGATCCATCCCCTGAATACCGTGTTCGGTACCCAGCAGGTATTTCAGCATGTATTCATGACCCTTACCGGAAGAGCCCAGCAGGTTAGAACGCCAGATGAACAGGTTACGCGGGTGGTTTTTACCGTTTTCCGGCTGTTCAGCCGCGAAACGAATGGAACCTTCTTTCAGCGCCTTAACGGTGTAATCCACCGGATCCATCCCGGCTTTCTTCGCATCATCAACAATACGCAGTGGGTTTGTGCCTAATTGCGGTGCAGACGGCAGCCAGCCCATACGTTCTGCACGGACGTTGAAGTCCAGCAGATGGCCGGTGTAGCGAGATTTATCCGCCATCGGCGACAGCAGTTCCTGCGCGGTAACCGACTCATAACGCCATTGGCTGGAGTGGTTATAGAAGTAGGAAGTACTGTTCATGTGGCGCGCTGGACGCTGCCAGTCAAGACCGAATGCCAGTGGCTGCCAACCGGTCTGCGGACGCAGTTTTTCCTGGCCGACATAGTGGGCCCAACCGCCGCCGCTCTGGCCGATACAACCGCAGAACACCAGCATATTAATCAGGCCACGATAGTTCATATCGAGGTGATACCAGTGGTTAAGGCCGGCACCGACGATGATCATTGAACGACCGTGCGTTTTATCGGCGTTATCGGCAAACTCACGCGCAATACGAATAATCTGCGCACGTGGAACACCGGTAATTTTCTCAGCCCACGCCGGGGTATATGCCTTGATATCATCGTAGCTGGTTGCACAGTTTTCATCGTTCAGACCGCGATCCAGGCCGTAGTTAGCCATGTTCAGATCGTAAACGGTGGTCACCAGCGCGGTCGTGCCGTCGGCAAGTTGCAGACGTTTCACCGGCAGTTTGTGCAGCAGAATGTTTTCAAGCTCGACGCTGGTGAAGTGCTCGGTGCCTTCACCACCAAAGTAAGGGAAGCCCACCTGAGCAATCTCATCGTGGCTACCCAGAAGGCTCAGCTGCAGTTCGGTTTCATCACCGGATTTGCCGTCACGTTGCTCAAGGTTCCATTTACCTTTTTCGCCCCAACGGAAACCGATAGAACCATTCGGTGCCACCATCTCGCCATCGGTATTGATGGCAACGGTTTTCCACTCTGGGTTATTTTCCTGGCCCAAAGCGTCAACCAGATCAGCAGCACGCAGCATACGGCCCGCAGCGTAATAACCTTCGCGCTCTTCCAGCATCACCAGCATCGGGAAGTCGGTGTAGCGGCGAACGTAGTCGGTGAAGTACTGGCTCGGTTTGTCGAGGTGGAATTCACGCAGCATCACGTGGCCCATGGCCAGCGCCATGGCCGCATCGGTACCCTGTTTCGGTGCTAACCACAGGTCGCACAGCTTAGCGATTTCAGCGTAGTCCGGCGTGATAGCAACGGTTTTGGTGCCTTTATAGCGAACTTCGGTGAAGAAGTGCGCGTCCGGGGTACGGGTCTGCGGAACGTTGGAACCCCAGGCGAGGATGTAGCTGGAGTTATACCAGTCAGCGGATTCCGGTACGTCGGTCTGTTCGCCCCAGGTCTGCGGAGAGGCAGGCGGCAGGTCACAGTACCAGTCGTAGAAGCTCAGGCAGGTGCCGCCAATCAGGGAGAGATAACGTGCACCGGAAGCGTAGGAGACCATCGACATCGCCGGAATTGGCGAGAAGCCTGCTACACGGTCTGGGCCGTAGGTTTTCACGGTGTAAACGTTAGACGCCGCAATCAGTTCGTTCACTTCCTGCCAGGAGGAGCGAACGAAGCCGCCGCGACCACGTGCTTGTTTGAAGCTTTTCGCTTTATCGGCATCTTCAATAATGGATGCCCAGGCATCAACCGGATCGCTGTGCAGTTTTTTCGCCTCACGCCACATTTTCATCAGGCGTTTGCGCATCAGCGGATATTTCAGACGGTTGGCGCTATAGAGGTACCAGGAATAGCTCGCCCCACGCGGACAGCCGCGAGGTTCGTGGTTTGGCAGATCAGGACGGGTGCGCGGATAGTCAGTCTGCTGGGTTTCCCAGGTGACCAGACCGTTTTTGACATAAATTTTCCAGCTGCAGGAGCCAGTGCAGTTTACGCCGTGCGTAGAACGAACGACCTTATCATGCTGCCAACGCTGGCGGTATCCATCTTCCCAATCCCGGTTGGTATCTAGAATCTGTCCGTGCCCATCGGCAAATGTTTCACCCTTTTGTTTAAAGTAGCGAAACCGGTCCAGGAATTTACTCATCGGGTCTCTCCTGTTTGGAGCCTCACGGCTCTCTGATAAATCGACATTGCTGAATTTGCAGCGAAGTTAACGCGCTGAAAGATGAAGGGAATTGATAACGATCAAGGCGGCACGGCTTAACAAACGCAGCAAAAAAGCCACATACCACCAATGGGGTATGTATTCTTATTTTTTATATACTTGAAATTTAAAGATTTTTGATTAAAAGTGCATATTTAAATATGTAAAATTTAGCCCTGGCGGTATTAAGGGGTAGAGCCATTCCTGCTGGACGCTTTGCCACCCGGGCACGATGCCAACAGCACGTAAAACAGCAAAAGTATGTTGTAACTAAGTAGCGATAAAATAAAGGCGCGAGATTTCGCGCCTTTATTGCAGAAATAACGTCAGCCGTTATTTTTTCGCTTTACGACCGTATACCGCCCAGGTCACCACGACGCAGACAATATAGAACACGAGGAACACTTTCATCGCGCCCGCCGGTGAGCCGGTTAAATCCAGCGACGTCCCGAACGCTTTCGGAATAAAGAAGCCGCCGATAGCGCCAATCGCTGAGATAAAGCCCAGCGCTGCCGCCGTATCGGTCGCGGCTTCACGCATTGCTTTCTCGTCGGAACCGCCCTCTGCTTTCACGCGATCCATCGTCAACTTACGGAAGATAACGGAAATCATCTGGAAGGTGGAACCGCTACCCAGCCCAGCCGTCAGGAACAGCGCCAGGAAAACCACATAGAAGGCAATGAAGCTGCCGCCTTCACCGTTGGTTGGCAGGGTCATGAACAGCAGCGCACTGAATACCGCCATCAGGATAAAGTTAATCAGCGTCACGCGCGTCCCGCCCAGACGGTCGGAAATAGCCCCACCGGCAGAACGTGCCAGCGCGCCGATAAACGGACCGAAGAAGGCGTAGTGCAGGATTTGAATTTCCGGGAACTGGGTTTTCGACAGCATCGCAAAACCGGCGGAGAAGCCGATAAACGAGCCGAAGGTCGCCAGATACAACAGGCTCATGATCCACAGGTGACCACGTTTCAGTACCGGCAGCTGCTCTTTCAGCGACGCCTTAGACGTGGCCAGTTCGTTCATGCCAAACCAGGCTGCCACGGTGAAGATGGCCAGGAACGGTACCCAGATCCACGCCGCGTTTGCCAGATACAGCTCGCTACCGTCCGGCTGCGTCACGCCATGGCTACCAAATACGGCGAAGATGGAGAGAGAAACCGCCAGTGGAGCCACCAGCTGCATCACGCTCACGCCCATATTGCCGAGGCCGCCGTTAAGGCCAAGCGCACCGCCCTGCTTCTGTTTCGGGAAGAAGAAGCTGATGTTCGCCATGCTGGACGCAAAGTTTGCACCCGCGAAACCGCACAGCAGAGAGATAATGATAAAGGTGCTAAACGGCGTGGAGGTGTCCTGAACGGCAAAGCCCAGCCATAAGCAAGGAATGATAAGGATCCCGGTGCTGAACGCCGTCCAGCGACGGCCACCCACCAGCGGTACCATAAAGGAATACGGTACGCGCAGCAGTGCGCCAGAAACGGAAGGTAACGCGGTCAGCATGAACAGCTGATCGGTTGTAAACTGGAAGCCCACCTTTGGTAAATTAACGGCAACTGCGCTGAACAGCATCCATACGCAGAAAGCCAGCAGTAAACATGGAACGGAAATCCACAGGTTCCGGCTTGCAACGCGATGGCCGCGCTCTTGCCAGAACGCCGGATCTTCCGGTCGCCAGTCGGTAATGACAGCGCCGGTTGCCCTTTCCGGGGCAGTGGAGTGACTCATAGACACCTCTGATTATTAATATCAACCCTTGCCACATTAGGGTTTACACCGCGCGGTAAGTTGATATAAATCAAAGGAAAAGTTGACATTATCTTGTTTAAAAAAACATCATCACCCTTTATGGGTAGACTTTTATTGATAAAAAAACCTGTTTTATCACGTGGCTGTTACGCTTGTACCCCTCTACCCCAGACACCTCAGCTATTATGGAAATAAAGGAGTAATCCTTTAGGGGTATGGGTATACTCCAGGCGATAGTCGAAAATAACGCCACTCACCGGAAAGTCTTCCGCCAGGAGCCGTATCGCACCATGTTTAGACGTTTTTTTACACCACTCACGCTGGTGAATCAACTGGCCCTCATCGTACTGCTGTCCACCCTTATCGGTGTGGCGAGTATGATGATTTCTGCACGTCTGGTGAACGGCGTCCAGGGCAGCGCTCACGCGATTAACCAGGCGGGTTCGCTGCGTATGCAGAGCTACCGTCTTCTGGCCGCGATTCCGGTGGATAAGAACGACGAGCCGCTATTCGCTGAGATGCAAAAAACGGTTTTCAGTCCGGAATTACAGCTGGCCGCCGAGCGCGATGGCCAGGTCCAGCAGCTTCACGAACTTCAGCAGTACTGGCTAAAACATCTGGCGCCAGATATTAGTGAGGCGAAAAACCCGGACGATATCGCCGCCGATCTTGCCGGCTTTGTTAACCGCATTGACCAACTGGTCACCGTCTTCGATCACACCACCGAACAGCGCATCTCTCACGTGGTGTGGATGCACCGGCTATTGGCCTTTTTCATGGCGGTACTGCTGATCTTTACCGTTTTCTGGCTGCGCACCCGCCTACTGCATCCATGGCGGCAGCTGCTGCGCATGGCCGAAGCCATCAGCCACCGCGATTTTACCCATCGCGCGCAAATCAGCGGTCGCAACGAAATGGCCACCCTTGGCATGTCACTGAATAATATGTCCGCTGAGCTGGCGGAAAGCTACGCCTCGCTGGAGCGTCGCGTGCAGGAGAAAACCGCCGGGCTGGAGCAGAAAAATGCCATTCTCTCCTTCCTGTGGCAGGCTAACCGCCGCCTGCATTCCAACGCGCCGCTGTGCGAACGCATCTCTCCGGTGCTGAACGGCCTTCAGGAACTGACCCCGCTGCGGGAAATTGAAGTCCGGGTTTACGATACCGAAGATGAAGATAACCATCAGGAATTTAGCTGCCACTCCGGCTGGGAGTGCGACGACCGAGGCTGTTACCTCTGCCCACGTGACGTCGATACCGCAGCCCACGACGGCATCACGCTGAAATGGCGGCTGACCGACCCACGCAACCAGTACGGCATCCTGCTGGCAACCCTGCCGCACGGCCGTGAGCTAAGCCACGATCAGCAGCAATTGGTTGATACCCTACTCGAGCAAATCACCTCGACGCTGGCGCTGGACAAACAGCTGGAGCGCCAGCAGCAGCTAATTGTAATGGAAGAACGTTCAACGATTGCCCGCGAGCTTCACGACTCCATCGCCCAGTCGCTCTCCTGTATGAAGATGCAGGTCAGCTGTCTGCAGATGATGCAAAAAGAGCAGTCGTCCCCTGAAAGCCGCGAGCTGTTGAGCCAGGTGCGTAATGAACTCAACACCTCATGGGCGCAGCTGCGCGAACTGCTGACCACCTTCCGCCTGAAGCTGACCGAGTCCGGCCTGCGCCCGGCGCTGGAGGACAGCTGCCAGGAGTACAGCAGCCATTTCGGCTTCCCGGTGCAGCTCGACTACCAACTGCCGCCGCGCTACGTGCCGTCGCATCAAGCGATTCACCTGCTACAGATTGCCCGCGAGGCCTTAAGCAACGCGCTTAAGCACTCGCAGGCGACAGAAGTGAAAGTCAGCGTTACCCAACAAAACAACCAGGTCAAACTGGTGGTGGCTGATAACGGCTGTGGCGTTCCGCTACATGCTGAACGCAGCAACCATTATGGCCTTATTATTATGCGTGACCGCGCACAAAGCCTGCGTGGCGATTGCCAGGTTCGTCGTCGTGAAAGCGGCGGCACCGAAGTCGTGGTTACGTTTGTCCCCGAACAATCGCTTTCTACTCCCCAAGGAGATACCCATGAGTAATCAGGAACGGGCTACTATCCTGTTAATTGACGATCATCCTATGCTGCGTACCGGCGTCAAACAGCTGGTCAGTATGGCATCAGATATTCAGGTCGTAGGCGAGGCCAGCAACGGTGAACAAGGTATTGAACTGGCAGAAACGCTCGATCCCGATCTGATCCTGCTCGATCTCAATATGCCCGGCATGAACGGTCTGGAAACCCTCGACAAGCTGCGTGAGAAATCTCTCTCTGGCCGTGTGGTGGTATTCAGCGTGTCCAACCACGAAGAAGACGTGGTCACCGCACTCAAACGCGGTGCCGACGGCTATCTGCTGAAAGATATGGAGCCGGAAGATCTGCTGAAAGCCCTGCAACAGGCTGCCGCCGGTGAGATGGTGTTAAGTGAAGCGTTAACGCCGGTGCTGGCCGCCAGCCTGCGCGCCAACCGCGCCACCTCTGACCGCGACATCAACCAGTTAACCCCGCGCGAGCGCGATATTCTCAAGCTGATTGCTCAGGGCCTGCCAAACAAGATGATTGCCCGCCGTCTGGATATTACGGAAAGCACCGTGAAGGTTCACGTGAAGCACATGCTGAAGAAAATGAAGCTGAAATCCCGCGTCGAAGCCGCCGTATGGGTGCACCAGGAACGTATTTTCTGAGAATCGCCGTTACGGCGCCATGTCCAACCAGCTATTGCCCTGCGGGGCAAAGCTGACGACAGGCTCGGTCAACGCCAGCGTTATCTCATTCGAGGTGACGCGCTGCCCCTTACCATCTTCCACCACCACCGACAGATGCCAGATATTGCTGGCCCCCTCCGTCGGATCCCAGGCCGGCATGATAATGCTCCAGCCATCGGTGCTATTGCCCGCGGCTGGCGGCGTCAGGCTTAAGGCTTCGGTATCGCCCTGCCAGCTGATGGATTTGATCCCATACTCGTCGTGCACCTGAATTTTCAGCGCCACCGTCTCGTAGCCCGTGAGATCCCACGGCGGGGTGGCGAGATAGACGCTCAGACTTTTGCGCTGACGAAACTCCATCACCGGCTGGTTGTTACGCTCCGGTGCATCGTAGCGGCTGCCGCGTAGCGTTCGGGTCTGCGCCACCTCATCGGCGGCAAGCTGCTTCTTCAGCGGCACGCCAAAGCGGTAGTTGACCTTCATGCCGAGGTTGTTCTGATTCACCCCGCTCTCCCCCTGCTTGTGCTGGGCACTGAAGGTGAATAACGGCACCGGGGTGTAGTTCAGGCCCAGTGAGACCGCGACCGGGTTACGGTAGCCCGTGCCGCTACGAAACAGATCGACGCTGTCGCCGAAATACTGCTCGACGCTGAGGCTGGTATTGATGTGATTGTAGGCCGGGATCCATGCCTGCGCGGTCAGGTCATAACCGCGCGCCATGCGTTGTTGTAGCGTGGTGCCGCTGTTTTGCCAGCCGTGCAGCGGATAGTAGTAGTTCGCCGAAAAACGCAGGTTCTCGCCCCATGCTTCCGCGCCAAGCCCGCCGCGATTGAGATGGGCATCGAGCAGGCTGTCATAAAAAGTGTTGTAGCCAAGCAGCCACTGCCCGGCGACCCAGCGCTGCCCCAGCCCCAGATTACCCACCAGCCCTTCGTCATGCTGCGTCAGGCCAAGCTGGCTCCAGGTGAGATACTGCATGTTGTCCTGTAGTGGAACAAACCAGCTTCCGTGGCTGCCGGTCATTTTGCCTTGTTCATCCACCAGCAGCTGAATATTGGTATTGCCCCAGGGAGATAGCCAGCTTTCGAGCTGCTGGTTCATCTGGCCGTTAACCTTGTCCTGTAGCTGCGTCATGGCAAATAGCCGCGCCTGCTCGCCGGTATCCAACCCGTTGTCAGTCATGCTGGCTTCGCCGAAGGCCTTCACCATCTCGGCAAAGTGTTTCTCCGCATCATGATTTTCCGGGGCGATACTCAGATCCGGCAGGCTATCGGCCTGATTATCGAAGGGATGTTCCGCCTCTTCGACAAACGACGTCAGCGCACGCGCGCTCCCGCCGGTCAACGCCAGCAACACGAAAAATGACGAGTAAAAACGCAAAGACAAAACCGCAACCCCATAGCCAGCTTCAATGCAGGCTGAAAAATTCAGCCCCAAAGTCATTAGTCTAGCGCCTTTGCGGGCAGGGTTCAGCCTTCGTAGCCGCTTATAAGAATTGCCTGAAGGTCATAAAATCGTCACCTTCATTGCCGTGCTGGCGAGCAGTGCCTTTAACTCCGGTATGCAGGATCCGCAGTTGGTGCCGCATTTCAACCGTTCGCCCAACTCGCCCGCCGTGCGGCAGCCCTGTTTTTCAATCGCTTCGAGGATGGTTTTTTCGCCAACGCTGAAACAGCTGCAAACAATTTTCCCCACCGCTGGGCGCGCCAGATCCTGGCCACTCAGCAGCGCATGACGCGCCGCCAGCGTCTGCGGCGCCTCATTAAACGCCCGGCACACTAATGCATCGTCCACTTCCGGTAGCGCATCACCGCTCCAGAAGCCGAGCATCAAACGTCCGTCCAGCCATGCCAGTAGATGCCAGATCTCACCAGCATTGGCGAGTTGCACCTGCCAGCCCTGCTGCTGACACCAAGCCAGCATCTCGTGTTGCACCAGACGATCGCCGCAGAGGGTGACATGGTGCAGTCCCGGTGCGGCTTTACGCCACCAGTGCAGATGCCCCGGCAGCGGCACTTCGCTGCGGGAGTAGAGTTCCCCCTGCCATAACGGCTGCCACGGCGCGATGCGCACGGCGGTCTGCTTACTTTCCGGCTGCCCGGAGTGCGGGTCGACCACCGAGGCCACCAGCCCGTTCACCTTCCCCTGACGGGCAAAGCAGTCATTCCAGTGCATTGGCGTAAACAGCGAGCCACGGCGCTGATTCTCCGTCACCACCACCTTCGCCACCATCACGCCATGCGGCGAACTGATGCGCGCTAAACTGCCGGGCAACAACACAAAGTGCGCGGCATCCTGCGGCGAAACTTCCACTATCGGCTGCGCGATATGCTGCATCAGGCGCGGCACGCTACCGGTGCGAGTCATAGTGTGCCACTGGTCGCGGATCCTCCCGCTGTTGAGGATCAGCGGATAGAGCGGCTGCGTCTGCGCCTGCATACCACGCGGCGTGACCGGCACCATCCGCAGCCGCCCGTCGCTATGCCAGCCACGATGCAGATCCAACGTGACGTTGCGACGGCTGACTGGCCAGCGCACCGGCGCAAGTTCATCCCACGCCTCACGGCTTAATTCGGCAAGCCCGCTGATATCAAACGCCCGCTGGCCGTTATTTTCAAAGCCGGAGAGCGCGGCGTGTTCACTAAAAACCTCATGCGGGTGCTGCCAGGCAAACGCCGCGCCGAAGCCCAGACGCTCGGCGACACGAGCGATGATCCACCAGTCGGCCCGCGCCTCACCGGGGGCGGGCAGAAACGCCCGCTGGCGCGAAATACGCCGCTCAGAGTTGGTCACGGTACCGTTTTTTTCCCCCCAGCCCAGCGCCGGGAAGCGAATATGCGCGTACTGCGAGGTTTCCGTCTGTGCAGCAATTTCAGAGACAATCACCAGCGGGCAGCGCTTCAGCGCCTGGCTTACCGCGTGGCTGTCCGGCAGTGACACCGCCGGATTGGTGCCCATGATCCACACCGCTTTCACCTCACCGCGCCCGATAGCCGCGAAGAGATCCACCGCCATCAGCCCCGGCGTTTGCGCCAGCCGCTCGGTGCCCCAGAAACGCGCCACCCTCGCGACGTCGGCGGGTTCGAAGTTCATATGCGCCGCCAGCATCGTTGCCAGCCCGCCCACTTCACGCCCACCCATCGCATTCGGCTGCCCGGTCAGCGAAAAGGGGCCGCAGCCTTCACGGCCAAATTTGCCGCTGGCAAGGTGAACGTTAATGATGGCGTTGCATTTGTCGCTGCCGCTGGAGGATTGGTTAATGCCCATGGTGTAGAGCGTGATGGCCTTCGGGGCGGCAATAAAGTCCTGATAAAACGCAGCGACCTCCGCGGGCGGCAGCCCGCAAAATGCCGCCACACGTTCGACGCCCCAGGATTGCGCCGCCTCCCGCGCGGCGGGCGCATCGGCAAAATCATCCACGCCTCCGCCGCGTTTGACGATGGCGTTCAGCAGCCCAACAAATAGCCCGGCATCCGTGCCGGGGGCAATCGCCAGATGGCGGTCGGCAATATCGCAGGTGGCAGTACGACGCGGGTCGATGACCACCACCTTCATCTGCGGGTTTTGCTGCTTCGCCTGCACCAGTCGCTGATAGAGCACCGGGTGCGCCCAGGCCGCGTTAGAACCGACCAACACCACCAGGTCGCTGCGCTCTACGTCCTCATAGCTGCACGGCACCACATCGGCGCCCCACGCGCGTTTATAGCCGGTGACCGCTGACGACATACACAGCCGCGAGTTGGTATCAATATTCGCCGCACCGATAAAGCCTTTCATCAGTTTATTGGCAGCGTAATAGTCCTCGGTCAGCAGTTGCCCGGAGGCATAAAACGCCACCGCCTGCGGGCCGTGCTCGGCGATAATCGCCTGTAGACGTTCACCGGCAGCATCCAGCGCCTGCTCCCAACTGACATCATGGCCGTCCACCGACGGTTGCAACAAACGCCCCTCCAGACCGGTGGTTTCGCCGAGCGCAGAGCCCTTCACGCACAGGCGACCAAAGTTTGCCGGGTGGGCGTCATCGCCCCGCACGCTGACCGCGCCGTCAATCACCGTGGCCAGCACCCCACAGCCAACGCCGCAGTAAGGACATGTTGTTCGGGTTTCAGTCATGAAGCCTCCGCGCGCATCACCAGTTCCTGGCTACTGACCCACACTTTGCCGTCTTCAACCTTAACCGGCCAGGCGCGCACCACCGGCTCGCCGCTGTCAGGATGGCGGCCATCGCGCAGACGAATACGCTGTTTGTAAAGCGGCGAAATGACGATAGGTTCGCCGCTGGCGTCACCCAACAAGCCGCGCGACAGGACGTTAGCCTGGCTGCCGGGCTCCTGATTATCCAGCGCATAGACGTGGCCGTTGAGGCGGAATAGTGCAATCTGCATCTCGCCTAACCGCGCGCCAATCCCGGCCTGCGCGGGGATCTCTTCCAGCGTACAGACCGCCTGCCACGGACGACGGCTACCCGCCAGCACCGGCGTCACGGTAACCGGCGCCAACTGCGGCTGCCCACGCACGGTTTCACGCTGCACCGCTTCGTCCGGCATATCGCTGTTAACAAACGAGCGGAACAGCGTCAGCCGCTGCGGATCGTTCAGGGTGGTCTGCCATTCGCACTGGTAGCTGTCGATAACGCGCGCCATCTCCTGCTCCAGCTCCTCGCCAATACCCAGCGAATCGTCGAGGATCACGCTGCGCAGATATTCCAGCCCGCCTTCCAGATTATCCATCCAGGTGCTGGTGCGCTGCAGACGGTCGGCGGTACGGATATAGAACATCAAAAAACGGTCGATGGTGCGCAGCAGCGTCGCGTCGTCGAGGTCGCTGGCGAACAGATCCGCATGACGCGGCTTCATCCCGCCGTTACCGCACAGATAGAGGTTCCAGCCCTTGTCGGTAGCAATCACCCCCACGTCTTTGCCCTGCGCTTCCGCGCACTCGCGGGTACAGCCGGAGACCGCCATTTTAATTTTATGCGGCGCACGCAACCCTTTGTAGCGATGCTCCAGGGTTACCGCCAGCCCGGTGGAATCCTGCACCCCGTAACGGCACCAGGTTGACCCCACGCAGGACTTCACCGTACGCAGTGACTTGCCGTAGGCATGTCCGGTCTCAAAACCGGCCTCCACCAGCGCTTGCCAGATAGCCGGAAGCTGCTCCAGCCGCGCGCCAAACAGGTCAATACGCTGGCCGCCGGTAATCTTGCTGTAAAGTGCATAGCGTTTGGCTATCTGCCCGATGGCAATCAACCCGTCCGGCGTGACTTCACCGGCCGGCATGCGTGGCACCACGGAATAGGTGCCGTCTTTCTGGATGTTGGCAAAGTAGCGGTCGTTGGTGTCCTGCAGGGGCAAATGCGCGGGCTTCAGCAGGTATTCATTCCAGCAAGAGGCCAGCACTGACCCCACCAGCGGCTTGCAGATTTCGCAGCCGTCGCCGTGGCCGTAGCGGGCAATCAGCTGTTCAAAGGTGTGAATGCGGTTCACGCGTACCAGGTGATAGATCTCCTGGCGCGAATACGGGAAGTGTTCGCAGATGTCTTTTTTCACCTCCACGCCCTGCTGCGCCAGCTGATACTCCATCACCTGTTTGACCAGCGCGCTACAACCGCCGCAGCCGGTAGCCGCTTTGGTGCAGCTTTTTATTGCCCCCATCTCGGTAGCGCCGTTGCTCACCGCATGGCAGATATCGCCTTTGCTGACGTTGTGGCAGGAGCAGATTTGCGCGCTGTCCGGCAGCGCCGCCACGCCAAGCGCTTTCGGCGCACTGCCTTCCAGCGCGGGCAGGATCAGCGATTCCGGGTGCGGCGGCAGCGCGATATCGTTGAGCATCATTTGCAGCAGCGTGGCGTAGTCGCTGGCATCCCCCACCAGCACGCCGCCGAGCAGCGTTTTGCCGTCGGCGCTGACCACAATCTTCTTATAGATTTGCTCCGGGCCGTGAACCCATTGATAGCTCTGACTTCCGGCGGTGCGCCCGTGCGCGTCGCCAAATGAAGCCACATCGACGCCGAGCAGCTTGAGCTTGGTGCTCATATCCGCCCCGGTAAACTCGCTCGTTTCACCCGCCAGCGCTCCGGCGGCCACCCGCGCCATCTGATAGCCTGGGGCCACCAGACCATAGATTTTGTTATCCCACAGCGCGCATTCACCAATGGCAAAGATATCGCTATCGGAAGTGCGGCACTGGTTATCAATGGCGATACCGCCGCGCTCACCCAGGCGGATGCCGCTGCTCCGCGCCAGTGCGTCCTGCGGGCGAATACCCGCCGAGAACACCACCATATCCGTAGTCAGACATTCACCGTCGGCAAACTGCAGCGTGAGTCCTTCTTCCGTCTGGCGAATTTCCGTAGTGGCTTTACTGGTGTGTACGCTTACGCCAAGCGCAGTAATTTTCTCCCGCAGCATGGCGGCACCGCCGTTATCCAGCTGCACTGCCATCAGATTCGGCGCGAACTCCACCACGTGGGTTTCCAGCCCCAGCTGACGCAGCGCGTTTGCCGCCTCTAGTCCCAGCAGGCCGCCGCCGATCACCACGCCTCGGCTCGCGGTTTTGGCACAGGCGGCAATCGCATCAAGATCGTCCAGCGTACGGTAGACAAAGCAGCCAGGCAGCGTGTTGCCGGGGATGGGCGGCACGAACGGGTATGAGCCAGTGGCGAGCACCAGCTTATCCCAGTGCAGTTCATGTCCCTCAGCGTCGCGAATAATCCTGGCTTCGCGGTCAATTTCCGCTACCGGCTGCGACAAGCGCAGCTCAATGCCGTTATCAGCAAAGAAATCACCCGCCACCATTGAGAGCGACTGCGCGCTGCGGCCGGCAAAATATTCCGACAGATGCACCCGGTCGTAGGCGGCATAGCGCTCTTCGCCCAGTACCACAATCTGATACTGTTCGTGCAACTGGTGGCTGACACACTGCTCAAGAAAATGGTGGCCGACCATCCCGTGCCCGACGACCGCTAATGTTGGTTTTGTCATGGTTTGCGTTCCTGCAGCCGACGGCTGCGTGGTAAAGGGGTCGAAAATCCAGCTCGCCTGCGCGGGCTGGACGGTATGCAATAAATCGGTAAAGACGGCAGCGCTGGTGCAGTCGCCAAGCAGCAGCACGCCGGCCAACTGGCCGTTAGCCACCAGCAGTCGCCGATAGTGCCCAGTCTGCGGGTCATAGGAGGACCACTGGCTATCCCCGTCGATGGGCTGAACCCGCCCGGCGCTGAACAGGTCGATGCCGGTCACCTTCAGGCGGGTGCCGCGATCCTGCCAGTGGAAATCGGCCCGCGGGTTACCGCAAAGCCTTGCTGCCAGCACGTCCGCCTGTTGCATGCAGGGCGCGACGAGGCCGAAGGTTTGTCCATCAATCTCGCAGCATTCCCCAATAGCGCTGACGCCGGGGATGCCCGTTTCCAGTTGGCGGTTAACCACAATGCCGCGCTGGCAGGGAATACCTGCCCGCTGCGCCAGCGCGATATTGGGACGTACGCCGGTTGCCATCACCACACGGGTTGCCGGAATGGCACGCCCGGTGTTTAACACCACCGCGTTCGGCGTAATCTCCGTGATACCGGCGCTCAGTTCGCAGTCGATGCCACGTTCGGTTAATCGCTGGGTCAATAGCTCGCCCGCCATCTCGTCTAACTGCTGCTCCATCAATCGTCCACTGCGATGAACTAAAGTGACATTGTCACCTCTTAAACGCAGCGCGGCGGCGGCTTCTACCCCCAGCACCCCGCCGCCAATCACCACCGCATCGCCCGGCGTCGCGAGAATGGCTTCCACGTCTGCCAGGGTGCGAAAGGCAAAAACGTGCGGCAGGTCGATGCCCGGCAGCGGCGGCAGGAAGGCCTGTGAACCGCAGGTGAACACTAATTCATCCCACTCCAGTTCACGCTGGGTGGTGGTCGCCCGGCGTGCCTGCACGTCAACTGCCTGCACCGTTTCACCGAGGCACAGCGTGATGTGATGGTCGCGGTACCACTGCGCCGGCTGCAGCAGCGTCTGGCTAAAATCCTTTTCCCCACCCAGCACCGGAGAGAGCTGAATGCGGCTGTAGGCCGGATGCGGCTCGTCGCCAATAAGGGTTATCGCAAACGCTCCCGGCGCGTTCGTCACCAGCATTTCCGCTAGCCGGGTCGCCGCCATCCCGTTGCCGATCATCACCAGTCGCCGCATAGGAGCCCCTTACGCCGCTTTCGGCTGTTTTTCGTAAAGGAAGTGGAGGATCTGCTGACGCAGGTGGTGATAGCGACTGTCATCCGCCAACTGCACACGGTTACGCGGGCGCGGCAGATTCACCTCCAGTACTTCGCCCACCGTGGCCGCGGGGCCGTTGGTCATCATCATCACTCGGTCAGAGAGCAGTACCGCTTCATCAACGTCGTGGGTAATCAGCACGATGGTGGTGTTCAGCGACTGTTGAATTTGCATGACCGAATCCTGCAGATGAGCGCGGGTGAGCGCATCCAGTGCGCCAAACGGTTCGTCCATTAGCAGCACCTTTGGTTTCATTGCCAGCGCTCGCGCGATGCCCACGCGCTGCTTCATACCGCCGGAGATTTCACCCGGACGCTTATGCATGGCGTGGCCCATCTGGACGCGGTCGAGGTTGTGCGCAATCCACTCCCGACGCTCCGCTTTGTTCATGGTCTGGCGAAACACCTGGTCGACCGCCAGCGCCACGTTGTCAAAGCAGGTCAGCCACGGCAACAGCGAGTGGTTCTGGAACACCACCGCCCGTTCCGGCCCCGGACCGGCAATTTCACGGTTATCACACAGCAGCCCGCCTTCGGTCGGCAGCGTAATGCCGGCAATCAGGTTAAGCAGCGTCGATTTGCCGCAGCCCGAGTGCCCAATCAGACTGACGGTCTCCCCTTCGTGAATATCAAAAGAGACGTTCTGCAAGGCCAGAAATTCGCCGCTGGCGGTATGAAAACGCTGGCTCACGGCCTGGACCTGAATTAATGGTTTCATGATGTGCTCCTATTTCTCTTGCCAGCTAAAACGACGCGCAATCAGCATCAGCCCCTGCTCCAGCAGCAGCCCCACCACGCCGATAATGACGATGGCGATAAGGATGTTTTCGACGTTGAGGTTGTTCCACTCGTTCCAGATCCAAAAACCTATGCCCAGCCCGCCGGTCAGCATCTCTGCGGCGACAATCACCAGCCAGGCGATACCAATCGACAACCGCACCCCGGTGAGCACCGACGGCAGCACCGCCGGGAAGAGGATTTTGCGCATCACCGTCCATTCCGAGAGGTTCAGCACCCGCGCCACGTTGAGATAGTCCTGCGGTATGCGGCGCACCCCTTCAGCGGTGTTAATCACCATCGGCCAGATCGAGCAGATGAAAATTGTCCAGCTGGAAGCGGGTTCCGCTTTCTGAAACAACAGCAGACCAATTGGCAGCCAGGCCAGCGGGCTGACCGGACGCAGCAGCGCAATCAGCGGGGTGAACATGCGCGAAGCAAAGGTAAAGCGGCCAATCAGGAATCCGAGCGGAATGCCCACCAGCGCCGCGAGGCCGAAGCCCACCGCCACACGTTGTAAAGAGGCCAGCACGTTCCAGCCCACGCCGACATCGTTAGGGCCGTTGTTGTAGAACGGGTCAGAAAAGAGGGTTATCGCCGAGTCCAGGGTGCTGAGCGGCGTTGGAAAGCCTTTGCTGTTGACGGCGGCCAGCTGCCAGACCAGCACCAGCAGACCCAACCCCAGCACCGCGGGAATCGTGCGCTCTGCGAGTTCACGAAGATGGCGGCGCAGCGCAGGCGGTCTACGGCGAACCTGCACCGGCGGCATAGCGATCACTTCGCCAGCAGGTGCTGGCGCGTCGATAGGTTTGGTTTTGGTATTCATCTCATGCCCCTATACGTTGAATGGCGAAACTGCGGGCGTATCCAGCCGGGTCAGCCCCGGTCCAGACGGAGCCGTCGATTAATTTACTGCTGCGCAGGGTTTGCGTGGGGACGGCAATACCACCAACCGCCTGCGCCGCCTCTTTCCAGACATCAATACGGTTAATGCGCTGGGCGACGGCCAGGTAATCCGGGTCACTTTTCAGCAGGCCCCAGCGGCGGAACTGGGTTAAGAACCACATGCCGTCCGAGAGCCACGGGTAGCTCACCTCGCCCTGTTCGAAGAAGCGCATCGGGTGCGCATCCTGCCAGCGGCGGCCGATACCGTTGTCGTACTCCCCCAGCATTCGCCCGGTGAGGTATTGTTCTTTGGTGTTGAGCCAGCCGCGATGAGAGAGGATTTGCGCGGTTTCGCGTTTGTTATCGTCAGAGGCGTCAATCCAGCGGGCAGCCTCCATCAGTGCGGCCACCAGCGCCCGTGCGGTATTTGGGTGTTGCTCCACCCAGTCACGACGTGCGCCAAGCACTTTTTCCGGATGCTCCGGCCAGATGTCCTGGCTGGTCGCGGCGGTAAAACCGATGCGATCGTTAATGGCGCGGGCGTTCCACGGCTCGCCGACGCAGAAGCCCACCATGTTGCCGATGCGCATGTTCATCACCATCTGCGGTGGCGGCACGACCACCGTGCGCACATCGTCAAATGGGTTGATCCCACCGCTCGCCAGCCAGTAATAGAGCCACATAGCATGGGTGCCGGTCGGGAAGGTGTGGGCGAAGGTATAGGTGCCCGGCGCGCTTTGCCCGACCAGGGTTTTCAGCGTGCTCAGGTTGGTGACGCCCTTTTCCTGCAGATCGCTCGACAGCGTGATCCCCTGACCGTTGCGGTTGAGGGTCATCAGGTTCGCCATCGGCTGCGGTTTCGCCGCCACGCCCAGTTCCAGCCCGTACAACAGGCCGTAAAGCACATGCGCCGCGTCCAGTTCGCCGTTGACCAGCTTATCGCGCACCGCCGCCCAGCTGGCTTCTTTGCTCGGTACCAGCGTAATACCGTACTTTTTGTCGAAGCCTTTCAGTGAGGCAATCGCCAGTGGCGCACAGTCGGTCAGCGGAATAAAGCCCACCTTCACCGTTTGCAGTTCCGGCTTATCGGAACCTGCCGCCCACACCGCCTGACTCATGCCGGGCAGCAGCATTGCGCCGCCCAGTGCTGCGCCCGCCTGCAACAGACGTCGCCGTGATAGTGAAACCGTCTCGCCCATACTCGCTCCCGAATGCAAAAAAAAAGCGCCCGGCAATGCTTACGCATTGCAGGACGCCTTTATCCTCGTGGTGTGCAGGCCGCCATTGGCCCACCACCGACTATTTACTTTCTGACTACTCTAATGCAATTCAGATGCCAGCTTTTACAGCGCGAAACCCGGGGAAAATGTGCGCTCGATCGCTGTTTTTGCACCGGCGAAAGGCATTCATGCCCGTTCATTGTGCAACGGCGATGCCGGTTCGTTCTGCCACAGCGCCTTCACCGCCAGCAGCGCGCGGGCAATTTCCACCATGCGCTGGTTCTTATCCATCGCCATTTTGCGTAGGCAGTGCCAGGCCTGTTCCTCGTTCATCTGTCGATGGGTCATCAGCACGCTTTTGGCTTTATCAATCAACCGACGCTCCTCCAGCGTATCCTTGAGCGAGGCTAACTGGCTGGAGAGCTGCTCCAGCTCCCGCGCCTGCTGGCGCACCAGTGGTAAAAGCTGACGGTCGAGATGCAGCATCAGGTTATCGCTGGCCGGATCGTCACCCGCCGGATCCAGCGCCTGCCGCTCTTCATCATCGAGCAGCAGGTCATCCACCGCCGCCATCAGTTCACCAATCAGCGCCTCTTCCAGACCGCGCATCTGTTCCAGACGCTGGGTTTGCAGCTGGAACCAACGCAGCGCGCTGGCGCCGTCGTCCGCCGGGGGCTGGCGAGTACAGGCAATACGCCGCAATTGTTCAATGGCGATACTCGCCTGACATTCGGTATAAAACAGCATCTTGAGCGGGCTGGTCGCCAGTGATAAAAAGCTGTCAAAACAGGGCTGCTGACCGTCGATACGATCCACCAGGCGTTGGCGCAGTTCGCTGCTAAAGCAGCCCAGGGCAAAACCCTGCGCCCCCAGCGCGCGCTCCTGGCCCACCAGCTCTTTGCCCTGCATAAAGCTGTACAGCGCCACCAGCCGCCCGGCGAGCGTCGGGTCATCAATACTATCGTTGAGTTGCGGGATGATATTCAGCAGATGGCGGATAGTGCGGTTGAACTGGCTGGTTGCCGTCTCCGCCGAGACCTGCAGACCGGCAACGCTTTCTCTCAGCGACGGTAGCTGTTCCAGCGACCAGACGGCGCGGGCAATGCGCTGGCATAACCCGCTGGCAGAAGGTAAGTATTGCGGCTGGAGATGGGCCAGCAGTTGGCGAATCTGTTCATCTACCAGCGCAGCGCTGGCGCGACGTTCGGCGGCGTATAATCGCCCCTGCGAACATAACCAGATGTTGGATGCCCCGCGTTCACACTGTAACATGTGCACCACGTGGCTTAGCTGGCTGACCAGTTGCCCTTGCTGCGCCAGCTGCCGGAGCTGTGCTTTCTGCACCTGACGCGCGTAACGAAACCACTCGATAGCGCCGGGTGTATCATCTTCACGGTTTATCATGCGCTCTCCCGTTAGAGGATTTTCTTACCATCCTAACGTCTAGCAATAACCGTGCCTTAAAGGAGTTCTGATGCAACGTATCGTCATTATCGCCAACGGTGCTGCCTACGGCAGCGAATCCCTGTTCAATAGCCTGCGTTTAGCCATCGCCCTGCGCGAGCAGCAGGACGATCTGCAACTGCAGCTTTTTCTGATGTCTGATGCCGTGACGGCGGGCCTGCGCGGGCAGAAACCGGCCGAGGGCTACAACATTCAGCAGATGCTGGAAATTCTGACCGCGCAGGGCGTGCCGGTGAAACTGTGTAAGACCTGCACCGACGGGCGCGGCATCACTAGCCTGCCGCTGATTGACGGCGTCGAGATTGGCACGCTGGTCGAATTGGCCCAGTGGACGCTGGCGGCCGACAAAGTGCTGACCTTCTGATTGGGCATCGCCAACGCCCCCATCAGCGTAGCCCGCTAAAACCATGACCATTTAAAGGATATTATTTCACCTCTGCGACATTCCTCACCTCTTTGTCACGATAGCTGAATGGATTCAGGGATATTGTCATTTTTGTTGAAGTGTTACGGCATTTTTTGATCAAAATCAGCATCGGTGAGGTCAGGGTTTGGTGTTATGCGATGAGTGATTTGTGAACAACATCACAGGCAGGATTAACGCGTAGGGAGTGCGTAGACTCATTTGCAGCGGGGTATTTTGGCGATGGTAAAAGCAAGTTTGACGTTATTTGGCGGGGATACGGTGGTGGTGCGTTGTTCAGAACGTTGCCATATTCATTTAATGAGCACGCAGAAAAGCACCAGCAGCAGCGGTTCCGATATTTTAAGCGTGCAGAACGAAGAGAAAGCGTATCTGACCGTGCCTTACAGTGGGACCTGGAACGTGCTGATCGACAGCCACAGCCAGTCTCTTGAACACTCCATCAGCTACGTTGCCGCCTGATGATTCACCCCGGAAGCACGCACTTCCGGGGTTTTTATTGACTTACTTCCCGCCCACCAGATGCCGCACGTTGCTAATCAGCTCGTTCAGGCCATCGTCCGGCATTCCCAGCTTCTGTAACTCCTGCTCCAGTGAGAAGAGATACTGCGCATTGGTTCCCAATGGCCCACTGGCACGGGCAATCAGCGGTGCAATCAACTGCACGCTGGTATCAGACTCATACAGCGGATGGCGCGGGTCCATAATAAACACCAGTGCGTTGACCGTCCGACCATCATCGAGCGCCAGCTTGCACCAGGTTGGCAGGTAGCAGCCGGTGATCATCTCGCGCTTCCACAGCAGCGACAGCTCGTTTTCAATTTCATCATCCGGCAGACGGTATGCCACACCCGTGGTGCGCCCGCCCTCTTTCAGCGCCAGCATACGCCCTGGCTGACAGGCGCTGCCGCGTCCCGCCGTCAGGCGCAAACAGAAAGCACGATGCCAGCCCACCAGCGTACCGGTTACCGACTCGCTAAAATTGAGCGCCGGGTTCCACATCAGGGAGCCGTAGCCGAAAATCCATACCGGCCCATTATCTGGCCGACAGGCCAGCGTCGCCGCCAGCGACGCTGCACGCTGTTCAGCAGACCAAAGCAGAGATTCCTCAATGGCGCCAAACGCCGTTGTACAATCCGCCTTCATTAAGAAATCACGCGTTAACACTTTAAACCTCCACCGCCACTTCTCTTCCCTGCTTCACATGCGTTCTTACGGGAACGGATGGCGACCTCCGGAGCTGTCTTTGATGAAATATTATCCAGCTTTATGGTTCAGGATGCAATTTGTCTCCCATTGCGCTCCGCTGTTCAAGCCGGTTTTACCGATAAGTAAAATAGGAAAACCAGCGCATTAATACGCTGTTATTTAAAAAATATTTAGTCAGTATTTTATATTATAGCCATCTATTAGAAAAAATGGCGTTATGGGTAAACTTTAGTAAAAGATCGCAATCCAGGTGGAAAAATTTGTTAATTTACGCAGCTGATTTTTTCTATAATTATAAATACCTGCAGATATGGAGACAAACATGACCCACGTACAAGAGGCGGTGAAAACTCGCCATAAGGAGACGTCGCTCATTTTCCCGCTGGTGGCGCTGGCAATTCTGGCCTTCTGGGGAAGCAGCCAGTCATTGCCAGTGGTTATCGCTATCAACGCCCTGGCGCTGGTAGGTATTCTGAGCAGCGCCTTTAGCGTTGTTCGCCACGCGGACGTTCTCGCACACCGTTTAGGCGAGCCCTACGGCTCGCTGATTTTAAGCCTTTCGGTGGTTATTCTTGAGGTGAGCTTAATCTCAGCGCTGATGGCAACGGGCGATGCCGCGCCGACGCTGATGCGCGATACGCTCTACTCCATCATTATGATTGTGACCGGCGGTTTAGTCGGCTTCTCGTTATTGCTCGGCGGGCGCAAGTTTGCCACGCAATATATGAACCTGTTCGGTATTAAGCAGTATTTAATTGCTCTGTTCCCACTGGCTATTATTGTGCTGGTATTCCCGACCTCGCTGCCGGGCGCCAACTTTACTATTGGCCAGTCGCTGCTGGTGGCCCTCATTTCTGCCGCCATGTACGGCGTATTTTTGCTTATTCAAACCAAAACGCACCAGAGTCTGTTTGTCTACGAGCATGAAGATGACAGCGACGACGACGACCCGCACCACGGTAAACCGTCGGCGCACAGCAGCCTGTGGCATGCGGTATGGCTGATTGTGCACCTGGTGGCGGTTATCGCTGTCACCAAAATGAACGCCAACCCGCTGGAGACGCTGCTGACCAGCATGAATGCACCGGTTGCCTTTACCGGCTTCCTGGTGGCGCTGCTGATTCTCTCTCCTGAAGGACTGGGGGCATTGAAGGCGGTGCTGAACAATCAGGTACAGCGTGCGATGAACCTGTTCTTTGGCTCGGTGCTGGCAACTATCTCACTGACCGTGCCGGTGGTGACGCTGATTGCCTATATGACCGGAAATGAGCTGATGTTTGGTCTTGGCGTGCCGGAGATGATTGTGATGGTCGCCTCGCTGGTGCTGTGCCACATTTCGTTCTCAACCGGGCGTACCAACGTGCTGAACGGCGCGGCGCATCTGGCGCTGTTTGCGGCGTATCTGATGACGATTTTTGTCTGAGTGCAGTTCCCGGCGGCGCTTCGCTTGGCCGGGCTACAGGCCATTTACCATCAGGCAACCGTAACAAAAAAGCCGACCCTGAGGTCGGCTTTTTTATTCATCAGCAAAACTTATTTGCTGGTATCCAGCTCGTCGAAGCCTTTCACCAGGTCATCGATAGCTTTCATTTGCTTCAGGAATGGTTCCAGCTTGTCCAGCGGCAGCGCGGACGGGCCGTCGCAGCGTGCGTTTTCCGGATCCGGATGCGCTTCAATGAACAGGCCAGCGATACCCACCGCCATACCCGCACGCGCCAGCTCGGTAACCTGAGCACGACGACCGCCGCTTGCTGCGCCAAACGGGTCACGGCACTGCAGGGAGTGAGTCACGTCGAAGATAACCGGGGAGTTGTTGGACGCTTTTTTCATCACGCCAAAGCCCAGCATATCGACAACCAGGTTGTCGTAACCGAAGTTAGAGCCACGGTCACACAGGATAACCTTGTCGTTACCGCCTTCGATAAACTTGTCGACGATGTTACCCATCTGGCCAGGGCTCACGAACTGTGGTTTCTTGACGTTGATGACCGCGCCAGTTTTCGCCATCGCTTCCACCAGATCGGTCTGGCGAGCGAGGAACGCTGGCAGCTGGATCACGTCAACCACGTCAGCAACCGGCTGCGCCTGGCTTGCTTCGTGAACGTCAGTGATGATTTTCACGCCGAAGGTCTGCTTCAGCTCCTGGAAAATCTTCATCCCCTCTTCCAGGCCTGGACCACGGTAAGAGTGAATGGATGAACGGTTGGCTTTATCAAATGAAGCTTTAAATACGTAAGGGATGCCCAGCTTCTGAGTCACGGTCACGTAGTGTTCGCAGATACGCATCGCCAGATCGCGAGACTCCAGCACGTTCATGCCGCCGAAGAGAACAAACGGCAGGTCGTTTGCTACCTTGATATCACCAATGCTAACCACTTTTTCTTTCATAAGATCGCCTTGTTAGGGAATTTTTCGCGATTATAACCGCGTTTGTCGCTAATTAGTGAAGCGTAATTTGTTTATGCGAAATAGTATTAATCTGCGCGCGGATCATTTCGCTAATCGGGTCTTCCGGACATTGCTCAACGAAATAATTCAAATCATTCAGCGCGATATGCTCACATTCAAGCTGCGCATAGATGAGCCCGCGATCGCGAATTTCGTACGGGTCTTCCGGATTAAACTGCAGCAGCGTCTGGCTGGCGCCCAGCGCCAGTTCCATCTGCCGCTCTTCCATCAGCGCCGACTTCAGCGTATCGAGCAGTTTGCGGATCACTTCCGCGTTATCCGCTTCATCGAGGTCTTCATTGAACAGCTCAGCCATCGGGCCGATGTTGCCTTTCAGCCACACTTCCAGCGTGTGCTCATCCAGCGTGTCGCCGTTAAACGGGTTAATCAGCCACATCTCAGCATCGTCAACGTCGGCACGCAGCAACAGCTGAGTTGGGAAAATGACGGGCACGACAGGAATCTCGAGGCTATCGGCTATCCACAGCATAATTGCGCCCAGCGCCACCGCGCTGCCGCGACGGTTTTTTAGCACCTGATCCAGCCACAGCGCGTCGGACAGACGGTATTTGCCGGAGGAATCGCTGAAATTCCACTCATGATAGAAAAGCTCGATCAGGCGCTCCATCTGGCGCGTCAGCGTCCAGGATGGGCTAATCTCTTCGCGCGCCAGCGCCACCAGGCACTCGAGCTGTTCACGCACCACCTGCGACGGGAAATCATCACGAATGAATTCGGAAATCAGGATCATACCGTCGCAGAGCGGCGCTTTATTAAATTCAAAATCAGCCAGTGACTTCATACCCTACCCTAGCAGCGGAACTTTAGTGATGGCGAGTTTAACGATGATGCACAACACCACCAGCGCCAGCAGAAAGGCGACAAAACCGCTCTGCTGACTGCGCGGGCGACGACGGCCCAGCGCGACAAACCCTAAAACAATGTAAATGATAACGCCAAACAGCTTCTCAGTCAGCCATGTCCCTTCTTCGGTAAACGGGAAATAGCGCGTCATCACCATCAGCGCAACACCGCTAAGCAGCAGAACGCTGTCAACGGTATGCGGCAGTATGCGCACCCAGCGCGCATCGAACAGCGCACTTTTGTGGTGTTTCCACCAGAAACGCAGGGAGAAAAAGCTCACCGAGACGATAGCCGAGGCGATGTGTAAATAGAGTACCCATAAAAACAGGCTCATGCATGTGCCTCCATGTTTCCGGGCCATTGCGCCAGCGTCAGACGGTCATTATCACCGTAATCGCGGCAGGTTTGCGCCTGACGGTATCCGGCGTTGTCGAACAGTGCGCGCACGGCGGCACCCTGTTTCCAGCCGTGCTCCAGCAGCATGAAGCCACCGGGTTCCAGCCACTCGCGACCCTGGGTGATGATATGCGCCAGGTCAGCCAGACCATGGTCACCGGCCACCAGCGCGGTTTTCGGCTCAAAGCGCACGTCGCCCTGCGCGAGATGCTCATCCTGCTCGTCAATATACGGTGGATTGCTGACTATCATCGCAAAACGCTGCGCGTCCAGCGCGCTGAACCAGTCGCTTTGCATAATGGAGATATTGGTGATACCCAGGTGCTCGGCGTTACGTTGGGCAAGTGCGACAGCGTCGGCGATATAATCCACGGCGGTGAGCTGGCAGTCCGGGCGTTCGCTCGCCAGCGCCAGCGCTACCGCGCCGGTACCGGTGCCGAGATCCAGAATATGACAAGGCGTGGACGGCAGACGTGCCAGCGCCTGCTCGACCAGACACTCAGTGTCCGGGCGCGGAATAAGCGTAGCGGGAGAGACAAACAGCGGCAACGACCAGAATTCGCGCGTTCCCACCAGATGGGCCACCGGCTCGCCGTTCACGCGGCGCACCAGCAGCAGCGCCAACGTCTCAGTCTGCGCCGCGTCCAGTTCGGTTTCATCAAACGCGAGGATATAGGTACGCGCTTTTCCGGTCACATGCCCCAGCAGGATTTCCGCATCACGGCGAGGGCTTTCACCACCCTGTAGCGCCATCACGGCCTGCTGCAGCCATTGTCGATAGGTCATCATTCCTGCTCAGAGAGCGCCGCCAGCTGGTCGGCCTGGTATTCCTGAACGATAGGTTCGATCAGCATATCCAGTTTGCCTTCCATGGTTTCATCCAGACGGTAGAGCGTCAGGTTGATACGGTGGTCGGTCACGCGGCCCTGCGGGAAGTTATAGGTACGGTTACGGTCGCTGCGGTCGCCGCTGCCCAGCAGGTTACGACGTTCAGAGGCTTCCGCCTGCTGACGACGGGCAATTTCCGCCGCGCGGATACGCGAACCCAGCACCGACATCGCTTTGGCTTTGTTTTTATGCTGAGAACGTTCGTCCTGACACTCCACCACGATACCGGTTGGCAAGTGGGTAATACGAATAGCGGAATCGGTGGTGTTAACGTGCTGACCGCCCGCGCCCGAGGAGCGGAAGGTATCGATACGCAGGTCCGCCGGGTTGATATCCGGTAATTCGGCTTCCGGTACCTCTGGCAGCACGGCCACGGTACAGGCGGAGGTGTGGATACGCCCCTGAGATTCGGTGGCCGGCACGCGCTGCACGCGGTGACCGCCGGACTCAAACTTCAGACGGCCGTAAACGCCTTCACCGCTGATTTTGGCAATCACTTCTTTAAAGCCACCATGCTCGCCTTCGTTGGCGCTCATGATCTCCACGCGCCAGCGGCGTGATTCGGCGTAGCGGCTGTACATGCGGAACAGATCGCCGGCAAACAGCGCGGCTTCGTCACCGCCGGTACCGGCGCGCACTTCGAGGAAGGCATTGCGTTCGTCATCCGGGTCGCGAGGCAGCAGAAGCACCTGCAGTTGTTGCTCCAGTTCTTCTTCTTTGGCTTTGGCTTCCTGCAGCTCTTCCTGCGCCATTTCGCGCATTTCCGGGTCGTCGAGCATCATCTGGGCGGTTTCAATATCGTCCTGAACCTGACGCCAGTCGGTATAGCAGCGGGCTACGTCGCCCAGCTGTGCGTATTCGCGAGACAGCGCGCGGAAACGGTCCTGATCGGCAATAGTTGCTGCGTCTCCGAGCAGCGCCTGAACTTCTTCATGGCGCTCGTAGAGAGCTTCCAGTTTAGCAACAATAGAAGGCTTCATTGGCGTAAATGCACCTTGTTATAAATAGAGTTGTGCTACTCCAGCCCGAGGCTGTTGCGCAGAATATGCAGGCGTTCATCATCCCCGTCACGGGCGGCCTGCTGAAGAGATTTTGTTGGCGCGTGGATCAGGCGGTTGGTTAATTTCCGCGCCAGATCCTGCATGATGACCTGCGGGTCGCCGCCCTGTTCAAGAGCCGCGATCGCTTTAGCGGTGAGCTCTTCACGCGCCGTTTCAGCCTGGGAACGATAATCACGGATGATTTCGCTGGCGCTTTGCGCGCGGAGCCAGGCCATAAATTCACTGGTTTCCTGCTCAACAATGGTTTCAGCCTGAACCGCGGCGGCTTTGCGCTGCGCGAGGTTATTCTGAATGATGTTTTGCAGGTCATCGACGCTGTAGAGATAGGCGTTGGCGAGTTTCCCCACCTCCGGCTCAACGTCGCGCGGTACGGCGATATCCACCAGCAGCATCGGCTGGTTACGACGCGCCTTCAGCGCGCGCTCCACCATTCCTTTACCGATAATCGGCAGCGGGCTGGCGGTAGAACTGATAATGATATCGGCCTCTTTCAGCCGCTCATCCACGTCGCTCAACGCGATCACTTCAGCCCCGACCTCATCGGCCAGCACCTGTGCGCGTTCGCGGGTACGGTTGGCAATCACCATTTTTTTCACATGATGCTCGCGCAGATGGCGCGCCACCAGTTCGATGGTTTCACCGGCGCCGACCAGCAGCACCGTCACCGAAGAGAGTGATTCGAAGATCTGTCGCGCCAGGGTACAGGCCGCAAACGCCACCGACACCGCGCTGGCGCCGATATCCGTTTCCGTGCGCACGCGTTTGGCAACAGAGAAGGATTTCTGGAACATGCGTTCCAGCTCGCTGACATGCAGATGCCCGCGGCTGGAGTCGGCAAACGCTTTTTTAACCTGCCCTAAGATTTGAGGTTCGCCCAGCACCAGCGAGTCCAGCCCGCTGGCAACGCGCATCAGATGGCTGACGGCATCGTTATCCTGGTGCCAATAAAGGCTCTGGCGCAGTTCTTCTTCATTCAGGCCGTGGTAATCGCACAGCCAGCGGATAATCGCTTCATGCTGATTTTCCTGCTCCTCTACGCTGAGGTAGAGCTCGGTGCGGTTACAGGTCGACAGTACCACGCCTCCTTGCACCATTGGCTGAGCCAGCAGGCTCTCCAGCGCCTGGTCGAGCGTATCTGGCGAAAACGTTACACGTTCTCGCAGCGCTACCGGGGCTGTTTTGTGATTAATGCCAAGAGCTAAAAGGGTCATTGTGCGGGAGTAGTACCAGCGTTGATAAGGTTAGTCTGAGCGCATCATACAGGATGCGCGAGATCAATAAAAGGGACGCCCCCCTTTTGGAGTAATAGGCAGGCTGGGTTAATTTTATGATTTAAGACAACTTGAGCGTAGACGCTGCCCGCAGGCGACGCTAGCATTAAGCGTTATCACTGCAACGCACTTCAAGGATTGTCATGTCTGATTTCCGCCTGATTCGCCTGCTGCCGCTGGCAGCCCTGGTCCTTACCGCTTGTACCACCACTGCGCCAACCGGTCCGGGTAAAAGCCCTACCGCCCCACAGTGGAAGCAGCACCAGCAGGACGTTCTTCACTTAAGCCAGTATCAGACCCGCGGTGCGTTTGCGTATCTGTCTGACCAACAAAAGGTTTACGCCCGCTTCTTCTGGCAGCAAACCGGCCAGGACAACTATCGTCTGTTGTTAACCAACCCGCTTGGCAGCACCGAGCTTGAGCTGATTGGCAAACCGGGTTCTGCCCAACTGACCGATAACAAAGGCCAGCACTATACCGCCGCCGACGGCGAAGAGATGATTGGCAAGCTGACCGGGATGCCGATTCCGCTCAACAGCCTGCGTCAGTGGATCCTCGGCCTGCCGGGCGACGCCACCGACTATAAACTTGACGACCAGTATCGTCTGAGTGAACTCAACTACACCCAGAACGGCAAAACCTGGAAAGTGGTGTACGGCGGTTACGACAACAAAACCCAGCCAGCGCTGCCGTCCAACATGGAGCTGACCGAAGGCTCCCAGCGCATCAAGCTGAAGATGGATAACTGGATCGCTAAATGATGACCCGTTGGCCCTCTCCGGCAAAGCTGAACCTGTTTTTATACATCACCGGGCAGCGCGCTGACGGCTATCACACGCTGCAGACGCTGTTTCAGTTTCTCGACTACGGTGACACACTGACCATTGTGCCGCGCCAGGATGGGCAAATGCGACTGCTCACCCCCGTGGACGGCGTGCCAAACGAAGAGAACCTGATTATTCGCGCCGCGCGCCTGCTGATGAAAACCGCCGCCGACAGCCAGCGTCTGGCGGACGGCTGCGGCGCGGACATCAGCATTGAGAAACGCCTGCCGATGGGCGGTGGGCTGGGCGGCGGCTCCTCAAACGCCGCTACCGTTCTGGTTGCGCTAAACCATTTGTGGCAATGCGGGCTCTCGGAAGATGAGCTGGCGGCTATTGGCCTGACGCTGGGTGCCGATGTGCCGGTGTTCGTTCGTGGCCATGCAGCGTTTGCTGAAGGGGTTGGCGAGGTGCTAACGCCGGTTGAGGTTGCGGAAAAATGGTATCTGGTGGCCCACCCGGGCGTCAGCATTCCAACCCCGGTTATCTTCCGCGATCCGGAGCTGCCACGAAACACCCCTGTCAGGTCAATAGAAACGTTATTAAATTGTGAATTCGGCAATGATTGCGAGGTTATCGCAAGAAAACGTTTTCGCGAGGTTGATGATGTGCTTTCCTGGCTGTTAGAATACGCGCCGTCGCGCCTGACTGGAACAGGAGCCTGTGTCTTTGCTGAATTCGACACAGAACTCGCTGCCCGCCAGGTGCTTGAGCAAGCCCCGGAATGGTTGCAAGGCTTTGTGGCGAAAGGTGTAAACCTCTCTCCATTGAAGCAAGCCCTGCTCTGAATCATTCGGTTTCCGTCAGTCATGCTGACGAAAGAAGAATGGTGATGAGTGACCCTGCCGGGCAAACTGAGCTCTGGTGACAACGTCACCCTGTTCCAGACGTTGCATCGCGCTCTTTAATACACCGCCTGGATGAAATCGCGCCTGGCCCGCACAGTTTTTGGCCCGTTTCATCCACCACTGGACGCATGCCTGAGGTTCTTCTCGTGCCTGATATGAAGCTTTTTGCTGGTAACGCCACCCCGGAACTAGCACAACGTATTGCCAACCGCCTGTACACTTCTCTCGGCGACGCCGCTGTAGGTCGCTTTAGCGACGGCGAAGTCAGCGTACAAATTAACGAAAACGTACGCGGTGGTGATATTTTCATCATCCAGTCCACTTGTGCCCCAACTAACGACAACCTGATGGAATTAGTCGTTATGGTAGATGCCCTGCGCCGTGCTTCCGCAGGCCGTATCACCGCCGTTATCCCTTACTTCGGTTATGCTCGCCAGGACCGTCGCGTTCGTTCTGCTCGTGTACCTATCACCGCTAAAGTTGTCGCTGACTTCCTGTCAAGCGTTGGCGTTGACCGCGTACTGACCGTAGACCTGCACGCTGAACAGATCCAGGGCTTCTTCGATGTTCCGGTTGATAACGTATTTGGTAGCCCAATCCTGCTCGAAGATATGCTGCAGCTGAACCTGGATAACCCAATTGTGGTTTCTCCAGACATCGGTGGCGTAGTCCGTGCTCGTGCTATTGCTAAACTGCTGAACGATACCGACATGGCTATCATCGACAAACGTCGCCCGCGTGCGAACGTTTCCCAGGTTATGCACATCATCGGTGACGTTGCCGGTCGTGACTGCGTACTGGTTGATGACATGATCGATACCGGTGGCACGCTGTGCAAAGCAGCTGAAGCGCTGAAAGAACGTGGTGCGAAACGCGTATTTGCTTACGCAACTCACCCGATCTTCTCCGGCAATGCGGTGAACAATCTGCGTAACTCCGTCATCGACGAAGTGGTTGTCTGCGATACCATCCCATTAAGTGATGAGATCAAAGCGCTGCCAAACGTTCGTACCCTGACCCTGTCCGGGATGCTGGCCGAAGCGATTCGTCGTATCAGCAACGAAGAATCCATCTCCGCCATGTTCGAACACTAATCGGATTTGGTTAAAAAACCCGCTGCGGCGGGTTTTTTTGTCTGTGTAGTTAATTTGTATGATTTATGCCAACTTCAACTATCATTCATATGGTAGATGATGCGCTCATGGATGAAACACAACTGTGAATAAATTACTCTCCCCTCACGTTATGCCTTTCCGCGCGCTGATTGATGCCTGCTGGAAAGAGAAATACACCTCCGCGCGGTTTATGCGCGATCTGATTGCCGGTATCACGGTTGGGATCATCGCGATTCCGCTGGCGATGGCGCTGGCGATCGGCAGCGGCGTGGCACCGCAATACGGCCTTTACACCTCCGCCGTCGCGGGGATTGTTATCGCCCTGACCGGCGGCTCTCGCTTTAGCGTCTCCGGGCCGACGGCTGCCTTCGTCGTTATTCTCTACCCTGTCTCTCAACAGTTCGGCCTTGCGGGCCTGCTGGTTGCGACCCTGATGTCCGGGATATTCCTGATCCTCTTTGGCCTGGCCCGCTTTGGCCGCCTGATCGAATATATTCCGCTGTCGGTAACGCTCGGCTTCACCTCAGGGATTGGTATTACCATCGGGACCATGCAGATTAAAGATTTCCTCGGTCTGCAGATGACGCACGTTCCGGAACACTATTTACAGAAGGTGGGCGCGCTGGTGATGGCGCTGCCGACCATTAACGTTGGCGATGCGGCCATTGGCATCGTCACCCTCGGTACGTTGATCCTCTGGCCTCGCCTCGGCCTGCGCCTGCCAGGTCATCTGCCCGCGCTGATTGCTGGCTGCGTGGTTATGCTGATTGTGAACCTGCTCGGTGGCCACGTCGCCACCATCGGCTCTCAGTTCCACTACATCCTTGCTGACGGCTCTCAGGGTAACGGTATCCCGCAGCTGCTGCCGCAGTTTGTGCTGCCGTGGGATATGCCGGGCTCAACCTTTACCTTAAGCTGGGCCTCCATTCACGCTCTGCTGCCAGCGGCGTTTTCTATGGCGATGCTGGGGGCGATTGAATCCCTGCTGTGTGCAGTCGTGCTCGACGGTATGACCGGCACCAAGCATAAAGCAAACAGCGAACTGGTCGGTCAGGGCCTCGGCAATATCATCGCGCCATTCTTTGGCGGCATTACTGCCACCGCTGCCATTGCGCGTTCGGCGGCGAACGTTCGCGCTGGCGCCACCTCACCGGTTTCTGCGGTGATCCACGCGGTTCTGGTAATTCTGGCGCTGCTGATTCTGGCCCCGGTGCTCTCGTGGCTGCCGCTTTCTGCCATGGCCGCCCTGCTGCTGATGGTGGCATGGAACATGAGCGAGGCGCACAAGGTGGTGTACCTGCTGCGCAAAGCGCCGAAAGACGACATCATCGTGATGCTTATCTGTATGTCGCTGACCGTGCTGTTTGATATGGTTATCGCCATCAGCGTTGGGATCGTGCTGGCATCGCTGCTGTTTATGCGCCGTATTGCGCGTATGACGCGTCTTTCCGCCGTGAACGTGACTGTGCCGGATGATGTGCTGGTGCTGCGCGTAATTGGCCCGCTGTTCTTTGCCGCCGCCGAAGGGTTGTTTAGCGATCTTGAGACGCGGATTGAAGGCAAACGTATCGTGGTGCTGAAGTGGGATGCCGTACCGGTGCTGGACGCCGGTGGCCTGGATGCCTTCCAGCGCTTCGTGAAAAAGCTGCCTGAAGGCTGCGAGCTGCGCGTCTCCAATCTGGAATTCCAGCCGCTGCGCACCATGGCACGCGCTGGCATTCAGCCGATTCCTGGCCGCCTTACCTTCTTCCCAAACAAGGATGCTGCACTAGCAGACATCATCTAACCGTCTCCCGGCGGCGCTTCGCTTGGCCGGGCTACAAATGACAGGCAAAAAAATGGCTCCCGAGGGAGCCATTTTTATCGCAACGTGATTGCTTACGCTTTCAGCAGTTGCTCAGCGGTGTCTTTCACGCTTGCCAGCAGAACTTTAACATCCTCCAGGCATACCGTAGGGTTCAACAGCGTCAGCTTCAGGCAGGTTACGCCATCAGCTTCGGTCACACCCACGTTAGCGCTGCCGGAAGCCAGCAGAACGTCACCAATACGTTGGTTCAGCAGGGCCACAAACGCGCTGTCGTTATTTTCCGGACGGAAACGGAACAGCACGCTTGCCAGTTGCGGCTCCATGACCAGCTCCAGATGCGGCTGGGTTTTCACAAACTCAGCAACATCGCGCGCCAGCGTAACGCCGTTATCAATGATTTCGGCATACTGCTTTTTGCCCAGCGCTTCAAGGCCCATCCACAGCTTCAGCGCATCGAAACGACGCGTGGTCTGCAGAGACTTGGACACCAGGTTTGGCACGCCATGCTCTTCGTCGAAATCAGAGTTCAGGTACGCCGCCTGATAACGCATCAGTTCATAATGACGCGCATCTTTCAGCAGGAACGCCCCGCAGCTGATGGTCTGGAAGAACTGCTTGTGGAAGTCCAGAGTGACGGAGTCAGCCTGCTCAAGTCCATTGAGGAAATGACGATACTTCTCAGACAGCAGTAACGCCCCGCCCCATGCTGCATCCACATGAACCCAGATCTGCTCTGCGGCGGCCAGCGCGGTAATTTCCGTTAACGGGTCAATCGCGCCCGCATCGGTGGTACCTGCCGTCGCAACAATCGCCATCACCTGTTCGCCGTTGGCTTTCGCCTGCGCCAGCTTCTCTTTCAGGTCACTGATGTCCATACGAGAGAAAGCATCGGTTTTCACCAGCGTGACGGACTGATAGCCATGGCCCATCAGTGCCATGTTTTTCTGCACGGAGAAGTGCGCGTTCTCAGAACAGAACACTTTCATCTTGCGCAGATCGCCGGTAATACCGTCTTGCTGTACAGAGTGCCCCTGACGCGCATAGAACGCGTCACGTGCCAGCATCAGGCCCATCAGATTGCTCTGGGTACCGCCGCTGGTGAACACGCCGGCATCGCCTGCCGGGAAACCAACCTGCTCACGCAGCCATTCGATCAGTTTGATCTCAATAATGGTCGCGGACGGGCTCTGATCCCAGGAGTCCATGCTCTGGTTGGTGGCGTTAATCAGCACTTCCGCCGCCTGGCTAATGACCAGACTTGGGCAGTGCAGGTGCGCCACGCACTGTGCATGGTGAACGGACAGACTGTCTTTCAGAAAGTATTCAACCGCACGCTCAATGGCGGCCTGGTTGCCCAGGCCTTGAGACGTAAAGTTCAGGTTGATACGTTCACGCAGCTGTTCAACGGTTTTGCCCTGATACATCTCAGGCTGTTTTAACCATTCAACGACCGCTTTAGTACTCTGCTCGATAGCGTCCTGATAGGCAGCAATACTCTGCGCCGAGCCGGACAGAATCGGGTTTACGTCAGACATTCGATCCTACTCCGTTTAAACCGGCTTCACGCCAGCGGCATTCAGGGCGTTTTCAAATTTATCGAGGAAGATTTCCAGCTCATCGTTGGTGATCAGCAGGGATGGCAGCAGGCGCAGTACGCAACCGTTACGACCACCGCGCTCCAGGATCAGACCCGCCTGGAAGCATTTCTTCTGCAGCAGCGCAGACAGCTCGCCGTCAGCCGGGAAGCAACCCATATGGTCAGGCGCTTCGTTAGGCTTAACGATTTCCAGACCGATCATCAGACCCAGACCACGAACGTGACCGATAACCGGGTAACGTTTCTGCAGTTCAGCCAGTTTGCCTTTCAGCCACTCGCCCTGGGCGGCAACTTTATCGGCAATTTTGTCGTCTTTGAGGATCTTCAGCGTGGTCAGGCCGGTCGCCATCGCCAGCTGGTTGCCGCGGAAGGTACCGGTGTGATGGCCTGGTGCCCATGCGTCAAACTGCTTTTTAATACCCAGAACCGCCAGTGGCAGACCACCGCCAACCGCTTTGGACATGACGATGATGTCTGGCTCAATACCAGCGTGTTCGAAGGCGAACAGTTTACCGGTACGCGCGAAACCAGCCTGAACCTCATCGAGGATCAGCATGATGCCGTGTTCCTGAGTCACTTTACGGATACGTTGCAGCCACTCGACCGGAGCCGGGTTCACGCCGCCTTCACCCTGAACGGCTTCAAGAATCACCGCCGCAGGTTTACGCACGCCGCTTTCAACGTCGTTGATCAGGTTTTCGAAGTAGTAGGTCAGCGCTTTCACGCCCGCTTCGCCACCGATACCCAGCGGGCAGCGGTACTCGTGCGGATATGGCATGAACTGCACTTCCGGCATCATGTTGCTGACGGCTTCTTTCGGTGACAGGTTACCGGTCACGGACAGCGCACCGTGAGTCATACCGTGGTAACCGCCGGAGAAGCTGATTACGCCAGAACGACCGGTCGCTTTTTTCGCCAGTTTGATAGCCGCTTCTACAGCATCCGCGCCGGATGGGCCGGTGAACTGCAGGCAATATTCTTTACCCTCGCCCGGTAAAAGGGAGAGTAAATAAGATGAAAATTCATCTTTTAATGGGGTCGTGAGATCAAGCGTATGTAACGGTAAGCCACTCGTGATGACACTTTGAATGCTTTGAAGTACATCAGGATGATTATGACCAAGTGCCAGGGTGCCGGCACCCGCCAGACAGTCAAGGTATTGATTATTTTCAACGTCAGTGATCCAAACGCCCTGTGCCTTGGCGATAGCCAGCGGCAGCTTACGTGGATAACTTCTGACGTTAGATTCAAACTCAGCTTGTCTTGCTAAAAAGGTATCATTGCTCTGTGGTAATGAATTAGCACGTAAAGTATCAATACGGACTTTATCCGTCATCATATCACTCCTACAACCAGGTGTAGATTAACGCCTGATTGAATAAATGGTTATAAGGATTACCTGTAAAAAATCGCGGCTAATATATGTTGTTTTAGCTAAGGACTCAATCATTTATTTTACGCGCTTTTCAGGTGTCATTTTTCACTTTAAAATCAAAAGGTAACAACACAAAACCAACAACCCGTCGATGCCAAATTGTTACCATTTATTTTTAAAAGCTTCAGATAAATACAAAGATGACGATGTAATGATAGCCACCCAATTGTTAAGGTTTTATTATTTTTTTACGTGTCTTTACCATAAATAAGGTTGAGGATTTCGAATAAAACGGGATTTTTCATTTATTTACTGAGAGATAAATAAAAAAGTCGATCCCTTGTGATAAATCACTTACTATGGCGCGCTTATTTACCCCCCAGTAAATATAGACTAATGCGCAGCACCCGGTAGCGTGTGACGGGCAGAACACGTTATCGACAACAGGATTACTCCTGGGTTGTCATCCAGAAATGTTCGCGGGCGGACATTTCGTAAGGAGAAGGAACCTTCCCTTATGCCGAGAATGAAAATTTTCTAGCCATATATTATGGCGCCCTGATATGAGAGTGTTATGACCCGCATTTACCCACAATTCATCGTTGCCAAGTTTGGCGGCACCAGCGTTGCTGACTTTGATGCGATGAACCGCAGCGCCAGCATTGTGCTTGCCGATCAAAATGTTCGTTTAGTTGTCCTGTCTGCTTCCGCAGGTGTCACCAACTTACTGGTTGAGCTTTCTGAAGGTCTGGAAAGTCATCAGCAGTTAGACAAGCTTGAGACCCTCCGGACCATTCAATACAACATTATTTCCCGTCTGAAGCAGCCTTCTGTCATCAGCAAGGAAATCGATAATCTCCTCGATAATATTAGCCGTCTGGCGCAAACGGCGATGGTTTCACCGTCTGACGCTCTAAGCGATGAGCTGGTGAGTCACGGGGAATTGATGTCCAGCCTGCTGTTTACGGAAGTGATGCGTGAACGCGGCGTTGAAACCAGCTGGTTTGACGCCCGCAGCGTAATTCGCACCGACTCCACCCACGGCTGCGCAGAACCTCAGGTTAGCGCCGTGGCTGAGCTGGCGGAAACGCATCTGCGCCCGCGTATCGAACAAGAAATAATGATTACCCAGGGTTTTATCGGCCGTGACGCTAACGGTCGCACCACCACGCTTGGCCGTGGCGGCAGCGACTACACGGCTTCCCTGCTGGGTGAAGCGCTGCACGCAGGCCGCGTTGATATCTGGACCGATGTCGCCGGAATCTACACCACCGATCCTCGTATCGCGCCAAACGCGAAACGCATCGACAGCATCTCGTTCTCTGAAGCGAGCGACATGGCAGGTTACGGCGCGAAAGTGCTGCACCCGGCGACGCTGCTGCCAGCGATGCGTAAGAACATTCCGGTGTTTGTTGGGTCCAGTAAAGACACAGCCGCTGGCGGTACGCTGGTATGCTGCACAACGGAGAACCCGCCGCGCTATCGTGCGGTTGCGGTACGCCGCAAGCAGACGCTGCTGCGCCTGCACCGTCTCGACGATCAGCCATCTAACCGTTTCTTAGCGCAGATCTTCACGCTACTGGCCCAGCACAACGTGGCAACGGATCTGGTGACGACATCAGAATCAACCATCGCACTGGCGCTGGACTCGTCAAACGCGACCTCCGGTGAAGATCACACGCTGACTACCGCACTGTTTACGGCCCTCTCCTCCCACTGCCGTGTGGAAGTAGAAACCGGGCTGGCGCTGGTAACGTTAGTGGGTAATCAACTGACCAAAGAGCTGGGCGTGTGTAACGATGTCTTCTCTCGCCTGGAAGAGCATGCGGTGCGGATGATTTGCCACGGCGCATCTCATAACAACCTTTGCTTCCTGCTGCCAGGCGATGCGGCCGACAGCGCGGTCAAAGCGTTGCACCATCGGCTGTTCGAATAAGTTAGACCACCCTGAAAGCACAAAGTCCCGGCTTTCGGCCAGGACTTTGGAAGTTGTCTGTATGGCTCCCACGGGAGCCATTGTCATATTTAGCTGTGCCGGTGAGAGGTATTATCGTTGCGGCGACAGCGTTTGTCATAGTGACGTACCCACCAATATCTATCGCTCACCTGCTCGTGCCCACCGACACGCGCGCCAACCAGCCAGAGAAGTGCGCCTACAAAGATGCTTAACACCGCACCATGCGCAAAAAACTGAGGTAGGTTAAGCTGCGGCATCTGGTTTAAAATAGAATAACCGACACCGCCGATCATGACGACCAGACCTAACCCCATGAGCACATTACCGAGTAACGAAGCGTTTTTGCGTTTCATAGTGTCACCTCCGTAGATTGGCTTTGGGTTTAGGGATATATCCCTATTCCTAGTGTGTAAAGTATAGACAACACCGCCAGGGATAAGTGCGCTGGTGATCACAAATAAGAACATCTCATCAACAAATCTTTACATTTAAGTGACTGAAATACTTTTCAATCAGCATTATTCCGGTTGTGAACTATTCAAGTTTTGCCACTCAGGGCGCTTATTTTTGTCAAGCGCGCCCTCTCGACGTAAACTAGCCGCCGGAAAGATTGCCCACTCAGGAATAACAACGTGACGATTAAACTGATTGTCGGCCTGGCTAACCCCGGCGCAGAGTACGCGGGAACGCGTCATAACGCGGGTGCCTGGTACGTCGATTTGCTGGCAGAGCGTTTTCGCGCACCGCTGCGTGAAGAGAGTAAGTTTTTTGGCTACACCTCCCGCATTAATCTGGCCGGAGAAGATGTTCGTCTGCTGGTGCCAACCACCTTTATGAACCTCAGCGGCAAAGCCGTTGCGGCACTGGCGACCTTCTATCGCATTAATCCAGATGAAATTCTGGTGGCCCATGATGAGCTGGATCTCCCGCCTGGCGTGGCAAAGTTCAAGCTTGGCGGCGGGCACGGCGGCCATAATGGCCTGAAGGACATCATCAGCAAATTGGGTAATAACCCTAATTTTCACCGCTTACGCATCGGAATTGGTCATCCGGGCGATAAAAGCAAAGTTGTTGGCTTTGTATTAGGTAAGCCGCAGGCGGCCGAACAGAAGCTGATTGACGATGCCGTAGACGAAGCGGCGCGCTGTACCGAGATCTGGCTGAAAGACGGGCTGACTAAAGCGACTAACCGTCTGCACGCCTTTAAAGCGCAATAAGTATTCACCGGTACGCTAAAGTATTCAGGTTGCCGCCATCGTAGCAGGATGAAGTACGGTTTTTTTCCTGTATGACGTGTATAATAGGCGGAGTTATTAACTTTTCTACAATCTGTTTTCTATAACAGGTTGAATATCAAAAGATTAAGGTGATTTAAACATGGGATTCAAATGCGGTATCGTTGGTTTGCCAAACGTAGGCAAATCCACCCTGTTCAACGCGCTCACCAAAGCGGGTATTGAAGCGGCGAACTTCCCGTTCTGTACTATCGAGCCGAACACAGGCGTTGTTCCGATGCCCGATCCGCGTCTGGACCAGCTGGCGGAAATCGTTAAACCTCAGCGCATCCTGCCAACCACCATGGAATTCGTTGATATCGCGGGCCTGGTAAAAGGCGCTTCCAAAGGTGAAGGCCTGGGTAACCAGTTCCTGACCAACATCCGTGAAACCGAAGCTATCGGTCACGTTGTGCGTTGCTTCGAGAACGACAACATCATCCACGTGAACAACAAAGTCGACCCGGCTGACGATATCGACGTTATCAACACCGAACTGGCGCTGTCTGACCTCGACACCTGTGAACGTGCCCTGCACCGCGTGCAGAAAAAAGCTAAAGGCGGCGATAAAGACGCCAAAGCTGAACAGGCTGCGCTGGAAAAATGTCTGCCACAGCTGGAAAACGCGGGCATGCTGCGCGCGCTGAAAACGCTGACCGAAGAAGACAAAGCAGCCATCAAATATCTGAGCTTCCTGACCCTGAAGCCAACCATGTATATCGCCAACGTTAACGAAGACGGTTTTGAGAACAACCCGTACCTCGATAAAGTGCGCGAAATTGCAGCGGCTGAAGGTTCCGTCGTGGTTGCCGTATGTGCCGCCGTTGAAGCCGACATCGCTGAACTCGACGATGCCGACCGTGAAGAATTCATGGCTGAAATGGGTCTGGAAGAGCCTGGTCTGAACCGCGTTATCCGCGCCGGTTACGAACTGCTGAACCTGCAGACCTACTTCACCGCTGGCGTGAAAGAAGTCCGTGCATGGACCATCCCTGTTGGCGCAACAGCACCGCAGGCTGCGGGTAAAATCCACACCGACTTCGAAAAAGGCTTTATCCGCGCACAGACCATCGCGTTTGAAGACTTCATCACCTACAAAGGTGAACAAGGCGCGAAAGAAGCCGGCAAGATGCGTGCAGAAGGGAAAGATTACATCGTTAAAGATGGCGATGTGATGAACTTCCTGTTCAACGTCTAAATAAGCTTTATCGCCTCATGAGGTTTCGTTAAATCTCATACCGATGATAAGAACCGATAAAATCCACGCCATGGCGTGGATTTTTTTCATTACGCGTCATCGATTATCACCTCTGCTCCCCGCCGCCATTCCCAACAGATAACATTTCCCGCCTCAAGACAATGTCATTATCTCTGAACCAGGAATTCTGAAAGCAAAAACTATCCATATACCTGAGATAATGATGGCTGGATAATGCTTTCAATGTCGTTGTCGGCGGTAATCCGGCACGAGTTTTAAAACAATTAAACTAACCGTAGTTAAACACAACGCTGATTAAGGTATACGCAATGACGAACAATGAAATCGCCCAACGTCTGGCACTTCGTGAACTGGTTGATACTTTTTCTAACCTCGCGGATGAGAAAGATGTGGCGGCACAAATGCCTCTGTTTACCGCCGATGCGCACATTAACGTGGTGATGGATGGTAAGGAAGTGTTTGATTTAAATGGGCAGCAGCAGATTCTTGAGGCATTCAGCGGTTATCTGTCTCAATTCTCGGTGGTTTACCATATCAACGGCCAGCAAACCGTCACCATTACTGAAAATACAGCCAGCGGCATTGCCTATTGCCAGGTGACGTTAATCAAAGAAGAGAATGGGCAACGCATCAAACAAACCAGCGGAGTGCGCTATCACGACCGTTACGTTTTTCAGAATGAAAAATGGCTGGTTGCTGAACGCCTCTCAAACTTTATGTGGACCGATATACACCCTATGTAACAAAACCGCCATTATTCAGTATCTATCATCAGCGTAAAGCTGGATGGATGCCACTTACGACTGGTCAGGGGGAGCGCCACCGTAGTGGAACACCAGAAGATGGAGCGATCACCCGGGCGCAAATCACACAGGTTCAGGTCAGTGTGCTGAGTCTGGATAAGGCTTTAGACATAGACAATATGCCCCGCAGTAGGAAGCCTGAGTGCAGTACCAGCGAACTCACCGGCGTTCAAGAATCTTACCCAATCTGAAATCCTGACAAATTTGTCATATAGCAGTCAGCCTTATGACAGCTTGGATCTGTATATTTAACTACACCGACAAGGGAAGTTCCCCCAATACTCATCCAGCTTCAAATATAGAACTTAAAGAGGTATCAGATATGAAAGCACTACTTATTGCTACATTATTTATGGGATTCATTTCAGTGAATGTCGCTTCTGCTGCTCAGGAAATTAATCATACCGATGGAAAAGAAAAGATAGGTGTAGTCTCAGCCAGCAATGCCTATACGCTTGATGAGTTATCGAATGCGCTTTCGCGTAAGGCAGACGAGCAAGGCGCAACATCATTCAAAATCCTCTCGACCACCGGGAAGAACAAACTTCATGGGGATTCTGAAATATATAAATAACTGATTATTAATAAGTTATTTAATTAATCTCGCAATAATCAAAATTAAATAAAAGTCATAGCCCAACGTTAAACCTGCATTTTTCGCAGAATTTTACGCCTGCGAAATACACCAGTAAGTTAAAATCCGCAATGATGCGTGGATTATTAATTCACGCAATCACTCATCCCGCAACCGTTGTCTGAAAGTAAGGCCGGACATGCGAGATGTTATCTGGCGTATGCCACCACCAGCCTATTGTGATTACCTGCTAACACAATAAATGTAGGCTGGCGGTTGGCATTCTACGTGACCTCAGTGAAGTCGCTGTCGTTAATGCGTAACAAAACCCACCTTTCAGACAGGTTCTGATAACAACACCTTTTCTTTAAGCAGCAAATTCGTTGATAAACCGCTGCAACTCATCGCCAGTAATAGGCTCTGATATATAGTTACCCTGGTAGTACGAGATACCAGACTCTTGCAAAAGAGCCATTTTCTCCTGCCTGTCTACGCCTTCGGCAATGCAATAGCGATTCGTCAGCTTGCAGTAATAAGAGAGGCTTTTGACCAGCGCTAGCGCCTCACCATCTCGACTGAGGGCATCCACTACATTCATATCCAGCTTGTAGCCATCGAACTGAAACTTTCGTACTGGGAAATTCACGCTATTTCGTGAAAAACAATCATCCAGGACGATGCTAAAACCCAACTTTTGCAGATAAGCGAGATTGTCTAGTGATTGTTCATTCTGGCTGAGATCGTTACGTTCATTAATCTCCAGGGTGATGCTGCCAACTTACTGATTTAGTGTATGATGGTGTTTTTGAGGTGCTCCAGTGGCTTCTGTTTCTATCAGCTGTCCCTCCTGTTCAGCTACTGACGGGGTGGTGCGTAATGGCACGGCTGGGACGGAAGTCGCTGTCGTTCTCAAAATCGGTGGAGCTGCATGACAAAGTCATCGGGCATTATCTGAACATAAAACACTATCAATAAGTTGGAGTCATTACCACCACACACAATGATTCATCATCAAAACAAGGATGCTTAATGAAAGCGCAACTCTTTTTTATCTCTCTTGCCATGATGTCGTCCTCCGCAATTGCGGCATCGGCAAATACCGTTCAATTTAAAGGTGAAGTGAACGCGCAAACCTGTACCGTCAATATTAATGGCAACTCAACGGCACCGATTGTATTGCTGCCAACGGTATCGACTGGTTCTCTTAGTACCGCAAAAGCCACGGCGGGCGATACGAAATTTACCGTGAACGTTACCGGCTGCAACACCACCGATGCGGCAACAATTTCTACCGTATTGGCAGGGAATAACATCACCACGAACAGCAACCTTGGTAACGTGGGTGGTACCGCAACCAATGTTTCTATTCAGATTCTGGATAGCGACGGCTCTACAGCATTAGCTTTTGTAAATGGTTCAACGGTAAAAACCACGTCGTTTAGTAAAACGGCTAACTCAGCAACCGCATCACAGGATCTAACTGCACGTTACTACGCAGAAACGGCTGGCGTGACGCCTGGGACAGTAACTGCCTCTGCACAGTATTCCATTTCCTATAATTAAACCGTCAGGCGCATAGCAATATGTGCCTGCCAGGATTTCCCATGTTTAAGAAAACAGTCTGCATTCTGCCATTGCTGTATCTCACCGGCTTACCGGCCAGCGCTAGCGTCGTGATGGAAGGTAATCGAGTCATTCTGGATGCCAGCCAGGCGCAGAAGACCGTCAAATTTACCAACAACGATAATTTTCCCTATATCGTTCAGGTCTGGCTATCCGTAACACCTGAGGGCAAAGTGGCTGACAGCCAGCAAAATAAGCTCGCGGTATCGCCTGCTATTTTCAAAATTCAGCCGAAGCAAGATCAGGTGATCAGCCTGCTCAATCCGGAGGCGGGACAAAAAATAACTAAAGAGCAGGTATCCTACCTGCACTTCACTCAAGTCCCTTCAATGCCCGCAGACCAACACGATAAAAATAAGCTGGTTCTCATCGTTAATAGTACGGTGAAGGTATTCTTACGCCCGTCTGATTTACCTATTGCCTACGAGCAGATGCTCGATTTCATTCATTATAAAATTGAGAAAAATACCCGCGGTTGCCACCTCGAGGTCAGCAATCAGTCACCCTATTATCTCAATAGCATTCGTGTCTCTCTGCAGGCAGGCGCGACAAAAAGCACGATCCCGATGACCATGCTTGCACCTGAGTCAGCGGTCCAACTAAAGGCCAACTGCGATGCCGTGCAGAACGCAAAAGAGATTCGCGTTGGTTTCCTCAATGACTACGGCGTATTGCAAGAAAAAACGCTGAAAGCACGATAACCGGGAAATGTGGGAATGATGTTAAGGATAATAGTGTTAACACTGTTCGTGACCCCGTTATCATTATCCGTATATGCCAGTTCAGGCAGCACGGATATACATAATAGCGATAGCGACTATGTGTTTGACACAACACTATTAAAAGGGAGTGGTTTACCGGTTGATGATATCATCAACTATATCTCGAATGATAAAATAAAGCCCGGCGTCTATTCGGTTGATATACAGCTTAATGGCGTATTTTTATCCCATAAGAACATCAATTTCCGCGTCACTAAAGATAGTACACTGCCATGCTTCTCGCCTGCACTTATCACGCAGCTACCGCTAAAAGATAAAGCTATTTTAAAATCAGATGGTTGCTATTTTTTATCCGAGGTAGTGGCACAGTCATCCGTCGATACCGATATGACCAAAATGATGGTCAATATTATCATTCCTGAAACTGAGCTTATCAAAACACCACGCGGATATGTTCCACCGGACGATCTCAATGCCGGGGAAACCATGTTCCTGTCTAATTACAGCCTGAACCAGTACTACTCGCGATTTAACGGCGGCGCTAACGGTGATTATCAATCGACCTGGGTTGGCTTGAATAACGCGATGAACTTTGGGCAATGGCAGTTGCGTCAACAGGGTTCATGGTCACATAGCGTGCCGGGAAAGACCTTATGGTCAAGCAACCGCGCCTACCTGCAGCGCCCTATTTTGCCCATCAGAAGTAGTCTGATGATTGGCGATAGCTATACCGCTGGTAATTTCTTCTCCGGGATGGCCTTTCGCGGCGTTTCACTCGCTTCTGACGACCGGATGCTGCCTCAGTCCCAGCAGGGTTATGCCCCCGTCGTACGGGGCGTTGCCAGAAGCAATGCCCGCGTCACCGTGAGCCAGGGCAAGGCCGTTATCTACGAAACCACCGTGCCTCCCGGCAGTTTTGAGATTAGCGACCTGTACCCGGTCTCCTATTCCGGGGATCTCGCCGTTACGGTCACCGAAGCCGATGGCAGCGTCAGTACTTTTACCGTGCCCTACGCAGCGGGTCCCGAATCCGTCAGACAGGGAATGTTCAAATACGCTGCCATCGCGGGTCGTTCCCGCTATGTGGGCGACGATGACCCCTTCACCGAGTTCACGCTGCAATACGGTGTGAGTAACAACGTCACCACCAACCTTGGCAGCCGCCTGGCTCAGGGTTACTTCTCCGCCGTCATGGGGGCAGTACACTCCTCCGAGCTAGGCGCCTTCGGCCTGGACTCAACGTTCTCCCAGGCAAATTTACCCAGCGGTTCGCAAACCGGCTGGATGTTTCATGCCAGCTATAGCAAACGTATTGAACCCACCAATACCACCATCGCCATCGCCGGGTACCGCTACTCAACGGCTGGCTACCGCGATCTTTCAGACGTTTTTGGCTTACGTCAGGCATGGGAAGAGAATAAGCAAGACTGGACTTCGACAACCTTAAACCAGTCTTCCCGCTTTGAAGTGTCCGTTACCCAGGATATGGATACCCTGGGCAGCATCTGGCTCTCAGGCTCAACGCAGGCCTACCGTGACGGCCGAAGCACGGACAAGCAATACCAGTTTGGCTACAGCAAACAGTTTGCCAACGGCATGGCGATTAATGCGTCGATTGCGCGAACGCGCTACAGCGAGGTATATCGCTCAACCATTGATGGGGGAATTGGCTATGACAACTATATCAATAACTATTATTCCGCCAATCAGCAGACCCTAAGCTCGGTCTCAGTTTCCATTCCCTTTGGCCAGAACCGGCAGACGACGCTCAGCTCAACCTATACGCAGCAGAACGGTATCGGCTCAACCTTACAATCCACGCTATCCGGCGTTACGGACAGCGAACGCCCGTTAAACTATGGCATCACCTACGCGCGCGACTACGACAACATGCATTCCGTCGGCGGTACCCTGCAAACCTCTACTGCAGTGGGATCCCTACAAGGCACCCTCTCACATGGCAAAAACTACTCTCAAGGTTCAGCAGGCCTTCAGGGCGCGGTGGTAATTCATAAAGATGGCGTAACCGCAGGCCCTTATCTGGGTGAAACCTTCGCGTTAGTGGAGGCCAAAGGCGCCCAGGGCGCGACGATTGCCGGAAGTCAGAACGTGAACTATTGACCGATTCGGCTTTGCCCTGAGTCCTTCCGTCGCGCCATATCAATACAACAATGTCGTTCTCGACTCGTCCGGGATCAACAAAAATGCCGAACTGGCGTCGAGCAGTCAGCGCATCGCCCCCCTGGCGGGCGCTATGGTTCGGGTCAAATTTAGCGTCATCCACGGCTACCCCATGCTCATTGATATTCGCTATCGCGCAAGCCTGCCGATTGGCGCCAGCATTTACGACAACGACGGTCGCCCTGTTGGCACGGTTGGGCAGAACAATCAGGCCTGGGTTCGCAATGACAAACTGGAAGACACCCTGACCGTTCAGTGGGGGAATCGGCAATCCTGCCGCTTGCATTATCACATTGCTGATGAGCAGAGCCACGACACCATTATTAAAACGCCTGGAGAATGCCGGTGATCAACCATTCCATGTTTCGCACATTATTCTGGGGCTTAGCCCTCCTGCTGTTATCTGCCGCCACCGCACAGGCAACCTGTACCCGAAAATCATCGATCGATGCCGGCTGCGATAGCTGTGGTGTGGGGATTGGGCTTGGTAACGTCAATATCACCAGCGACTATCTCCAGCCAACGGGAACGCCGCTGGGCAGTACCGTATTCAGCATCACCACCGCGTCACGCTACAGCAGCAGCGGCGCAGGCGATCTGGTGTTATACGAATGCGATGCCAGTGATGTGGGAAGCATCTATGAGGTGTTTGCCACCAATGGTGACGACCGCGTAGGCGGTTTTTACGACCTGGGTGCCAATGATGGGAATCCGGACTATTACGCGACCTATTTCCCCTATGTCGGCATTAAGCTCACGCACCTCAATTCGGGTATGCCCTTCACGCGCTACTGGCAGCAATACCCGATCACCAGCTACGCCACTGTCGGCAATAAAATACAGATCCGGGTGAAGGATTTCAGCGCCATTCGCGCCGACCTGATGCGTATCAGCGGGCTTCCTGGCAACGGAGCAAGCCGTTATTGTGGCGCGACCAGTTCCAGCAACCCCTACGCGGGGATGGCCTCAGCCACGGGAACCTCAAGTTATTCCTGTAATCAGCCAAATGGTTACGTCACCTTCAAAGGGCCAGGCATCGCCACCGATACCATCGGTTCGGATTCGGCCTATAACTTTTCAACCTGGGGCACCGGACGCTGGATAGCGATGGGCATGGGCACCGCCCCCATCTCGACCTTAACCCATACGGCTACCTGCGTGGCGCGCAACGTCACGCCATTAGTTCTATTGCCCACGATTAGCATCCAATCTCTGGAGGGGGGCGGAACGTCGCAGTCCAACTTTACCGTCTCCATTGAGTGCGATAACACCGCCGTGTCCGGTGTCTCATCAGGAGGCACGGCGTTAGGGCTACAGGTGCCGTATGAAAGTTATTTGGCGGCGCAAAAGCTTGGGCTGGTGAATGGCTCCGGCGGCGTCAGCTATCTCTTATCCGATGGCTACGGCACAGATGCCACTATCGCCACCGGTGTCGGCATCGCCTTAAGCAACACCGCGACCGGTACAGCGATGAATTTCCTTGGTTGGGGGGCCTGTACTTCTACCGGCTGCCCAAGCGGTAACGACGTCGGGTGGTATTCCGTGCTCAACGGTGCATCCGCCAGCGGCAGTTCGGCCTCCGGATATACCAACTACCAGTCAGTGCTGACCGCCACATTGAAAAAAATACCGGGACAGACGGTCACCGCAGGCAAAGTCAGCGCTAAAGCGTACGTCTGGGTGAGAGTACAGTGATGCGTAAACTCGCTACGCTTTTTTTCACGCTACTGGCGTTAAACGCACACGCGGGGATGTTGGTCGACAAAACGCGCGTCATTTTTCATGAAGGTGAAAACACGCAGGGCATCAACATCATGAACATTAATGCCTACCCTGCGTTTGTGCAGGTGTGGGTTGATAGCGGCGACATTAACAATTTTGCCCAAAGTCCCGACGCACCGTTTGTCCTTATTCCCCCGATATTTAATCTCCGGGCGGACGAAGTAAAATCAGTGAAAATCATCTACGACGGTAAAAAGTTAGCGGCCGACAGGGAAAGTTTGTACTGGATTAACCTTTATGAGGTGCCGGCGGTAAAAGCGGGGCTTACCCAGCAACAGTATCTGTTGATGTCTATGAAGACGCAGCTAAAGCTCATTTACCGCCCCAAAAACCTGAACGGTAACATCGCTGCTGCGGGGAAATCCGTCTCGTGTACGGTAGAAGATAACGCGCCGCTCACCCTGGTCTGCCGTAATCCGAGCGGCTATTTTCTCTCCTATAACGACATTAGCGTGAGCTTACGCGGCCACCGCTACCAGGCCACCGCCGAGCTTGACCTGATGCTACCCCCCTTCTCTACTCAGCGCTTTGGGTTAAAAATGCTGCCTCAGGCGTCACTCGAGACGGGAAATACCATCACCTTTCGGCTGATTAACGATGCCGGAGAGCGAGAAGAAATAAGCCAAGCGCTCAACCGCTAATCCGCGCTTTTTTCATCGCGGCGCGGATTAGCGGTTAATTATATCGATTCACGGGAAAGCCAGGGGCTGTCCACCCGCACAGTATCGCGGTGATCGAGCCCCTGAATAAGATGCAGTGCGCTGAGACGGCCAATTTCATAGTGCGGCAGTTGAACCGTCGATAGCGGTGGCAAAAACAGCTCGCCAGTGCCCACCATATTGTCATAGCCCAGCACAGCGACGTCCTGAGGAATGCGCAGCCCTCGCCCCAGTAAGACCTGATAGATAACAAACGCCACGCGGTCGTTACCGCACACCACCGCATCAAACATCGGGCGTGCGCCACTCAGGTAATGCCCGGCAATTTCCGCCGCATCAATATGGTGGCGCTCGCCCGGTGGAAGATAGTGGTGGAACATGGTATCCGGGTCGACACCCGCTTCACGGCAGGCTCTCTCCATTCCCGCCCGTCGGCGTTCGGTCGCCACAATCCCTTTTGGCAGGTGGATGCACAGCAGCCGACGATAGCCTGCGGCCAGCAACGCTTTCACACCAAGGTATTGCCCCTGTTCATCATCGGGAATGTAGGTAGGAAAAGGGCCGCTGATGCTCTCGCAGTTCGCCAGCACGCAGCGATACTTATGCAGCTTTTCCGGCACAGGAACCTGACGCAGCCCCATCGCGGTGTAGATAATACCGTCCGGGCGATGCGCCAGCAGCAGATCCACCATTTTCTCTGGCTGGTCATTGCTGAACATATTCACCACAAAGCTATTCCAGCCATGCGCCCGGGCAGTCTCTTCGATAGAGAGCGTGATCTCCACGGAAAATGGCGTGGTCATGGTATCCAGCGCCAACACCCCAATGGTGTTAGCCGTGGTTTTCGCGCCACGAATTTTTTTAGCGGAGAGATCGGAGACATACCCCAGCGCATCCACCGCTTCCATCACCTTTTTATAGGTTTCTGGCCGCAGTCGTTCTGGCTCGTTAATCGCTCGCGATACGGTCATTAACGAGACGTTAGCCCGCTGCGCCACATCCTTTAAAGATGCCATACCCTCTCCTTTGACGGCGTGTACTTTGCCGGGATCTGAAAATGCGATCTCGATAACACCCGCAAAATGTTAACGTTAACTTTTGTGATTAACATCGATATTACCATCAAATCTGCGAGAAAACCGAGAATGTTAACGTTATCTTTTGCTCAACTTACTTACAGGGACAAGCAAATGACGTCACTACTTTTCAAAGCCAACGAGGCCTTAAGCCAGCAGAAAGACCGTGTAAACCCGCGCTGGTATCCGCGCTATCACCTTGCCCCTCCAGCAGGCTGGATGAACGATCCCAACGGCCTGTCCTGGTTCGATGGTTACTACCATGTGTTCTATCAGCACTATCCGTGGCAACCGGTCTGGGGACCAATGCACTGGGGCCATGCACGCAGCCGCGATATGGTGAACTGGGAGCACTTACCGATAGCACTCGCACCAGAAGGTCCAGAAGATAAAGACGGCTGTTTTTCCGGTTCCGCGGTGGTTGACGACAATAAACTGGCTTTAATCTACACCGGGCACAAATTCGATGGCGAGGCGAAAGATGAAAACCTCTATCAGGTGCAGTGTCTGGCCACCAGCACCGACGGGGTTCACTTCGAACGTCAGGGCATGATTCTGGATACCCCGCAGGGCGTTCACCATTTTCGCGATCCGAAAGTCTGGCAAGAGGGAGAGAGCTGGTACATGGTGGTAGGTGCTCGGGTCGATGATGTGGGCGAAGTACAACTCTATCGTTCTCAGGATCTGCGGCACTGGCAGTTTGCCAGCACCCTCGGTCGGGCCGATGACAGCATGGGCTATATGTGGGAATGCCCGGACCTCTTCCCGCTGAACGATAAGCTCGTCTTCATGTTCTCACCACAGGGTATCGCCGCTAATGGATACGATTACCGTAACCTGTTCCAGAGCGGCTATATGGTCGGCGAATGGCAGGACAACCACCAGTTCCACGTGACCCAGCCCTTCCAGGAGATGGATCACGGGCACGACTTTTATGCCCCCCAATCATTTACCACCCCGGATGGCCGACGCGTGGTGATCGGCTGGCTGTCGATGTGGGAGTCGCCGATGCCAGAACAGGCCGACGGCTGGGCGGGGATGCTTACCCTCCCCCGGGAAGTGACGCTTGATGCCAACCAGCGGCTACGCATGAACCCGGTCAAAGAGCTGGAATCACTACGCGGCGAGCTTCATGTCTGGCCGGTCAGCGAGCTGCGCAATCGCACTCTGATGGTCGAAGAGCAAGCGCTCGCAATCGAAGTCGAACTGAGCCTCGATATCGCCCGCAGCCAGGCTGAACAATATGGCATCGCGCTGGGCGACGGGCTGCGCGTCTACGTCGATGCCCAGTCACAGCGTCTGGTGCTGGAACGCCGCTACCCACAGCATGGCCTCTCTGGCTGTCGCAGTATCCCACTGCCCGCCAATGATGTGCTGGATCTGCGCTTGTTTATCGATAGCTCTTCGGTAGAAGTCTTCGTCAATCACGGCGAATACACCCTCAGCAGCCGCATTTATCCAGAGCCGAACGATCGCCAGCTGAGCTTATTCAGCCACAACGGACACGCCATTTTTAATAACGGGCATGCCTGGCCGCTTGCCGCCCAATAACCACCCGTCTCACTGCTTTGGGGATAAATAATGACAATCTGGACGCTTGGAGATGCCGTGGTGGATTTACTGCCGCGCGACAATATGCAGTTTGAAGCTTGCGCGGGAGGCGCCCCCTTCAATGTGGCGATCGGCGTCGCTCGCCTCGGTCACGCCAGCGGCTTTATCGGCCGCGTAGGCAATGACGCCTTCGGCCGCTTCCTGCACCAAACGCTGGTAACGGCACAGGTGGATACAGGAAGCCTGGAGTTTGATACACAGCGGCACACCAGTACCGTACTGGTGTCGCTGGACGCTGACGGTGAGCGACAGTTTGCGTTTCTGGTCAATCCGTCTGCCGATCAGTTCCTCAGCCCGGCGAGCCTGCCCAACTTTGGCACCGATATTTTGCACTTCTGCTCGCTGGCGCTGGTCGCCCCTGACTGCCGCGCTACTCTCACCCAGGCGATGGCGGCCACGCGCCAGGCCGGCGGCACGCTGAGCTTCGACATCAACCTGCGTCCGCAGATGTGGAGCAATGAGACGCAGATGTTTGACCTCGTTAACGAGTTCGCCCGACAGAGTGACATTTTGAAGATGTCCGAAGAAGAACTGCTTTGGTTAACACAGGCCGACAATTTAAGCATCGCCTGCGAACGGCTGGCTGATTTTCCCGCACGCTTGAAAATCATTACCCGTGGTGCCAATGGCGCTATCGCTTTCTGGCAGAACAGCAAGCTGACGTTAAGCGGCTACCGCGTCGACAGCATCGATACCACCGGAGCCGGTGACGCCTTTATGGCCGGGCTGCTGGCGGCGATCGCCGGAGAAGGCTGGCCTACATCAACGGCGGCGTTGTTCTCCCTTCTCGAACAGGCCAGCGCCTGCGGTGCACTCGCGACCACCCAGCGTGGAGCGCTAAGCGCGTTCCCCGACGGCCAACAGCTGAGCTGTTTTATTCAGTCACAACCTTCGCTACGGAGAACGATGACCCCGTAATACCGCGCATGCGTCACGTTACAGCAGCAACACCTTACAATGACCTAATCTGGATTGGAAAAAACATGAAAATAACGATGCCGTTCAGTAATGATAAATACCGGTATTCCTCCGGGTATCTGCTCTTTTTCTTTGCCGCCTGGTCGCTGTGGTGGTCTTTTTACGCCATATGGCTAAAAAGCAAATTAGGCCTCTCCGGTACGGAGCTGGGAATGCTGTATGCCGTAAACCAGTTTTTCAGCATGCTGTTTATGCTGGGCTACGGTTTTCTGCAGGATAAGCTCGGTACCCGCAAACCCCTTATCTGGATGATGGGGATAGTCATCACCCTCAGCGGCCCGTTCCTGATTTATGTTTATGAACCGCTGCTGGTCTCCAACTTCAAACTTGGCATGGTATTGGGCGCCATTTTCTTTGGCCTTGGCTATCTCGCTGGTTGCGGTCTGGTGGAAAGCTTTGTCGAAAAAGTGAGCCGTAAATTCAACTTTGAATTCGGCACCGCCCGCTTCTGGGGGTCGCTTGGCTACGCCGCAGGGACGTTTGTGGGTGGTATCTTCTTTAGCATCAACCCGCATATAAACTTCTGGTGCGTGTCGGTAATGGGGGTGATATTCCTGGTAATTAACGTACTGTTCAAAACCGACTCACCGGCCCCCACGTCCGTGGCAGAACGTTCACCCGAGCCAGACGCGCTGACCCGAAAGGACTTTCTCACCATCTTTAAAGATTCGCAGTTCTGGTTCTTCGTTATCTTTGTCGTCGGTACCTGGTCGTTCTATAGCATTTACGACCAGCAGATGTTCCCGGTGTTTTATGCCAGCTTATTTGACGATCCTGAACTGGCTCCGCGCGTATACGGCTACCTCAACTCGGTACAGGTGTTTATGGAGGCCGTCGGCATGGCGCTGATTCCGTTCCTGATTAACCGCATCGGGCCTAAATCCGCATTGCTGCTGGGTGGCACCATCATGACCTGCCGAATTCTGGGCTCAGCGTTGTTCACCGATATCTATATTATTTCCCTGATCAAAATGCTGCATGCGCTGGAAGTGCCGCTGTTCGTCATCTCGGTGTTTAAATTCAGCGTCGCAAACTTTGATAAGCGCCTCTCATCAACGATGTACCTGATTGGCTTTAATATCGCCAGCTCCATCGGCATCATCGTGCTGTCGCTGCCTATCGGTAAGCTGTTTGATAAGGTGGGTTATCAGGAGATCTTCCTGATTATGGCGAGCATTGTGGTCATCACGCTGATATTTGGTTACTTCACGCTCAGTAAAAAACATCACCCGCAGAGCGAACTGCCGGAGCTGGCGGCGGAGCAGTAACGTTGGCTTAACCGTGCCACGGGGCCGGAAAGGCCCCGTTGTACCTCAACCGCACTTACCCAGCCGCCAGATACCCTTTAACCGCATCAAGAAACAGCCCCAGCGCCGCATGCTGATGGTCCCGGGACTGGTAAAGCCCGTATATTCCGAGCGGCTGCGGCTCCAGCTCTGGCAACACCCGCACTAACCGCCCGCTTTCCAGCCCGGCTCTCGCCTCGATGTCGGGCACCATCGCCAGGCCAACGTCCGCCGCCGCCATCTCGCACAGCAGCGATGATATTCCCGCGCTGAAGTTACCGTTGACCGCCACCGAGACCTCGCCTTTCACGCCATCGCGGAAGGTCCAGGACTGGCCGGAAAAGCGGCTGTAGTGCAGGCAGTTATGCTGGGCGAGTTCATCAAGGGTGGTCGGCACGCCTGCGCGCGCAAGATAGCCTGGCGACGCGCACAGCACGGAACGACAGGTTCCCAGATGGCGGGCAATCGCGCCGGGTTCCGGAAGATTGGTAATGCGTATAGCCAGATCGATACGCTCCCCCACCAGACTCACCGGATGGTTGTTGATATCAACCTCAATGCGAAGCGCCGGGTAGCGGTTCAGGAATGCCGGGATAATCGGGTTCAACAAATGCGTCGCCGTAAAATGGGCGCAGGCGATACGTAGCGTCCCGGATGGCGTAACGCCGGTCGCCTCCCCTTCAATTCCCTGCGATAACAGCGCCAACTGCCGCGTCTTCTCCAGCGTTTTTTCTCCCGCTGGCGTGATGGTTAACCGCCGGGTGGAACGGTGGATCAGCCGGGAACCGGCCCACTTCTCCATCTCATCAAGATAGCGGCTGACCATCGGGCGAGAGATGCCCAGCGAGCGGGCCGCGGCGCTCAGGCTGCCGAGTTCGCAGATGCGGTTGTAGGTGATGGCCGCCATAATCCGGTCCATTGCGTCTCCATTTGATCGTTTTACGAAACTCAGTATGTATTGTTTCAGGAATTCTAGCAGAAGCAGAAATCCGTAGAATGCGCTTTACACCCTTTACGGAGTTCATCGCCATGAAATTAACATCCCTCACGCTGGTTCTGTCGCTGGCAGCCACCTCCGCGTTTGCCGCCCCGCTGCACCTTGAAGTCTACAACCCACAGGAAAAAGGCATTTTCCCGGTCTCGTCCACGCTGGTTTCAGGCCCGAAAGAGGCGGTGCTGTTTGACGCGCAGTTCAGCGTTAAAGATGGCGAGAAGCTGGTGCAGATGATCCGCGACAGCGGCAAAACGCTGAAAACCATCGTCATCACCTCCGGCGACCCGGATTTCTATTTTGGGCTGGAGCCGCTGGTGAAGGCGTTCCCGCAGGCTAAGGTTGTAGCTTCACCTTCCGTGGTTGAGCACATCAAGGCTACCAAAGATGCCAAGCTGGCCTTCTGGGGGCCGCAGATGAAAGACGGCACGCCAACCGAAATCATCGTGCCGCAGGCCACCAGCGCGACGCGTTTTACCGTTGACGGCGAACCTCTGGAGCTGAAGCACGCGGGCGATTATGCCGCCTATGTCTGGATCCCGGCGAACAAGGCGATTCTGGGCGGTACCGGTATTGCCTCCGGCATCCACGTCTGGACCGCCGATACACAGACCCCAGCGATTCGTCAGGGCTGGATGAAGGTGCTGAGCGAAATGCAGGCGCTGAAACCGCAGCAGGTCATTCCCGGCCACTACCTGGGAGAGCGCCCGGCAAATGATGCAGCCATCGCCTTTACTAACCGCTATCTGCATACCTTTGAGCAGGCACTCAGTAGCCAGAAGAACTCAGCAGGCGTGATTACCGCGATGAAAGCGGCGTACCCAGGCCTTGCCGATGAAAGTTCACTTGAGCTTAGCGCCAAAGTGAACACCGGCGAAATGAAGTGGTAGCCTGCCGCTGTAGGGTTTTGCAAAAAAGCTCGCCTTTAGAATGAGATCCCGATAGTCCCCCCGCTATCGCGCCAAAAACGATGGAGTTGGCGATAGCGGGTAGGTATAATTAGCGACACATATATTTGTCGTACAATTCAACTCAATGAAACTTAACACGTTACTGGTATCGCTCGCCGTTGTTTTCTCCGTTCACCCCGCCTTTGCGCTGACCTATACCTTACCGAAAGCCGGTGGAAACCTGGTGGGCAGCAACGAATATGAGCAGGTTCCCCAAGGACAAAAAGCCCCGCTGGAAACCTACGCTGCCCGACATCATATCGGCATGAGCAATCTCCTCGACGCCAACCCCGGCGTGGACGTTTATCTCCCGGCGCCCGGTACCGTTCTCACCTTCCCGTCGCAGACCATTTTGCCCGCTACGGTGCATCAAGGGATTATCATTAATACGGCGGAAATGCGCCTCTATTACTACCCGGTGGGCAGCAACACCGTCGAAATCTATCCGGTGGGCATCGGTCAGATTGGGCACGATACGCCAGAGCACTGGGTGACCTCCGTGAAACAGAAAAAAGTCGGGCCAACCTGGACGCCAACGCCCAACGAACGCGCCGAATTTGCCGCAGCCGGTGATATTCTTCCCGCCGTCGTTCCCGCGGGCGTAGATAACCCAATGGGGCTGTACGCCATGTATATTGGCAACGAGTTTGCGATTCACGGCACCAACGCCAACTTCGGCATCGGGCTGCGAGTCAGCCACGGCTGCGTGCGTTTACGCGCCGACGACCTTAAAACGCTGTTTAGCGAGGTCCCGGTGGGTACCCGGGTTGAGTTTGTGAATCAGCCGATAAAAGCTGACATTGAACCGAACGGCGAACGCTATATCGAAGTGCACAGCCCGCTGTCCGAGTCCGGAGCCAGCACGGCTTCAGCAAGTGCGATCCCGGCGGCGCTGAAATCCACCCTGGCGGCCGCGGATATTCAGCAGACGGTGTTAAGCCAGGCACTGGCGCTGCGCTCCGGGATGCCGGTCAGGCTGAATTAACCCCGAATGCTGCTAAATCCACGCCCCGGCGTGGATTTTTTTATCGGCACGACTTTACCCCTACCAAACCTACCGATACTCTGTTGCGACCTCGCCTCTTATTCTCGAACCGCTGACCAGAAATCATTGTCGCAATGAATACGCATAATAAAAAAGTTCGTGCTTACCACTTCCCCGTATTTCGCCATCTTTTCACCGCGCGACTGCTGACCGTACTCGGCAACGGTATCGCCCCGATAGCGCTGGCGTTTGCCGTGCTGGATATCGGCGGCACCGTCTCCGATTTAGGCATTGTCGTCGCTTCGCGTTCCATCTTTAACGTGGCGTTTTTACTGCTTGGCGGCGTGTTAGCCGACCGTTACTCCCGCAGCCGGGTGCTGGTCTACTCCTCCGCCGTTGCCGCCCTTTCGCAAGCGATTGTCGCCTGGTCGGTGCTCGACGGTTCGGCTTCGGTACTCAGCCTGGCACTGCTCGGTGCGCTGAACGGCGCGGCGGCGGGTATCGCCCTACCGGCGTCCTCCGCACTGGTGCCGCAGACGGTGCCGCCACAAAATCTGCGTGAAGCCAACGCCTTAATCCAGTTGGGCATCTACAGCGGGACGGTAATTGGTGCGTCGCTGGGCGGGATCCTTGCCAGCTCTGTCGGGCCGGGCTGGGGGCTGGCGATTGATGCGCTTGGCTTTGCCGCCTCGGCACCGCTATACGCGATGATCCGGGTTACCGCTATCAGCGGCGGCGAATCACAAAGCAATATCCTGCAGGACTTAAAAGCGGGATGGAAAGAGTTTGCCAGCCGCGCGTGGGTGTGGTCTATCGTGGTGCAGTTTACGATAGTCAACGCAGCGTTTAGCGGCGTGGTGATGGTGCTCGGCCCGGCGATTGCCGACGCCTCCTTCGGACGAGCGCACTGGGGAATGATTGTCGCGGCCCAGAGCGTGGGGCTGATTACCGGTACCTTCCTTGCTCTGCGCTGGCGTCCGCGTCGGGATCTCTTTATTGGCGTGATGTTAGTTATCTTCTGCGCGGTACCTATTTTTATGCTGAGCCAACTCGCCTCAGCGCCGTATCTGACCGCCGCCTTTTTTGTCACCGGCGTTGCCTTTGGCCTGTTTGGCGTCTCCTGGGCGCATTCATTACAAACGCATATTCCCCCGGACAAGCTGGCGCGGGTTTATGCCTATGACGCCGTGGGCTCCTTCGTGGCAATCCCGTTTGGCGAACTGGTCGCAGGGCCGCTGGCGATGCGCTACGGTAGCAGCAACGTCCTGATGGTGTCGGCGGTGGCGGTAGTGATTGCCACCGTCTGCGCCAGCCTGGTGCCCGCCATCCGGCGGCTCGACAATAGCGCGCAGGCCAAGCCCCATCAGGGGCTCACAGAAAACCCATAATCATTCCCCCGCTATTTCAGGCAGGAGACATACTTATCCCCCGAGCGGCGCACGATTTCATCGGCATTTTGCGTAATATCTTTGCCGGCAAACGCGCCGTAGAGTTTCTTAAATTTTACCGTCGCCAGACGTTGGGTGATATCGCTGACCGTGGCGGCAGGCAGCGGCAGTAAATTGGGGTAGCTCCACATAAAGGAGACGGCCCGCGCCCCGGCGGTAACCTGAACGATATCGCCGGAAAGCACGATGCCCTCATCCCGCGCCCAGTGCAGCACGCAACCGCCGGCAAAGTGCCCGCCGAGACGGATAACCGTGACGTCCTGCGTCAGTTCCAGCGTGTCGCCCTCCCAGAAGTGAATCCAGGGGCTGTCGCGCATCACCCATTGACGATCGTTGGCATGAAGGTATATCGGCGCGTCAAACTCGGCAGCCCAATCCTGCATGGCGGTATAGTAATGGGGATGTGATATGGCAATAGCCTTAAGCCCGCCGAGCGATGCAATAAGCGTTTTCGTGGCATCGTCCAGGGTGGCAATACAGTCCCACAGAATATTGCCTTGCGGGGTGCGCAGCAGAAACGCGCGTTGTTCAATCGCAAAATCAGGAACGGTGCGAATACTAAAGAGTTCACTATCATGCTGTTTCCACGTGGTGGTGTGCGAAGCGCAATGGGCGTCGAAAGCGACCCATTGCTGCCCACCTGCAGGTACGTACTGGCGTTCATCTTCACAAATAGAACAGTGTGCAGGGTGGGAACCGCTCGTTTTATAGGATGTGCCGCAGGTTTTACATAATGTGATCATTGAGTTCTCCCCATTTTTGCGCAGCGCTTATGTGACGTCGTGTCAGATAATCAACATTGTCAGCCTGGCACACCGCGAGTCAGGGATGTTCCCGTTAGTGCTTCGAATAATTTAAATACCGCATCTTACGATTTACCTGATAGCTGTTTATCTCTAAGGTAACTAGCCGATTGAACTAATCATTTTTCCTTTGATGCCGATATCTTTATCTCTTAATCAATATATGAAGGAACATGTATGAACCGCGTACGCCCCTTTATTCGCCCTCTTGTTTTGCTGACGCTTGCCCCCTTCTCTTACGTTCAGGCCGCTGATAATCCCGCATTGGTCAACAGCAACATGAATCCCATGTCCATCACCAGAATTAACGATCGGGTGAATTTTATGGTGTCGTTAACCTTTGATAACGGCAACACCGCTCAGCAATGGAGCTCCGTTGACTGCAAACAGGGTAAGTCGCAGCTTCTGTATAAGGATCTGCTTAATAGCGAAGGTTTAACGAAGGCGCGCTTCTACGGCAATAGCTATCTTCATTATGCACCGGCGCAGGACGCCCCGCAGATGACGGCCGAGAGTATCCGTACGGTTTGCCAGCTACCGATAAAAGCCGCTCGCTGGGAAAAATTATCCGCAACGTCAGAGAGCGGTATGACCGCACTTGTTGATGTAAATAGCATTAAGCGCACCGACGACATTTTATCGGTAAACATGGGCTATGACTTCGCCGATATTACCTGGGAGCCGCCTTATGATGCGCCGCTGGTATTAAAAGTTGAGCGCTACCTCTATAACTGCGAAACGCATCAGGGCGCTGCCGCGGCGGCCATGAATTTCGACAGCGAAGGTCGCGTGACTGACTCGCTTATTACTGCGGATATCGTTCGCCGTAAGAGCAGCTTCCCCATTGATGCCAAAATGACGCAACGCTTCGAGCAGCTCTGCAAGTTACCTGCAGGCAAAACGTTTACCGCCGAAGGGCTCTTTATTCCCGCCGCAAACAAAAAGCCTTCCACGTTGATGGGGCCGACCATGCCGGATCTGACCAATAATAATCCGCAGTGGCTGAACAAATATCCCCTTTCGGCAAATATCGAGCGCCAGGTACAATCATTGATCAAGCCATGGGCGCTTCCGCGCTTTAAACAGATTCGCTATACCCAAAGCAGCGACCTCGGAAAGATTAAGGTCCAGTTGGATGCACAGCCGGATGGATATATCCGCAAGCTTGAGGATTATGGAATCTGGACGGTGCAACGCTTAACGCTGGCAAATCAGCTGCAGCTAAAATTCACCATGTCTATTAGCACCGGCGCCTCAGTACTAAACTCGCTGCAAACGGATCTGCACTTCCCGTTAGCAGCGGGTCAACATTACCAGGCGCAATGGGATGATATTGATGCCGATAAGAAAGTTACTGCCTCAACATTGCGCTGTGACGTCACGGCAGGGGGAGACGCGAGCAGCATTGCCCCTGAATTTAGCGGTAAATATCTGATCGCCGAGTGTCATTTCACCAGGGACAATCAAAAGAGCAGCGCGGAAAAGCTCGCCTGGCTGCAGGATCTCAACCTGTTCGTTCCCTTGACTCAACAAGTAGGCGACCAGCCGGAAAGCTCGGTAAAACTGGAAAATGTCAGTGTGGTACGTTAAATAATCATCAAGGCTCAACGATTTATGCGTTGGGCCTTTGACGACCCGCCCCCCACTCGCTCAGCGCTAAGGATCCCGTCATGACGTCCTTTTATCAACTCTCCGCCACCAGCCTGCAAGGGCAACCTATCGCCATGGACGACTACGCAGGCAAAGTGGTTGTGATAGTCAACACCGCCAGCCATTGTGGCTTCACACCACAGTACACGGGCCTTGAAGCACTCTACAAAAAGTATGCAGCTCAAGGCCTGGTCGTGCTGGGCTTCCCCTGCAACCAGTTTGGCAAGCAGGAACCCGGCAGCGCCGACGACATCGCCCAGACCTGCCACATCAACTACGGCGTGAGCTTCCCGATGTTCGAGAAAATCGACGTCAACGGCGGCGCGGCACACCCGGTGTTTCGTTATCTGAAAGACGAACTTCCAGGCATGTTCGGCGGACGAATCAAGTGGAACTTTACCAAGTTTCTGATCGGGCGCGATGGCAAAACGTTGAAGCGTTTTGCACCGTTTACTAAGCCTGAGAAAATGGAGGCGGCGATTGTTGCGGCACTGGGGGAAGATGAGGCAAAGGGATAGGAGGCAATGGCTGGCGGTATTCAGGTATGGGGAGTGTCCGCATCCGAAAAGGATGCAGACAACATTCCAACATAATAATGGCCGTCTGGAGACATTACCTAAGGTGGTACTCTTTTATGTTATTCCCCTTAATGCTGTATATACCCGCTCGCTTAATTCGCCTGCCATTTTTATCCGTCATGGTGGCGGTCAGCGTGCTGCAGCGAATAGAATGATTTTTATCCATCACCAGGCGAATGGCTTCGGCGGGGTCTTCCACCTCAACAAGGGCCTCCGTTTTATCCTGGCCGAACGGCACAAGGTGGAAGGCGGTTTTTCCTGATGCTTTTCTGGTTATCTTTACGGGATACAGCACGTCACCACTTTTATGAATTAATTCAAGACGCTCAATGTAAATCATGGCAATTCTCCTTAGTTTGTGTGCATGAATGTACAAACCGAAGATAGGAGATACAACAAAAAAGACAGAGATTAATAAAATAGCCTAAAATGCATTATAACCAACTGAATTTAATTAATATTTTCAACCCCATATAAAAAACTGGATTATAGACTCGACTCCCTCCCGCTTAACAGAGCCTCATCGTGCTTAAGATTGGTCATGTCTGGGATAACTCACGACATCCCGGATAGTCACCGCTACCCTGTACGAGCGCATTTTTTAGAGTCTGGCCGCACGAGAAAATAACCCATTGAAACAGTATGTGTTTATTATACCTGACTCAGCAGCAGCCCTTGTTTTTGCCCTGCCATCATAAGATTTTTCTTACTTCAAATAGCGACATCAACATTATTCGTTCAATCCTAAAAAACAAAAACAATGTAACTCATTGATATTCAACATATAAATAACAAATAGGATTATTACTTTAATAATTAAGCAACATATATAAATGACAGGATAACTAAATTATACTTCTGCAACATCCGGCAGAGAGGTGAGAGTAAAATGCGGTTAATTGTCATGTTGTTAAGCTTTGTAGTCGCCACACAGGCATGGGCGGGTGAACTCGCCAAACCCGCTGGTAAGGTGCTTTTAACCCTGTCCGGGAATATCGAAAATAAAAATGCAGACGGGAAAGCCGTTTTTGATCTCGCTAGCCTCGAGAAACTGGGCACCGTCACCTTCCAGACCACCACCCCCTGGTATAATGGCCGCACGACTTTTACGGGTATACCACTGCAAAAGCTGATGGATTATGTAGGCGCAAAAGGGTCTGTCGTTAAGGTCACCGCGCTCAACGACTACACGACCATTATCCCGCTCAGTGATTTCAAAAAATACAATGTTATCCTTGCGGTTAAAGTCAACGGAGAATATATGCGTATCCGTGACAAAGGCCCATTATTCATTGTGTATCCTTATGACAGCATCCCGGAACTGAATAATCAGGTTTATTATTCGAGGTCAGCATGGCAGGTCAGCAGAATGCGTATTGAGTAAGGGTTCAGAAAAGCATTATGAACAGAATACTGGCTGGCATTATATTTTCTCTTTTTATCGCAACCGGGTATGTCTCATACCTGGTGCATGAAAAACAGCAAGAGCTGCAGAGTCTGACGCACTACGCCAACTCATGGTCTGCCGCACAGGTGGTGTCAGAGTACTATCGATTTGAATCATCAGTCGGTCTTTACGCTATCGACGAATCGATGACGCTTGATGAAGTGCGCCTGCGTCTCGATATCATGCTCAGCCAGAGCGACTTACTCAAAGAAGGTGATTTAGCGCATTACATTGAAAGCAATAAAACGCATCGTGACCTGGCTCTGAAGCTTGAAAACACTCTTAAATATCTGGACGTTAATCTTGAGAAAATGGATCGTCCTGCTGACCTGCTCCCCGTTGATTAGTACACCCCGATGTTAGTAATGTCTTCATAAGCCACATGAGGACATCCCCATGAAGAAGCGTTTTTCCGACGAACAGATCATCAGTATTCTCCG
>NZ_VDAG01000010.1:0-142313 GCF_019584505.1 Kluyvera sp. EC_51 | reverse complement strand
CGTTGCATAGGTCGGGTCTCAGTCCAGGGCATAGCGAGTCTCCTCTTCTATGCCAGTTATAACTGTTACCCATGTATCCGGTCTAAAGTGTTACCTATGTTTCCGGTTTGTACCTTCGCTCGCCCGGGCTACGAACGATTGTAGCCCGGCCAAGCGCAGCGCCGCCGGGGCGGCACCGCGCCTCAAATCACTCCATCACCCGCGCACGCTTAATGCGGCTCTCTTCGCTGGTCTCAGCGGACGCCACCAGCGCAAAGTTAAAGCGCACTTCGGTATGTGGCTGGTTGATTTTACGTTCCTGAGAAAGTGCTTCATCGGTGATTTTCACCGGGTCGGCAATCAGCTCTTCGCGGGTGGCGAAGGCAAAGTCGTCCCACAGGTAAGCATCGCCGTTGATGTTGATTTGCGTGGTCAGATGCTTATAACCCGGCGCGGACACAAAGAAGTGCACGTGGGCAGGACGATTACCGTGACGGCCTAACTGATCCAGCAGTTTCTGGGTTGGGCCATCCGGCGGGCAGCCATAGCCGCAAGGCACAATGCTCTGCACCGCGTAGCGCCCGTCAGCGCCGGTTTCCACACGGCGGCGCAGGTGGTATTCACTTTGCGACTGATCGAAGAACGAATAGCCACCCAGCGTGTTGGCATGCCAGATATCGACAATCGCGCCCGCCACCGGGTTACCTTCAAGGTCGGTCACCTGCCCGTGCAGCCACATCGGCTCGCCCTGCTCGCTGCCGTCGTCCATGCGGGCAAACTGCTTGCTCAGCGGTGCGCCCGCGACGTACAGCGGCCCTTCGATGGTGCGCGGCGTGCCCACATCGTTACCGGCGGCGGCCTCTTTTTCATCGGCGCGCATATCCAGATAGTGCTCCAGCCCTAACCCAGCCGCCAGCAGCGCCGCTTCTTTGCGCTCGCCCAGTTCGTTCAGGTAGTTCACCGCCAGCCAGAACTCTTCGTCGGTGATATCAAATTTGCGGATAGTCTGGCACAGGTCGCTCAGCACCTGATGCATGATCGCCTTAAAGCGCTCATTGCCCTGCTCGGCGTTCAGGCCGCTGCTGATGGCCAGTAAGGATTCCAGTTCGGTCTGTTTTGCGGGATTAACGGACATTGCGTATTCCTCTTCGTAGGGTAAGGTTTGTTGTTTTAATCAATGGCCGACGGGTGTCGGCATAACGGCTGCACGCTGATCTCCATATACGGATAGAGCGGCAGCGCGGTTAAGAGGTCGTGAAGCTGCTGGTTATCGGCCACGTCAAAAATACTGACGTTGGCGTACAGCCCGGCGACGCGCCAGATATGCAGCCATTTCCCCTCGCGCTGAAGCTGCTGGGAGTAGGCTTTCTCTTTGGCCTTGATCTCGTCGGCCTCGGCTTTCGGCAGCGTCGACGGGATATTGACGGTCATTTCAACTTTGAACAGCATTGGGATGTCCTTTTAGTGCCGGGCGTAATAACGCAGTTTGTCGAGGTCAATCTCCACGCCTAGCCCCGGCCCCTGCGGCAGCACAACCTGCCCCTGGCGGAAGTCGAGCGGCGTGACCACAATGTCATCTTTCAGCAGCAACGGGCCGAACATCTCGGTGCCCCACTGCATCCGTACGGTGGACCAGGCGTGAAGCGAGGCTACCGTGCCGAGCGAGCCTTCCAGCATGGTGCCGCCGTACAGCGCCACGCCCGCCGCCTCAGCGACGTGCGCCAGCTTCAGGGCCTGCGCCGGGCCGCCTGCTTTGGCAATCTTCAGCGCATAGGCGCCGCTAAAGCCGCCGTGCGCCAGCGCGTAGCCGTCATGGCTGGTTGCCACCGCTTCATCAGCGAGAATGGGGACCTCAAAGCGCTGGCTCAGGGCAATCAGCCCCTGCCGATCCCACAGCGGGGTTGGCTGCTCAACGAGATCGATACCGCCCTCCTGCAACTGACTCATGCCTTTCACCGCGGTGGTGAAATCCCACGCCTGGTTAACGTCAACGCGAACGCTGACCTCCGGCCCCAGCGCCGCTTTAATCGCCAGCGCGTGGCGAATATCGGTTTTTAGCTCCCGGGCACCAATTTTCAGCTTGAAGGTGTCGTGCCGCCCTTCCGCCAGCAGCCGTTTGCCTTCGTCAATGTCTTTGTCGGTGTCGCCACTCGCCAGCGTCCACAGCACCGGCAGACGGTCGGTTATCGCCCCGCCGAGCAGCGCGCTCACCGGCAGCCCCAGCAGCTTGCCCTGGGCATCCAGGAACGCGGTTTCCAGCGCTGACTTGGCAAAGGTATTGCCCTTCACGCTGGCGTTCATTTTGTCCGCCAGTGCCGCCACGCCGCTGAAGGTCTGGCCGCATAGCAGCGGCGACAGGTAGGTTTCAATGGCCGACCTGATGGCTTCCGGGCTTTCCGCGCCGTAGCTCAGCCCGCCGATAGTAGTGGCCTCCCCCCAGCCGACCACGCCCTGGGCGCACTGCATGCGCACGATGGTCAGGGTCTGACAGCCCATGGTGGCCATCGACAGCTTGTGTGGGCGAATGGTGGGGATATCCACCAGCCAGCAGGTCAGTGATTCAATCGTTAACATCCGTTGCTCCAGCCTTTGTAGAGTGTGTTGGGTTTGACGGCAGGCTTCGCAGGGCAATCCACGCCAGCAGCGCATAGCCGATCAACAGTAAGGAAACCGGCCAGGAGGCATCGAACGCCATCAGCAGCGCCACCGCCAGCATCGGGCCGAGGCCGCCGGAGAAGATCGATCCCACTTCGTGGCCCAGCGCCAGCCCGGAGTAGCGCACGCGCACCGGGAAGAGGTCGCTCATGATGCACGGCTGGGTGCCGATCATCGCGCCATGGCACACCGGCAGGCCGAGGAACATCGCCAGCATCACCGCGCCGTAGTTGCCGGTGGAGAGCAGCCAGAAGAACGGGAACGCCATCACCAGCAGGCCAATCACACCGATGTAGTAAACGGGCTTCAGGCCAATCTTGTCCGACAGCGCGCCCCAGAAGAGGATCGAGAAGAATTCAATCAGCATCGCCAGCGTCACCGCGCTGATGATCTCCCCGGTGCCGATGCCAATGTGCTTGGCGTAGACCACCGAGAAGGTGAAGAAAATATAGGACGCCCCGTTTTCCGGCAGCCGCAGCGCAATCGCCTGCAGCAGCGCTTTCGGGTGCTCACGCACCAGCACCAGCAGCGGGATCTTTTCGTGCTTGTCTTCCGGCTTCGCCTGGGTGAAGGCTTTGCTCTCGCGAATGTTTTTGCGGATATAGACGCCCACCAGGAAGATGACGATGCTCAGCAAGAACGGCACGCGCCAGCCCCAGCTCAGAAAATCGCGCTCTGGCAGCTGTTGGACGATGTAAAAAGCGAAGGCCGAGAGCACAAAGCCACCGGAGACGCCCATCTGGCTCCACGCGGTATAGAAACCGCGACGGGCCGCCGGGGCATTTTCGCTCAGCATCAGCACGCCACCGCCCCACTCGCCGCCGGAAGCCACGCCCTGTAAGAGACGCAGGATGATGAGCGACAGCGGTGCCCAAATGCCTATCTGCGCATAGGTCGGCAGCAGGCCGATAATAAAGGTCGTCGCCCCCATCAGCGTCAGGGTCATAATAAGCGTCATCTTGCGGCTATAGCGGTCGCCGATATGGCCGAACAGAATGCCGCCGAGCGGGCGCGCCAGAAAGCCGACCGCAAAGCCGGAAAACGCCAGCAGCGTGCCCTGCAGCGGATCACCGCCTACCGGGAAGAACAGTGGGCCAAACACCAGCGCCGCGGCGGTGCCGTAGAGAAAGAAGTCATACCATTCCAGCGCATTACCCAGTACCGACGCGATCACCAGCTTGCGCATCTGCTGCGCGTCCTGGCGGACGGTTGTTGATGTGACGGCAGTTTCAGAAACGACATTGCTCATCCGGCATTCCCCTTTTGTCTTTAGGCTTCCACGTCGCAGCCAACCGTGTGGTAGCGGCGGTTGAAATAGACCAGCCCGCGCGGCTGCTCGCTGATGCGAATCGCCTGCACCCGGCAGTAAAAGACCGAGTGGCTGCCCACTTCGTGGCAGTCATCGATCAAGCAGTCAAAGCTCGCTACCGCCGAACTGAGTACCGGTGCACCGCTGGCCATCACCTGCCAGCTGTCGTGACAGAAACGCTCTTCGGAGCGCAGGCTGGCGTTGGCAAAAATGCCGGACAGCGTCTGGTGGTCGCTCGACAGCACGTTGACGCACAGCGCGCCGTTTTGTTTGAAGTGCGCGTGGGCAAAAGAGTTGCGGTTCATGCACACCAGCAGCGTCGGCGGCTGGTCGGTCACGCTACAGACGGCAGAGGCGGTAAAGCCAAATTTGCCCGCCGGGCCGTCGGTAGTGATCACCGATACCGCGCTACCCAACTGCGCCATGGCGTTACGAAACTCGGTTTGCAGAGTCATAGGGAGATCCTCAAAGATCGATTATCAGGCGGGCGCTTTTCGCCCGGGAGCAACACAGCAGGATCTGATCGCCATCGGCCTTCTCTTCGTCGGTCAGATAGTGGTCACGATGATCCGGCTCACCTTCCAGCACGTCGGTCAGGCAACTGCCGCAGATCCCCTGTTTGCAGGAGACGCAGACCTTCAGCCCCGCCAGCGCCAGCGCTTCAACGATGGTCTGGTTTGCCGCCACCTGAACGGTGATGCCGCTGGCGGCTGCCACCACTTCAAACGGCTGGCCACCGGTGTCCACCTCGGCGCTAAAGCACTCCTGGTGGATCTGCTCCGGCGCATAGCCCTGCGCGGTGGCCTGCTCGCTCACCGCATCCATCAGCCGCGTTGGGCCGCAGACGTAGACATGGGTGCCAGCAGGCACGTCACACAGCACCGCATCAAGGTTGATTTGCTGTTCATCGCTGAAGTGCAGATGCACCTGCGGGGCGTAAGACGACGCCGTCAACTGGGCGACAAACGCGGCCTGGGCGCGGCTTCGCGCACAGTAATGCAGGCTGAAAGAACGCCCGGCCGCCAGCAGCTCTGCTGCCATCGCCAGCATCGGCGTAATACCGATACCGCCGCCAATAAGCAGGCTGTGGCTGGCCTTTTCATCCAGCGCAAACAGGTTGCGCGGCTCGCTGACCTGAATCTCATCGCCTTCCTGTAGCCGGTGAACGGCAAGTGAGCCGCCTTTGGACTGGCTGTCTTTCAGCACGCCAAGCTGGTAGTGGTGGCGCTCGCACGGGTCGCCGCACAGCGAGTACGGGCGCACCAGATCGTCGCCCAGATGCAAGTCGATATGTGCCCCGGCGGTGAACGCGGGCAGCGCCGCACCGTCAGGCTGAGCCAGCGTCAGCAGCACCACCTCGCCCTGCAACTCGCGGCGGATAACCTGTAATGTCAGCATTGATGCCTCCTTAACGCATAAACAGCCCGCCGTTAATGTCCCAGGTGGCCCCGGTGACAAACGACGAGGTTTGGGAAGCCAGCAGCGCGACGGCCTGTGCGACAAACGCCGCATCGCCAAGCTCACCTACCGGGATCATCTGTAGCAGGCCGGGCATCTTCTCTTCCGGCACCAGCGCGTGCACCGTCGGCAGGTCCATCGGCCCCGGTGCGATGGCGTTGACCGTCACGCCGGATTTCGCCAGCTCACGGGCAAAGACTTTAGTCAGCGTCAGAATGCCGCCTTTTGACGCCGCATAGTGCGCCCCGGAGGCGGTGCCGCCGTTCTGCCCGGCGAGCGACGCCAGATTGATGATGCGGCCATAGCCGCGGCGGGCAAAATAGCGCCCCATCGTCTGACAGCCGACAAAGGTGCCGCGCAGGTTGGTGGAAATCACCTGGTCAAACTCTTCGGCGGTAATCTCCATCACCGGGGTGGCGAGCGTCAGCGCGGCGTTATTGACCAGCACCTGCAGGCTGCCAAAGCGTTCGATGGTCGCCGTCAGCGCCTGGTCAAAGGCTTCCGGCTGGCGAATATCCAGCCCCAGCGCCAGCACCTTGCCTTCACCGTTATCCAGCTTTGCTGCGGCATCGGCGGCTCGGGTAGCGTCAACGTCGGTCAGCACCACCTGAAAACCTTCGGCCAGCAGGTGGGCGGCTATCACGTTGCCGAGGCCGGAGGCGGCCCCGGTGATTAATACGGTTTGCGTCATAAACGGTTCCTTACAGGATGTAGCCGATGCTGTGCAGCACATCGTCGCTGTTGACCAGGCGAATCACTTTCTGCGTGATCCGCCAGCCGTTTTCCTGCGGCTGCAGGCGCCAGGTAATGTCGGCGGCGTAGTGGCGGCTGTGGCCCTTGCGGTGCTCCCACAGCGACTGCGCGCCGCGCACCACCACTTCGTTTTCGCTGGCTTCCAGCAGGCGGAAGCGCGACAGCGTGCGCAGCGTTCTGGCGCGCGGGGTGGTGGAAATAGACTCGCCGCTATAAAGACGCTTCACGCGCTTGGCGCGCATTTCGTGATCGTCACAGGCGTAGTTGAGCGTGTTTTTAAAGTCGGTTTCGGTCGGGTCGATCGGCACCACGTACAGGCCGTCGTGCTGCCAGAGCTCCAGCCAGGCATCAAATTCGCCCTGATCCAGCAGGTCGCCTTCGAGGTTGATAACCGCGATGGCGTTAAACAGTACAGATTCAGCGGTCGTCATTTATTCCATCTCCGTCATCAATTTTTTCCACTGCTGGTAGGCCGCGCGCATGCCGGTTTCGGCGCTGACGTCGCTGCGCAGGCCGTCGTCGGTGCGGTATTCCCCGGCCAGGCCGCGGTTGAGCATGATCCACAGATCGTCTCCGGCGGTGGCCCCGCGCTGGACGCGCTCCCACGCTTCCGAGTCATCCGGCGTGCCGAAGCCCATCGGCCCCTGGAAGTGTTCGTGCAGACGCAGACGCGCCTGGTTAGCGATTTCCGGCCCGCCGTCCATGGTGATCACCGCGTGGTGAATTTCGGTTTCGTTCACCGACACCGGCTGCAATACGCGGAAGAAGGCCATCGAGCAGGCAATATTCGGGAAGATATTGAGGTTGAAACCGGAGCCACCGACCGCGCGGACGATACGGCGCACCTGATCTTCGTCGTGATCCGCTCGCAGTGCGTCGGCAAGATCGGTAAAGCGTTCAGGGATCGGCGCATCAAGATTGGCTTCCAGATCCACCAGTTCCGGGATCATCACCATCACGCTATGGCCGTTGCCGAGATCTTCGACATAGCCGCTGCCGTCAACGAAGTTGAGCATCTCTTCAGTCTGCTTATCGACCGAGCTTAAGAACGAGCGGTGCACCACCGGGAAGTGGTAGCCGTCGGTGGTGTTTTCGAGCTGAATTTTCCAGTTGCCGGGGAAGCGGAAACGGTGCGCCGGGCCGGTTTTGATCGGGTAGCCTGCGCCCTGCTTCATAAACAGATCCATCCACTTTTTCGCCGCACCGAGGAAATCCTCGAGCGGTTCAATATGATCGTTAAAGGTGGCGAAGATCATGCCCGCATACTGTTCGGTGCGCAGGGAGACCAGCCCCAGTTCGCCCTTTTCTAACTGGTCGGCATAGCTTTCCGGGTGCGGCACGCCGCGCAGGCTGCCGTCGAGCGCGTAGCCCCAGCCGTGGTACGGGCAGACAAAGCTGTTGGTTTTGCCGCTGCGGTGTTCGCAAACGGTGGCCGCACGGTGGCGGCAGCGGTTTAGCAGCGTGTGGACGGTGCCTTTACGGCCCCGCACCACAATCACCGGCTGGGTGCCGATTTCAGTGGTTTTAAAGCTGCCGGTCTCCGGGATTTCACTGGCGTGCGCTACCCAAACCCAGGTTTTGCCGAACACGCGGTCCAGCTCCAGATTGAACAGCTCTTCGGAGGTGTACAGCGAGGTGTGTACACGGTCGTGCTGTACCAACGAGGCAATCTCTTCGCGACTCGGCGCGTTCGGCGTCGTGGTATCGATATTCTTCACATTAATCAGGTGATCACACTGCATGTCCATTCTCCTGCACGTCTTCGACGGTCTGATTTTGGTCCGGCACTGGGAGGGTATCCTCGGCGTGCCAGTGGCTAACGGGTCGGCTAAACAGGTTGCGGGTGGAGAAATGGTGCATCACCATCTCCCCCGCTTCGCGCCGGAAAGTGACGTTTAATTCGGCGGCATTGAGGTGCGCGCCGCCCGCGCTGAACGCCGAGGTTTGCAGCATCAGCCAGCGGCCTTCAATCTCTCCGCCTGCTGCCATCGTCAGCGCCTCTGAGCAGAGAAAGTGCGCGTTCATGGCGAAGTGCGCGGGCTGGCGGACGTAGCCTGCCATCATCGCGATAATCGCCGCGCGTCCCTGATGACGCCCCAGGCGCGTAGCGTAGGGTTCGCCCACGCCTTCCCAACAAGCATCGACGGAAAACAGCGCGCCAATGGCCTGCACCGTATCGAGTGAATCCAGCCTGTCGCACAGGTGCATATAGTTGCTGATGCACACCCGCGCGGCCTGCTGGTCTTCGAGCTGCTGGAGACGCAGCGCATCCTGAGAGGTCATCATCTGCTCCCTTAGCCCTGGATAATCAGCTCGCGACCAACGCGGGCTTCGATTTTGCAGTACTTCCACAGCTTGCTGCCGCTGTCGCCGACCGGCGTGGTGCGGAACAGGTTGCAGACTGCCGCGACGTTTTCCAGCGCCTGCGCGTCCGCCAGCACGTAGGTGGTCCACGGTGCGGTGGTAGACGGGCCGACCATCAGTTGGTCATCGTCCATGTTGCCGATAACCGTGATCCCCGGGGTCTCTTCCATCCCTTTCATCATCACGCCAAAGGCGGCCCATACCTGTTTGGCTTCAGCCGCGCTGGCATCGAAAAAGTTCTGGTTCACGCCGATGCAAAACAGCACGCGCAGTTTGGTTGATTGGCTCATTGGTTGCTCCTTAGGTTAAAAATCACAGGTAACCGGGCATCGGTTTACCGCCGAAAAAGACCGTACCGGCATTCAGGTACGAGAGGTCGCCCATAAAGGCATGTTGGGTAATCACCATCGTGTCGCGGACGTAGCGCTGCAGCGGGCTGGTCATGGTGACGCCGCCCATACCGTTCAGCGCCAGCGCCTGGCGTGCCACTTCAGCGGCGACGCGGGTCACGTGGGTTGAGGAAAGTCGTAAGGCGTTAATCTGCGCACACTCCGCGTCATCGCCTCTGAGCAACTGCTGCCAGACGTCGTCGATGGCGTCATAGAACCAGGCGCGGGCGGAACGCAGGTCAGCCTCGCAGCGGGCAATTTGCATCTGCGCCTGCGGGCGGTCGGCCAGGCGCGGCGCGCCGGTGACCGACTGCTGACGATGGGCAATGGCGTAGATTTCGTTGAGCGCCGCGCGGGCCACACCGAGCGCCACTACCGAAAGCACCTGGGTCGCCAGAGAGAGCACCGGATAGCGGTACAACGGCCCTTCGAGGTTCAACGCGCCGCCGCGAATAAAGGTCCACTCCTGCGGCACAAAAACGTCATCCACCAGCAGGTCGTGGCTACCGGTTCCAGCAAGGCCGACGGTGTCCCATACCGGGTCAATCTGCACGCTGGCGCGAGGCAATACCGCCATGCGCGGCAGCGCCTGGTCGCCATCGGGCTGAATGCCTACCCCCAGCACCGACGCCCCCATGCTGCCGCTGGCAAAGCTCCAGCGCCCGCTGACCCGGTAGCCGCCATCGGCCTGACGCGCTTTTTGCGTCGGGAAAATCCCGCCCGCAAAGACCACGTCCGGGCCATCGCGATAGAGATCTTTTAAGGTTTCTACCGGCAGCGCGCCGAGGTAAAACGGGCTCATACCGAAGCTGGCCACCCAGCCTGCGGAACCGTCCGCGGTGGCAATCTGCTCAATCAGTTCGCAAAACTGTGCCGGGGTACACTCGTCGCCACCGTAGATTTTCGGCACCAGCGCGCGATAGACGCCCGCCTGTTTAAAACCGGTAATGATGTCGTCAGAAATATGGCGTTGATGCTCAAAATCAGTGCTGCGTGCGCTCACTTCACTCAGCAGCGGAACCAGCGATTCACGGACCTGGACGGTAGACATAGCTTTCTCCAGAAATTGATAGGCAGCCGTTCGCCGGGCGAACGAGGCCGCAATGAGTCGAACTCACTGAGTCATCAGGGAAAAGGTAAGGCGAGTAAGGTTAGCGGCGCGTTCGGGCCGTGAGCCACTCGGCGGCCTGCACCAGCAGCCCTTCAGCCCCTTTACGAGCCACCAATTGCAGCGCAATCGGTCGGCCATCAAGCGTGCCTGCTGGCAGCGTGAGCGCCGGATGTCCGCTGAGGTTAAACGGCCTCACCAGCCGGGTCAGGTTGACCACGCTGAGCGGATCTTTCGCTTCCTCAAGCGTTGGTGGCAGTTCCGGCAAGGTGGCCAGCGCCAGCAGCGGCGTGTCGGCAAGCAGCGCGTCAACGTCATCGCTAAAGCGGCGGCGCATCTGCTCGGCCTGGGACAGCGCTTCGGCGGTGACCGAGCCTCCGGCGCGAATGCGGGTGGCAACGTCCTGGGAGACGGACTCCTCCATCAGCAGCGGGCTAAAGGCCTGCCAGTTTTCATGGCTGATAATGGCGACGCCCGCGAGATGGGCATCGGTAAGCGTTGGCAGTTCGCCCTGCGCTGGCTTTACGCCCGCCTCGGCAAGGAAGCGCAGCAGCGCGGCATCGATTTCCGGCAGCGCTGCCGGGATAAAGGTGATGGCTGGCAGCGCGTCCAGCGGGGATTCGACGGCAATGTGCAGGCGGTTCAGCGCCTGACGAAGGGTATGTGCATCGCGGGTAAACAGGCCCACGCTGTCCAGCGAGCTGGCGGCGGGCATCACGCCCTGACGGCTCAGCACGCCGTAGCCCGGTTTCAGGCCGAAGATCCCGCAACAGGCCGCCGGCATGCGTACCGAGCCGCCGGTGTCGGTGCCGAGGGCAAAATCGACCTCACCCGCCGCCACCACGGCAGCCGAGCCGCTGGAGGAACCGCCGGGAATCAGCGACGGAAAGCGCGGATTGACCGGCGTGCCGCTCCAGGGATTAATGCCGGTGACGCCAAACGCCAGTTCGTGCAGCGTGGTTTTCCCCGACAGGACGCAGTCGTTGGCCAGCAGAGTGGCGACAACGCTCGCATGCTGGGCGGCAACTGGCGTATCAGCCAGCGCCGGACAACCCGCCTGGGTGCGGAAACCCGCCACGTCCAGCGTGTCTTTGACGGCAAAACTCAGGTCGCCCTCACCGAGGGTGAACCGTTCGATAAACCCATTGCTCTCACAAACTGGCCGCATGATTAACACCTTAACCAGAAAAAATGAATCATATTCAGGCACGCAGTCGATGCTGCTTTTTTGCCCTGACCGATGGTTAATCACTATGGAATATTTAGATGAAAATTCAAGTAAATTTTCACGTTAAATTTACCATGATATAACAATTCATTAACCTTTAGGTTATCAGGGTTACTCATGCAGCCTGATGAATTACATAGCAAATTTCGGCATAAGGGAGGGCGTGACCGCTGGAGTAGCCTCCAGCGGCGGTTGTCATAAAAGGGTTTATTTACAGCGAGTTATGATATTTTTCTACACCAGTCACAATTTTGTCATTGTGCCGTGCGGCGGGCTACAGTTCGTTAAGATTATCCAGCACTTTTGACAGCGTCAGGTTCATTTTCTCTACCTGGCTGGCGCTGATACCCTTAAAGCCTTTATCGAAAATCTTGCCCACCAGCGGCATGGCTTCCGCCACTTTCTGCTGGCCGGTTTCTGTTAGCATCACCACCGTCACACGGGCGTCGTGGACGCTGTTGGCGGTCGTGACCAGCCCATCGTCGCGCAGGCGGCCAACGATTTTGGTTACCGTCGGCATTTTCGCCAGCGCGTATTCGGAGATTTGCGAAATGCTCGCTTCGCCGTACTGGTGAGTAATCATCAACACGCGAAAACGGGAGACATCCAGGCCAATCTTTTTCAGGGCGACCTCTACGGTTTGGGTGTAACGCGCATAGACGTTAACAATCCAGTAGAACGGAAACTCTTCACGATGAAAGACGGCGTCTTCCGATACTTTTTTTATATGACCCATGCGTTTCCTTACCCCAAAAAACTTCAGATTTTATGATTATACGCTTTGTCTTTCCGCCCGTCCTGACCCCTTTTGGCCGCAAACCACAATGACGCGTCAATGAAAGCGACGCAGATCTCATTATGATTCACAAATGCCACACACATAACAATTACGTATCATTTTACACACGGAAAATTGACATCTTCAGCGGCTATTTTCTATACGTTAGCAGCCTGCACGGCACCCATACTAATAAACACAATGTGGAGCTTTTCATGAACGATAGCCCTTCTCTGGGACACAAACACGACGGGGAGCTTGCCACTCCGCCCCCGTCGCAGCAGCCGCTGAACCCGCGTCAGCAGGCGGTTATCAATAAGCTTTTCCGTCGGTTAATCGTGTTTTTATTCGTGCTGTTTGTCTTTTCTTACCTCGACCGCATTAACATCGGCTTTGCCGGCCTGACTATGGGCAAAGATCTGGGACTCACCAGCACCATGTTTGGTCTGGCGACAACTCTGTTTTACGTGATGTACGTGGTGTGCGGTATTCCCAGCAACGTGATGCTGACCATCGTTGGCGCTCGCCGCTGGATTGCCGTCCTGATGATTGTCTGGGGCATCGCCTCGACCGCGACCCTATTCGCCACCGGGCCAAATAGCCTGTATGCGCTGCGTATGCTGGTTGGGATCGCCGAAGCGGGTTTCCTGCCAGGCCTGCTCTACTACTTAACCTATTGGTTCCCGGCGCATTATCGCGCCCGTGCTAACGCCCTGTTTATGATTGCCATGCCGGTGACGATGGCGCTGGGGTCGCTGGCCTCCGGCTATATTCTCAACATGGACGGCATGTTGAATCTCAAGGGTTGGCAGTGGTTGTTCTTGCTGGAAGGCTTCCCGTCGGTGCTGCTCGGTCTGGTGGTCTGGTTCTGGCTTGATGATAGCCCGTCGAAGGCGAAATGGCTGACCGATGACGATAAAGCCTGCCTCGAAGAGATGATGGAAGCCGACCGCCAGAGCGCGCTGCAAACACAAAGCGCGATTCAGGCCGCGTCGGTGGGGCAAAAGAGCGTCATGCGCGAGCTGATGACGCCCACCATCATGCTCTACACGCTGGCCTACTTCTGCCTGACCAACACGCTCAGCGCCCTGAGCGTCTGGACGCCGCTGATTCTGCGCAGCTTTAACGCCGAAAGCAGTAACGTCACCATCGGCCTGCTTAGTGCCATTCCTCAGGTTTGTACCATTGTCGGGATGGTCTGGTGGAGCAAGCGCTCTGACCGCCATAACGAACGTAAACTGCATACCCTGCTGCCGTATCTGTTCGCCGCCGCAGGCTGGGTGCTGACCGCCACCAGCCCTTATCCGCCGCTACAGTTTACCGGTATTGTGATGGCGTCGATGGGGGCGTTTGCCGCGATGGTGATTTTCTGGACCACGCCGGACAGAGCGCTGTCGCTGCGCGCCCGTGCGCTGGGCATTGCGGTGATTAACGGCACCGGGATGACCGGCGCGGCGCTGGGGCCACTGCTGATGGGGCTGATGAAGGATGTGACCGGCAGCTTTAACGCGGGGATCTATATGGTCGCCGGGTTCCTGGTGCTGGGCGCGGTGATTATCGCGTTTATTCCGATGAAGGCGACGCAGCGGCAGTCCGATACGGTCGGTGCCGCCCCGGAGTCGGCGTAAACGCCTCGTCCGGGCTACCAGAGAACATCACGTAGTCCGGACGAGCGAAGCGACGCCGGGACAGGCTCGTCCAGATCAGAAGGTGTAGCTCGCCCCTACCTGCACCGTCCGGTCACGACCAATCCAGCAGTTGGTGCTGTCATAGCAGGTCAACGTCTCTTTGTTGGTCAGGTTTTGCGCGCTGGCCTTGAGCATCAGCCCTGCCAGGCTGCTGTCCACCGCCGACATATCGTAAGACACCGACATATCATACTGCGTGGTGCCACCCAGCTTGCCCTCGGTGTTATCCGGCGCAATCTCCATCGGCCCGGTGTAGCGCAACCCGGCCCCTATCGTCAGCCCGCGTACCGCGCTATGATCGAAGATGTAGTCACCCCACAGGTTAAAAGCGTTTTCCGGTACCTGCGTTGGGCGTTTACCCTGATAGGTTTCATCTTCGGTGTTAATGGCGTGTGTGTAGGCGTAGTTGGCGATCAGGTTGATGTTATCGGTTGGTCGGCTAACCGCCGACAGCTCTGCCCCTTTCGACTCAATCTCCCCGGTCTGATGGTAGTTCCAGCTCGGATCCAGGCTCAGCACGTTTTTCTGCTTGATGTTAAACACCGAGGCGGTAAAGGTGGTGGCATAGTCGGCCAGCAGATACTTCACGCCCCCCTCAACCTGTTTACTGGTGGTGGGTTTCACCTGATCGGCCGTCAGGTTACGCGCCGGTGATACCGGCTTAAACCCTTCTGAATAGCTGATGAACGGCGAAATACCGTTATCAAAGGCGTACAGCGCCCCCAGACGTTTCGTTACCCTATCCTGAGAAATCCACGTTTTCTGGTTGTCGTTCAGGTAATCGGTGGTGGCCGACAGGTACTGGTCATAGCGCAGGCTGGCGAGCAGGTTCAGGCCGCCAAACTCAACCTGATCCTGAAGGTAGTACCCTTTCTGGTTGTAGGAGAGACGGTTTTTCTGTGTCGTATAAAGCCCCAGCGCATCTTCATTGACCAGGCCGAAATCCGGATTGCGCATATCAATACCCGGCGTCGTAGCGGCAGGCGCATAGCGATAGTGGTAGTGCGAGTTCAGCTTCTGGTAGTCAAACCCGGCCAATAGATGGTGCTGCCAGTCACCAAAGACGAAGGTGCGCGTCACCTGATTATCGATGTTGAAGCTATGCAGGTCTTCATCGGTGGTGTAGGCGAAACGCTCTAATTCGTAAACAGGATTGCCCGCATTCCCCGTCGAGTAGATGCTATTCTGGTGGGTATCGATATCAAAGTAGCGTGCTTTTTGCGCAATGCCCCAACCGCTATCAAACTCATGTTCAAAGCTGTAGCCCACCATCCACTGGCGCTGCGTAAATTTGTTCCATTTATCGCCAGCATAATCGCGCTTGTCGGCATAGGTAGAGCGCAAATAAGAGAGCGGCAGCGGGTTGGACGGCGTTAAGCTCGGGGTGTTTTGCGCCAACGCGTCAATGGTCAGCCGGGTTCTATCACTCGGTTGCCAGGTGACGCTCGGTGCGACCAGATAATCTTCCGTGCGGGTGGTGTGCGGCTGATCGTCGCCCTCCATCGCTTTACCCAGCAGGCGGTAGCTCCAGTCGCTATCGGCAATACGTCCGGTAGAGTCGAGATACCCCTCTTTCAGATTACGGGTGCCAGTATTAAAGCCAACCTCGGTGCGAGGTGCGGTCTGTGGTTTTTTGCCCTGAATATTGACCAGCCCGCCCGGCGAGCCGTTGCCATACAGTACGGAGGATGGTCCTTTGAGAATATCCACGCTCTCAATCAACAGTGGGTCAATACGCGCTTTGGTATTGCCGGTGACGTTATAAGGCAACTGCAGGCCGTTATAGAACTCGTTATCCACGGTAAAACCGCGGATTTTATATTCGCTCATGTAAGTGGTGCTACCGCGAGATTCCGTCGAGACGCCTGGTGCATAGCGCAGAATTTCGTTAATCGACGTCGCGTGTCGCTCGCTGATTTCATGCTGGCTAATGGTGTTGATCACCTGCGGCGTTTTGCTCTCTGCCACCGCCGATTTAGTGGCGCTGTTGGTCCAGGCCGGAAGTTCACTACTCTCGCCTGAGCCAGTAACGACCATCGTGGTTTCATTTTTATCAGCCCAGGCTGACGTGGAAAGTGCAACGGCAATCATCCCTGACAGCGTACAACGACGAAAAACGGTTCTTTTCATTTTATAGATGAACTCAATACAAACAAAGAACGATAATTATTATCATTTGTGTTTGCAATTCAACATGAAAATGAGGGCAACGGAAAAATGTGGGAGACGAAACGCAGGGGATAGAAAGAAGAACGGCCCCTTACGGGGCCGTTGACAGACATTATTCGCGGCGAATCAGGCGGAAAACCCCCAGCACAACGATGGCGCCGACGACGGCAACCAGGAAGCTGTGCAGGTTAAAACCGGTGACGCTGCCGCCGAGGCCAAACGTGGTCGCTAACCAGCCGCCCACTACCGCACCAACTATCCCCAGGATGCAGGTGAGGATAAATCCGCCCCCATCACGCCCCGGCATAATCAGTTTGGCAATAACACCGGCAATCAGACCAAAAATAATCCAGGTAATAATACCCATTTTTCCCACCTCTTCAGTTCCATTAAACAGCCATAAAAGCGCCGACATTCTGCGCCGCTAATACTTCAAGTATAGGTAATTGTTCTTAAAAAACCTGGCAAGGCGATGATATTTTATACGGATAAATACGAATATTGACGTAAGCACTGTCTTAAGTGCTTTGAGCAGCCAAAAGCTGCGAAGATGTTAATTTTTTTCATTTGGGCGCTGAAGTTATATTTTTGTAAGCCGATAAAACATAAAGCCTCTGCTATTCAGGAGCCATTCCAGGTGAGTGAGCACAACACACAGTTTTTAAAGCAAAACCCATTAGCCGTTTTAAATGTGCTGCGCGACCTTCAGCAGGCTAACGCCGCGCTGCGCGTCAGCTGGTCGTCCCGCCAGTTTATTAGTCGTATTCTTGATGTCAGCCAGCAGCGTCTGGTTATCGATTTCGGCAGCCGTGAAGAGGACAACGTGGCGGCCCGCTCTGCCAAAAATATTACCATTGTTGCCGAAACTAACGGCGCAAAAATAGAGTTTACGGTGCCGCAAATGCAGGTGGAGGATTATCAAAGTCTGCCCGCCTTCGTCATGCCTACCCCGCCGACGGTCTGGTTTATTCAGCGTCGCGAGTTTTTCCGCATTCCCGCGCCGCTGCACCCACCCTATTTCGGCAAGGCCACGCTGCCGGATAAAAGCACGCTGCGCTTTCGGCTGTTCGATCTGTCGCTTGGCGGCATGGGCGCACTGCTCGACGCACCGCCACCTGGCGGCCTGATTCCGGGAATGGAGCTCAAAGAGATCGAGCTGGATATGGCGCAGTGGGGGCGTTTTCGTTTTGATGTGCAGCTGCTGGCAATCAGCGAACGCAAGGTGGTGGACAGCAAGAATGAAACTATCGTCACGCCGCGCTTAAGCTTCCGTTTTCTGCATATGAATCCGGTGCTTGAGCGCTCGCTCCAGCGCATTATCTTTTCGCTGGAGCGTGAAGCGCGCGAACGGGCGAATAACGTCCGCTAATTACATCGCATCCATCGCTTTCTGCACCTTCCAGATATAGCGAGGAGCCTGCGGTGCCGGGTGATTCTTCACCACGTGGTCGAAGAATTCGTCCTTATCCATGTCGTTAATTTCCGCAATGGCCTTTTTACGGTCCGATGAGAAGGTGCGCAGCAGCGCACCTGCACCGTTGGCATACGATACCACTAGCGCGTACTGCATCACTTCCGGGTCAGTGATCCCGGCAAGCGAACCGTGTTCCAGAATGCTCAGATAAGCGGCGCCCATCGAGATATTACGTTCCGGGTTTTTCAGCTCGCTGGTTGACGGCTGCCCGCTCCAGCCCATGTAGCGATAGACGTCCAGACCCGAGGTAGAGGCTTTCAGCTGCATCAGACCCACGGCGTTCGATTTACTGACAAGCGACGGGTTACCGCCGGACTCTACGGCGATAATCGCGGTTATCAGGCGTGGGCTTACGCCCCAGGCCGCACCGGCTTTTTCGCTGATAGGCATCCACTGCATTGCTCGTTTCACCGGCACTTCGGGATTCCAGGGCGGGTTACGGTAATCCGATTTAGAACTACACCCTGCAAGTAATACAATTAAAAAAGCAAACCATCTCAATTTCACGCATCTATCCTTTTAGCTGAACTGTGCCGCCGTTAATGACAACCATGGGCTCAGGCGGCATGATACTCGTTTCACTATCAGCAAGGAAATGCCATGTCTCAGTTTCATCTCGTCGCCCCTTCCGGTTATTGCATCAATCAGTCTGCCGCGCAGTGCGGGGTTAAGCGATTAGAAGAGGCCGGACATCAGGTGGAAAATCAGCAGGTTATCACCCGTCGCGATCGTCGTTTTGCCGGAGTAGAGGCCGAACGCCTGCACGATATCAACGCGCTGGCGACCCTTAAGGGCAAGAACCGTATCGTCATGCCGGTGCGCGGCGGCTATGGCGCGAGCCGCCTGCTGGACAGCATTGACTGGCAGGCGCTGGTTGCCCGTCAGCAGCAGGATCCGCTGCTGATCTGTGGCCACAGCGATTTCACCGCCATTCAGTTTGGCCTATTGACCGCTGGCAACGTCATCACCTTTAGCGGCCCGATGCTGGCGGGAAACTTCGGCGCACAAACGCTGAACGACTTTACCGAGCAGCACTTCTGGAAGGCGCTGCGCCAGCCGACCTATAGCGTGGAATGGCAGGGAGATGGCCCCGACTGCGAAACCGCGGGCACGCTGTGGGGCGGCAACCTGGCGATGATCGCCTCGCTTATCGGCACGCCGTGGATGCCGGAGATCCGCGACGGTATTCTGGTGCTTGAGGATATTAATGAACACCCGTTCCGCGTTGAACGTATGCTGTTACAGCTGCTGTACGCTGGGATCCTGCCACGCCAGCGCGCGATTGTGCTGGGCAGCTTTACCGGTGCGAACCCGAATGATTACGACGCAGGGTACTCACTTGAGTCGATGTACGACTATCTACGTTCACGACTGTCGATTCCGGTCATCAGCGGTCTCGACTTTGGTCACGAACAGCGGACGGTGACGCTGGCGCTCGGCGCGCAGGCGCAACTTTATCACTCGGTGGGGCAATCCCGGCTCATCATCACCGGACATCCGGTAATAGCTGAATAAAAAACAATAATCACCCTTTATTAATCCACTGTTCACGCCGCAATTATGGTAACGTTTTGTAACTAGCTTGTACGTTATCGGGGAGTGCGTGAACATTGGACGCCACGGCAGTCATTAGTCTCTTTATTTTGGGTTCAGTCTTAGTAACCTGCAGTATTCTCTTAAGCTCATTTTCTTCCCGTCTCGGTATCCCTATTCTGGTTATCTTCTTAGCCATCGGCATGCTGGCGGGCGTTGACGGCATCGGCGGTATTCCCTTCGATAACTACCCTTTCGCCTATATGGTCAGTAACCTGGCGCTGGCGGTAATCCTGCTTGACGGCGGGATGCGCACCCAGGCCAGCTCCTTTCGGGTCGCCTTAGGCCCGGCGCTGTCGCTGGCGACCGTCGGGGTGCTGATCACCTCCGGGCTGACCGGGATGATGGCGGCGTGGCTGTTCAAGCTCGATATCATGGAAGGGATGCTGATTGGCGCGATTGTCGGCTCAACCGACGCGGCGGCGGTGTTTTCACTGCTCGGCGGCAAAGGGCTGAACGAACGTGTAGGTTCAACCCTTGAAATCGAGTCCGGCAGTAACGATCCGATGGCGGTGTTTCTCACCATTACGCTTATCGAGATGATCCAGCAGCATGAAAGCGGGCTGAGCTGGATGTTCCTCGTGCACATTATTCAACAGTTCGGTCTGGGGATTCTGATTGGCGGCGCTGGCGGCTATCTGCTGCTGCAGATGATCAACCGCATCGCCCTGCCCGCCGGGCTCTATCCGCTGCTGGCACTTAGCGGCGGGATCATGATTTTCGCCGTCACCACCTCGCTCGACGGCAGCGGTATTCTGGCGGTCTACCTGTGCGGCTTCCTGCTCGGTAACCGGCCAATTCGCAACCGCTTTGGCATTCTGCAGAACTTCGATGGTCTGGCGTGGCTGGCGCAAATCGCCATGTTCCTGGTATTGGGGCTGCTGGTAACGCCGTCTGACCTGCTGCCGATCGCCATTCCGGCACTGCTGCTCTCTATCTGGATGATTTTTATCGCCCGTCCGCTGTCGGTGTTCGCCGGGTTGCTGCCGTTCCGCGGTTTTAATCTGCGCGAGCGCACGTTTATCAGCTGGGTTGGCCTACGCGGCGCGGTGCCGATCATTCTGGCGGTCTTCCCAATGATGGCTGGGCTTGAGAACGCGCGCCTGTTCTTTAACGTCGCCTTCTTTGTGGTACTGGTGTCGTTGCTGTTACAGGGCACCTCGCTCTCCTGGGCGGCGAAAAAAGCCAAAGTGGTAGTACCGCCGGTCGGCTGGCCTATCTCGCGCGTCGGGCTGGATATTCACCCGGAAAATCCGTGGGAGCAGTTTGTCTATCAACTGAGCGCCGAGAAATGGTGCGTCGGCGCTGCGCTGCGTGACCTGCATATGCCGCCGGAAACGCGGATCGCCGCGCTGTTTCGCGATAACGTGCTGCTGCACCCAACCGGCAGCACCCGCCTGCGGGAAAACGATATTCTGTGCGTCATTGGCCGCGAACGAGACCTGCCGTCGCTCGGGAAAATGTTCAGCCAGTCACCGCCGGTCGCGCTGGATCAAAGCTTCTTCGGCGACTTTATCCTTGAAGCCGGGGCGAAGTTTGCCGATGTAGCCATGATTTATGGCCTCGACGGCGGTGAAGAGTTCCGCGATAACCAGCAGTCGCTGGGAGATATCGTCGAACATCTGCTGGGGGCAGCACCGGTCGTGGGTGACCAGGTGGAGTTTGCCGGTATGGTGTGGACGGTAGCGGAGAAAGAGGAAAATCAGGTGCTGAAGGTCGGCGTGCGGGTGGCCGAGGAAGAGACCGAGTAGTCTGGTCGTTGCCGGGTGGCGCTGCGCTTATCCGGCCTTCGAGCCCGGTAGGCGACGCGCCACCGGGCAATCTTACAAAAGTTACACCGTCACAACAGGCACGCGCGGCGCCAGAGCGCACATCAGCTCGTAACCGACGGTGCCCGCGCTGGCGGCCACTTCATCAATCTTAATCTCCTGCCCCCACAGCTCAACCGACGTACCAATTCCCGCCTGCGGACACGGTGTTAAATCCACCGCCAGCATATCCATCGAGATAGCCCCGACGGTGCCGGTTCGGATACCGTCCACCAGCACCGGCGTGCCGTTGGCAGCAATGCGCGGATAGCCGTCGGCATAACCACAGGCCACAATCCCGATACGCTGCTCCTCTTTGGCGCGGTAACGGCCGCCGTAACCGACTGCATCGCCCGGCTTCAGGGTCTGAATACCGATAATCTGGCTGCTGAGGCTCATCACCGGCTTCAGCCCGGTGTTGGCAATGTCCTGCCACTGCCCGGACGGCGAAGCGCCGTAGAGCACAATACCCGGCCGCACCCAATCAAAGTGGGTCTCGGGGTGCCAGAGCGTTGCCGCCGAGTTGGCGAGCGAGCGCGGGCACTCCAGCCCTTCAGCGGCCTGTTCGATACGCTGCATCGGCGCCGCGACACCGTCGGTCAGTTCCGACTGGGCAAAATGCGACATCAGCGTCATGGTACTAACGTTGCTGATACCCCGTAGCTGCTGCCACACGGTGTGGATGCGCTCCGGCGCAAAGCCGAGGCGGTTCATGCCGCTGTTGACCTTCAAATAGACATCAATCGGTGCATGCAAACGCGCGTTCTGCAGCGCCTTAATCTGCCAGTTGCTGTGTACGCTGGTGGTCAGGCGATACTTATCAAACAGCTCCAGCTCATCGGCATGGAAGAAACCCTCCAGCAGCAGAATTGGCCCTTTCCAGCCGCGTTCGCGCAGCAAAATAGCCTCTTCAAGGTTGAGCATCGCAAAGCCGTCGGTTTCCCGCAGCGCATTCCAGATGCGATCCAATCCGTGGCCGTAGGCGTTAGCTTTCACCACCGACCAGACGCGAGCACCGCCCGCCGCCCGGCGGACAATGCTCAGATTCTGCTTCAGCGCCTGCAAATCAATCGTGGCGAGCACGGGACGTGACATGCGTTCTCCTTATTGGTGTGCGCCATGCAAATGCTGAGGATGTGCCGGGGTAAAGCCCGGCGAATAGCGTGCAACGCTAAGATCATCATAGGGGATAGCCGGCATTCGGCCAGACATTAAATCACTCAGCAACTGGCCGGAGCCGCAGGACATGGTCCAGCCCAGCGTGCCGTGACCGGTATTGAGCCACAGATTTTTGAACGCGGTTTTGCCCACCACCGGCGTGCCGTCTGGGGTCATTGGACGCAGGCCGGTCCAGAAGGTAGCCTCTTCGATTTTACCGCCGCGCGGGAAGAGATCCCCCACCACCATCTCCAGCGTCTCGCGGCGCGGCTGCAGCAGTTCGGTATTAAAGCCAACGATCTCTGCCATGCCGCCGACGCGGATACGGTTATCAAAGCGAGTAATGGCGATTTTGTAGGTTTCGTCGAGGATGGTCGACACCGGTGCACCGCTCTCCTCGACGATAGGGATGGTCAGCGAGTAGCCTTTCAGCGGGTAAACCGGAATATCCACCAGCCCTTTCAGCATCGCGGTTGAATAAGAGCCGAAGGCCATCACGTAGGCGTCGGCTTTTACCACTTCATCGCCGCACTTCACGCCAACGATGCGATCGTCTTCCTGAATCAGGCTGTCAACCGGGGTATTAAAGCGGAACGTCACGCCTGCCTGCTCGGCCATTTTTGCCAGACGCTGGGTGAAGAGCTGACAGTCGCCGGTTTCATCATTCGGCAGACGCAGGCCACCGGTCAGCTTGTGGGCCACTTCCGCCAGCGCTGGCTCAACCTCTGCCAGGCGTGAAGCTTCGAGCAGTTGATACGGGACGCCCGCATCTTCCAGCACCGCGATATCGCGGGTGGCGTTTTCATACTGCTGTTCGGTACGGAAAAGCTGTAGCGTGCCGCCCTGTCGCCCTTCATAGGCAATACCGGTGGTTTCACGCAGCGTTTTCAGGCAGTCGCGGCTGTACTCAGCCAGGCGCACCATCCGCCCTTTGTTTTCCATGTAGTGGCGGGTGTCGCAGTTACGCAGCATCTGCCACATCCACTTCAGCTGGAAGCCGGTGCCGTCCAGACGGATTGCCAGCGGCGCGTGGCGCTGAAACATCCATTTAATCGCCTTCAGCGGCACGCCAGGTGCGGCCCACGGCGCCGCGTAGCCCGGTGAAATTTGCCCCGCGTTAGCCGCGCTAGTTTCCAGCGCCGGACCGGCCTCCCTGTCGATCACCGTAACCTGATGCCCCGCCTGACTTAAATACCAGGCGCTGGTTACGCCAACCACGCCACTTCCCAGTATGACAATGTGCATAGCCACTCCAGAATGAGTAAAAGAACAATCATCTAATTACAAATTGATAACCCAGATGAAAATATTATTCAACATATGCTTTTTTTATGGTGACTTACCTCACAGAGTGCCCACCACGCGGGGAAGCGGAGAATTTGATATCTCCTGCTACCCTCTATTTTTTGTCAGCATAAAACTCTGCAAATATGAAAAGTAAGCGCTATCAAAATGAATAAATCATGAAGAAAAGAAATGGCGCTTGTTACAGAATTTCTGCGGTGTTCTATTCTTGAAGAGAGGCTCTCCAGACAGAGAGAGTCGCCAACAATGAGGGCGCGCTAATGGCTACGATTGACTCGATGAATAAGGACACCACTCGTCTGAGCGATGGACCCGATTGGACGTTTCCGCTGCTCGAAACCTACCTGGCAGAGATCGACCGGGTGGCGAAGCTGTACCGTTTAGACACCTACCCGCACCAGATTGAAGTCATCACCTCCGAGCAGATGATGGATGCGTACTCCAGCGTCGGGATGCCGATTAACTACACGCACTGGTCCTTTGGCAAAAAATTTATTGAGACCGAGCGCGGCTACAAGCACGGGCAGCAGGGGCTGGCCTACGAGATAGTGATCAACTCCAACCCATGTATCGCCTACCTGATGGAAGAGAACACCGTCACCATGCAGGCGCTGGTCATGGCGCACGCCTGCTACGGCCACAACTCCTTCTTTAAAAACAACTATCTGTTCCGTAGCTGGACCGATGCCAGCTCCATCGTCGACTACCTACTGTTCGCCCGCAAATACATTGCCGACTGTGAAGAGCGCTATGGCGTGGACGAGGTAGAGCGCCTGCTCGACTCCTGTCACGCGCTGATGAACTACGGGGTGGACCGCTACAAACGGCCATCGAAGATCTCCATGCAGGAAGAGAAAGCGCGGCAGAAGAGCCGTGAAGAATACCTGCAAAGCCAGGTGAATATGCTGTGGCGCACCCTGCCGAAGCGGGATGAAGAGAAAGCCGTCGAGTCGGCTCACCGCTATCCGTCTGAGCCGCAGGAAAACCTGCTCTACTTTATGGAGAAAAATGCACCGCTGCTGGAGTCGTGGCAGCGCGAGATCCTGCGCATTGTGCGCAAGGTCAGCCAGTATTTTTATCCGCAAAAGCAGACCCAGGTGATGAACGAAGGCTGGGCGACCTTCTGGCACTACACCATCCTCAACCATCTTTACGATGAGGGGAAAGTGACCGAGCGCTTTATGCTCGAATTCCTGCACAGCCACACCAACGTGGTGTACCAGCCGCCTTACAACAGCCCGTGGTACAGCGGCATTAACCCGTATGCGCTGGGCTTCGCCATGTTCCAGGATATTAAGCGTATCTGTCAGAACCCAACGGACGAAGATAAGTATTGGTTCCCGGACATCGCGGGCTCGGACTGGCTCACGACCCTGCACTTCGCGATGCGTGATTTTAAAGACGAGAGCTTTATCAGCCAGTTCCTGTCACCGAAAATCATGCGTGATTTCCGCCTGTTCACGGTGCTGGATGACGACCGTAATAACTATCTGGAGATTTCGGCGATTCATAATGAGGAGGGGTATCGGGAGATTCGTTCGCAGCTTTCGTCCCAGTACAACCTTAGTAATCTGGAGCCGAATATTCAGGTGTGGAACGTGGATCTGCGCGGCGACCGTTCGCTAACGCTGCGCTACGTGCCGCATAACCGCGCGCCGCTCGATAAAGGGCGTCGTGAGGTGCTCAAGCATGTGCATCGTTTGTGGGGGTTTGATGTGCATCTGGAGCAGCAAAATGCGGACGGCAGCGTGGAGTTGCTGGAGCGCTGCCCACCGCGGCCAAATGCGCTGTAACCTAATATTGTAGCCCGGACGAGGTGCGAAGCGCCGACTCCGGGATTACTTTCCCTTTCAGATATAGGCCGGATGGCGCTTCACTTATCCGGCCTACAGGGAACGAAACTCGCGCGCTGACTAGCGGCTATGGATAGCCAAATCCCCAGGCAACGTCTTCTGCATCCGATGCCAGATCTCACCGCTATCATGACCGTAACGACGTACCGTCTCATACACCTTATCGTGCGCGCCCTCTTCACACAGCTTCGCCAGCTCATGATAGAAACCTAGCGCCAGGCTACGAGCTTCCGGGCTGGAGAAGTAATGACGGCCCAGGCGGGTGTACAGACCTTTCATGCCGTTGAGGATCAGCCCATAGATAGGGTTACCGGAAGCAAATGCCAGGCCACGGAACACGCCGTAGTCCAGTTCGGCAAAGGCATCGGCATAATCTTCCACTTCGCGCGTTTTGGCAAGCACTTCCAGCGATTTTTCAGGGTGCTGACGGAAAGCGGTACGGATGTAGATGGTCGCGATATTGGTACGCACGGACAGCAGATTATCAATCAGCTGCGGTACGCTATCGTGATCGAGACGCGCCAGCGTTTCCAGAATATTGAGGCCGGACGTTTCCCAGAAGTTATTCACTTTCGTCGGCTTACCGTGCTGGATAGTTAACCATCCATCGCGCGCCAGACGCTGCAACACTTCACGTAAGGTCGTGCGGGTCACACCAATTAATTCCGAGAGTTCACGTTCAGCGGGAAGAATAGACCCAGGAGGGAAGCGATTATTCCAGATACTTTCAACAATATACTCTTCAGCGAAACCCGCCGGGCTTTGCGCCTTAATGACCATAGTAATAATTCCATTACACAGCGTTGCAATTAGACTCATCATACCAGAGGCAACATAGAGCAGATAGCATGGCCAACGAATTAAAAAGGGATCGGCGTTTCATTTTTCACATTTCTTTTTGCCCATAAAACCCCGCCAGACAGCCTATGTCTGGCAGTGTCGTTGATTTAATGGTAAAAAATGACATCTTTTCAGGAGGAAGACGGTTGTCATGGAAATCTCTTACGGTCGTGCGCTGTGGCGTAACTTTCTTGGCCAGTCACCAGACTGGTACAAGCTGCTGCTGATTATTTTCTTAATCATCAATCCGCTGGTGTTTTTAATTCATCCCTTTGTCGCCGGATGGCTATTGGTCGTGGAGTTTATCTTCACCCTGGCGATGGCGCTGAAGTGCTATCCGCTGATTCCCGGCGGGCTGCTGGCGATTGAGTCAGTACTGATCGGCATGACCTCACCCGCGCACGTGCGCGATGAGATAGCTGCCAACCTCGAAGTGCTGCTGCTGCTGATCTTTATGGTCGCGGGCATCTACTTTATGAAGCAGCTATTGCTGTTTATCTTCACTCGGCTTCTGCTCACCATCCGCAGCAAACGGCTTTTATCAATAGCATTCTGCGTGGCCGCCGCCTTCCTATCGGCGTTCCTTGATGCGCTGACGGTAGTGGCCGTAATTATCAGCGTCGCGGTAGGCTTTTACAGCATCTATCATCGGGTGGTGTCGTCGCGCCCTGACGATGACGATCTGCTCGACGATAGCCATATCGACAAACACAACCGCGTGGTGCTGGAGCAGTTCCGTGCCTTCCTGCGCAGCCTGATGATGCACGCCGGCGTCGGAACCGCGCTCGGCGGCGTGATGACGATGGTCGGCGAACCGCAGAACCTGATTATTGCTAAAGTCGCCGGCTGGCATTTCGGCGAGTTCTTCCTGCGCATGTCGCCGGTCACCGTACCGGTGTTTATCTGCGGCCTGCTGACCTGTTGGCTACTCGAGAAGTACAAAGTCTTCGGCTACGGCGCTGAACTGCCCGACCCGGTGCGTAAAATTCTGCACGATTTCGACGAGCGCAGTCGCCAGCAGCGTACGCCACAGGAGAAAATGCGACTGATTGTCCAGGGCATCATCGGCGTCTGGCTGGTGCTGGCGCTGGCGCTGCACCTGGCAGAGGTGGGGCTGATCGGCCTGTCGGTGATTATCTTCGCTACCGCATTTACCGGCATCACCGACGAACATGCCATTGGCAAAGCGTTTACCGAAGCGCTGCCGTTTACCGCCCTGCTTACGGTCTTCTTTGCCGTGGTGGCGGTGATTATCGATCAGCATCTCTTTGCGCCCATTATCGACTTCGTTCTGCAAGCGTCACCGCACGCTCAACGTTCGCTGTTCTACATCTTTAACGGCGTGCTGTCGTCCATCTCCGATAACGTGTTTGTCGGCACCGTTTATATCAACGAAGCGAAAGCCGCGCTGGATAACGGGGCTATCAGCCTGCCGCAGTTTGAACTGCTGGCGGTAGCCATCAACACCGGTACCAACCTGCCGTCGGTGGCGACGCCAAACGGCCAGGCGGCCTTCCTGTTCCTGCTCACCTCGGCGCTGGCGCCGCTGATTCGCCTCTCCTACGGGAGAATGGTATGGATGGCGCTGCCCTATACGCTAGTTCTGACGCTTATCGGCCTGCTGTGCGTCGAGTTTACGCTGCAGCCGGCGATAGACTGGATGATGAATAATGGGCTATTAGTTTTACCTCAATAGCGATGAATAACGACTCAGCGATTCAATGCCGACAACTTTTGTTCGAGCGTTGAATCGCTATTTACGAATAATTGCGTATCACCCGATGGCACGGCTATCGTTTTCGTTTACACTGCGCTTTCAAAGCACGTTCCAGGGAAATGTTTATGTTGCGATATTTAAACCAGAGCTCACGTGGCCGCAGTGCCTGGTTATTAATGGCGTTAACCGCTTTTGCGCTTGAGTTAGTGGCATTATGGTTCCAGCACGTGATGCTATTAAAGCCGTGCGTTCTCTGTATTTACGAGCGCTGTGCGCTATTCGGGATTATGGGTGCAGGCTTAGTCGGCGCTATCGCGCCGAAGAGTCCGCTGCGCTATGTGGCCCTGCTTATCTGGCTGTACAGCGCCTTCCGCGGCCTGCAGTTAGCCTGGGAACACACCATGATTCAGCTGCACCCGTCGCCGTTTATGACCTGTGATTTTATGGCGCGCTTCCCAAGCTGGCTGCCGCTTGATAAGTGGCTGCCGCAGGTGTTTGTCGCATCAGGTGATTGCTCTGTTCGTCAGTGGGAATTCTTATCTCTGGAGATGCCACAGTGGCTGGTCGGCATTTTTGCCGCCTATCTGATTGTGGCACTGCTGGTGCTGATTGCCCAACCGTTCAAACCGAAAAGACGCGACCTGTTCGGCCGCTAATCACTACCTTGCCAGCGGCCTTGCGCAGGCGGCTGGCAAGCTATCCTACCCACGACCATATCCCATACCCCACCGCAAACAGCAGGCTCCAGCCGCTCAGATTAATAATCAACGCCAGCATTAACAGCTTTATTGGATTACGCATACGCGTCCTTATACCGAATCGCTTTTAGTCTCTATCGGCCCGGTATAAGAATTTCGTAGGGATTTAAGGCAGGAAATATAAAAATAGTGAATGGTTCCGCAAATTGCGGTTTATTTAGCCCAATCAGGCTTATTTAAGATATGGTCCTGCCAGTCATGTACTTCTGATTCTTTTACCGCAATATGGCGTACGGAAATGCGCTCACCGTGCATCGCCGCTTTAGAACCGGTGATAAGCGGGTGCCACTGCGGCAGCGGTTGCCCTTCCGCTAGTAGGCGATAGGCGCAGGTATGCGGCAACCATTCGAAGGTTGGCAGATTGTCGCGGGTCAGCTTGATGCAGTCCGGTTCGTACTCGAAGCGGCGTTCGTAGTTACGGCACTGGCAGGTTTTGATGTTGAGCTGACGACAGGCCACGTTGGTGAAGTAGATTTCGTCGGTGTCGTCATCCATCAGCTTGTGCAGGCAGCACTGCCCACAACCATCGCACAGCGACTCCCATTGCGCATCGGTCATTTCATCAAGGGTTTTGCTCTGCCAGAAAGGTAATTCGCTCATCAGGATGTCCACATCAAAAATCAGGGTGCTTCTTATAACCAGTCTGGCACAGGGATGCAAGTTTTGCCGCCCGAATGGGGCGGCAAGGAGGGCTTACAGTACGCGGGTGGTCAGAGACAGTCCGTTAAACTGCACCTCAAGCTCATCACCCGCGTGCAGCGGGCCAACGCCTTCCGGCGTGCCGGTCAGCACAACGTCACCCGGTTTCAGGGTAAAGAAGCGGCTCATATAGGCAATCAGCGGCACAATCTTGTGGATCATGTCAGACGTACTGCCCTGCTGGCGCACTTCGCCGTTGATGGTCAGCCCCAGCGAAATATTCTGCGGGTCGCCCTCAAAGGCGGAAGCAGGAATGAAGCCGGAGATCGGGCAGGCGTTATCAAAGCCTTTGGCTTTTTCCCACGGCTGACCGGCCTTCTTCATCTTCCCCTGAATGTCGCGCAGAGTGAGGTCCAGCGCCACGCCGTAGCCAGCAATGGCCTGCAGCACGTGGTCTTCGGTTGCCTGACGCAGTGTGCTGCCAATCAGTACCGCCAGTTCGACTTCATGATGCACAGAGCCAAGGCCCTGCGGCAGGATCAGCGGCTGGCGCAGGTCGCACAGCGCCGTTTCCGGCTTGATAAAGAGGACGGGTTCTTCCGGCGTTGAGCTGCCCATTTCCTGGATATGTTTTGCATAATTACTGCCAACACAGACAACTTTGCTTACCGGGTAATCCAGCAGAGCACCCTGCCAGTTATGATGCTGATACATGCTTTTCCCTTACTCGTTGTTCAACCATGGACGCATTTTGGCCGGAAGCGAAGCGGTTACTCGCTCTTATTTTGCGACTCAGCCAAATGCTGTTTTAACAAATTTTCAGGCGGTGGCGGGATCTGTAAATAATAACCCTGCTCTTTTAGCGCCTGTTTTACTTTTTCCAGATCGGCATTGACGGTTTTCTTACGTCCATCAAGCGGCAGCAGCATGGCTAACTGCGGCTGACCGAAGCCCTGCATCAGTTCCTGAGGCACACGGGAGAAATCGTCTTTTTTTTCGACATACAAATAGGTTTGATCACGTTTAGAACTACGATAAATCACACAAAACATACTTTATACTCGGAATTAGGACAGTGGTTACTTGCTTGAATATATATGTGACTATAACATGACTGATAGTCTTCGGAATATCACTGCGCTTAGCGCGGCGATAAATAGCAAATTGAGTAAGGCCAGGATGTCAAACACGCCAATCGAACTAAAAGGCAGCAGCTTCACCCTATCTGTGGTTCATTTGCATGATGCAAAGCCCGAGGTTATTCGTCAGGCGTTGGAAGACAAAGTCGCCCAGGCTCCGGCCTTTTTCCGTCATGCCCCGGTGGTTGTCAACGTCGGTAACCTTGAAGAATTCACCCAGTGGCGTGCGATTCAGCAGGCCATTATGTCAGTGGGTTTACGCATTGTCGGCGTCAGCGGTTGTAAAAACCCGCAGTTTAAGGCGGCCATCGACCAATCCGGCCTTCCTTTACTGACTGAAGGTAAAGAAAAAGTTACCCGCCCGGCCCCCGTAGAACAGCCAAAACCCGTAGAACCCGAACCAATTGTTAGTCCGATCACAAAAACGCGAATGATTGATACGCCAGTACGTTCCGGTCAGCGCATTTATGCACCAAACTGTGATCTGATTGTGACAAGCCACGTTAGCGCGGGCGCGGAGCTGATTGCCGATGGGAATATTCACGTTTACGGCATGATGCGTGGACGCGTTCTCGCCGGTGCCGGCGGAGACCGGGAAGCACAAGTATTTTGTACCCACCTGGCGGCGGAGCTGGTCTCCATTGCCGGGGAATATTGGCTGAGCGATCAGATCCCAGCCGAATTTTATGGCAAAGCGGCGCGTCTGCGTTTGGACAACAGCGCTTTGACTATTCAACCGTTAAATTAATCCCTTTTTAACAAGGAATTTCTATGGCACGCATTATTGTTGTGACTTCAGGTAAAGGGGGCGTGGGCAAGACCACCTCCAGCGCGGCCATCGCAACTGGTTTGGCGCAGAAGGGAAAGAAAACGGTCGTTATCGATTTTGATATCGGTCTGCGTAACCTTGACCTGATCATGGGCTGCGAACGTCGTGTAGTCTATGATTTTGTTAACGTTATTCAGGGCGACGCCACGCTGAACCAGGCGTTAATCAAAGATAAGCGTACCGAGAATCTCTTTATCCTGCCTGCGTCTCAGACCCGTGATAAAGATGCGTTGACCCGCGAAGGCGTCGAGAAAGTGCTCGACGAACTGAAGAAGATGGAATTCGACTTCGTGGTCTGCGACTCCCCTGCCGGTATTGAAACCGGCGCGCTGATGGCGCTCTATTTCGCTGATGAAGCGATCATCACCACTAACCCGGAAGTGTCGTCCGTTCGTGACTCCGACCGTATTCTGGGCATTCTGGCGTCGAAATCTCGCCGCGCCGAAAATGGTGAAGAACCGATTAAAGAACACCTGCTGCTGACGCGCTATAACCCAGGCCGCGTGAGCAAAGGCGATATGCTGAGCATGGAAGATGTGCTGGAGATCCTGCGCATCAAACTGGTCGGTGTAATTCCAGAAGATCAGTCAGTGCTGCGCGCCTCTAACCAGGGCGAGCCGGTGATTCTGGATACCGTGTCTGACGCAGGCAAAGCCTACGCCGACACCGTCGATCGTCTGTTGGGAGAAGAACGTCCTTTCCGCTTCATTGAAGAAGAGAAGAAAGGTTTCCTCAAACGCCTGTTCGGAGGATAAATCATGGCATTACTCGACTTTTTTCTCTCACGGAAAAAGAATACCGCCAACATTGCTAAAGAACGCCTGCAGATCATTGTCGCGGAACGCCGCCGCAGTGACGCAGAACCGCACTATCTGCCGCAGTTAAGGAAGGATATTCTGGAAGTGATTTGCAGGTATGTGCAGATTGACCCAGAAATGGTCACGGTGCAGTTAGAGCAAAAAGACGGGGATATTTCGATTCTGGAACTCAACGTCACGCTGCCGGAAGCAGAAGAGTCAAAATCCTGACTGTCGGTGGTGTAAAAAAAGGCGCTAGTGATAGCGCTTTTTTTGTGTCTGGCGTTTAGAGCTTTCCCGAGGTCGCATTCGCTCGCCCGGGATTAGCGCAAGACTTAACGCGGGTACGCTGTTAATAATTTGTCTAGCGCAGCGGAAAGCAGCTCACCGCGCCAGCCGGAGATCATCTCAGGTGCCGTGGTGCGCGGTTTCAGCTGCCAGTGCCAGTTCAGCAGCTGGTTAATCTGACGACGGGATGCCAGCATTTCAGGACTGACGTCATTCGCCTGCCCCACTTCCTGCACCAGCGCCTTAATCTCTTTAAATGCTTTGCGGTAGCCCGGCATATCCATCAGGTTCAACAGCGGTTCCGGCAACGCGTCATCCGGCAGCGCCTGCGCTTTTTCCACCAGGCTAATCAGCGTTTTGCCGTGGAAACGAATTTCGCTGCCGGAAAGCCCCAGGCTGTCCAGCTCGCCGAGGCTGCCCGGCATATAGCGTGCCACGCTCCACAGATGCTCTTCACGCACCACAAAGTTCACCGCCAGGTCACGCTCGCGCGCTTTGCGCAGCCGCCAGTCGGCGAGCAGCTGCAGGCATGCCAGCTGGCGCGTACGCAGCTGCCAGGCGTTGGTGATATCGCGCCAGGCGTCCGCCGGGTCGGTGACTTCCTGACGGCGCTGCTGCATCAGTTGACACTCATTGAGCGCCCACTCCAGTCGCCCGGCCTGTTCGGTTTCCGCCATCAGCTTGTGGGCGATAGGCAGCAAGTACCAGACATCCGCTGCCGCATAATCGCACTGGCGTGCCGTCAATGGGCGAGCCAGCCAATCGGTACGGGATTCGCTCTTATCCAGCTCAACGCCAGAATACTCAGCGACCATTGGCGCGAAGCCCCAGGACATCGGGCGACCGCAGAACGCCGCCAGCACCTGGGTATCAATAAGCGGCTGCGGCATTGAACCGAAGGTGTTCATGAACACTTCCAGATCTTCGCTACCTGCGTGCAGGAACTTGGTAATGTTGCGTTCTTGCAGAATCGCCTGCAGCGGCGACCAGTCGGAAATATTCAGAGGATCAATCAGCGCCGTACGCTCGCCGTCGAAAAGCTGAATCAGCCCCAGCTGCGGGTAATAGGTGCGGGTGCGAACAAACTCGGTGTCCAGCGCCACGGCGGTGGTCTGACGAACCGCATCGCACAGGGTGCTGAGTTCATCGTTGGTAGTGATCATCTGATAGTTCAAATCGTACTCTCTTAGATAGCGCCAAAAAAAACGCCAGCAGAGCTGGCGTTTGGCATCATGACTCGTGACTTATCCCTTATTGTCCACTTTGGCACGGGCTTCGTCACGTAATTCTCGTCTTAAAATTTTACCGACGTTCGACTTCGGTAATTCCTGACGAAATTCAACTAGTTTCGGCACTTTATAGCCGGTAAGCTGGCGGCGGCAGAAGGTAATCAACGCCTCTTCAGTGAGGCTTTCATCCTTCTTGACCACAAAAATTTTCACCGCTTCACCGCTGTTGCCGGACGGCACGCCCACGGCGGCCACTTCCAGCACGCCGGTGTGCTGCATCACCACGTCTTCAATTTCGTTCGGATACACGTTGAAGCCGGAGACCAGAATCATATCTTTTTTACGGTCGACGATGCGCAGGAAGCCCTCTTCATCCATTACCGCGATATCGCCGGTGTGCAGCCAGCCGTCTTTGATGATTTCGTCGGTGGCATCAGGACGCTGCCAGTAGCCTTCCATCACCTGCGGGCCTTTCACACACAGTTCACCCGGCTGGCCGGCTGGCACTTCGTTATCGTCGTCATCCACCAGCTTCACGTCGGTCAACGGCACCGGCAGGCCAATGCTGCCGCTGTGGTAGTCGATATCGTGCGGGTTCACGCTCACCAGCGGCGCGCATTCGGTCAGGCCATAGCCTTCCAGCAGATACTGCCCGGTCAGCTTCACCCAGCGTTCCGCCACCGCGTGGTTCACCGGCATCCCACCGCCTGCGGAGAGATGCAGGGTTGAGAAATCCAGCTGCTGGAACTCTTTATTGTTCAGCAGCGCGTTAAACAGGGTATTCACCCCGGTCATGGCGGTGAACGGGTATTTCGCCAGTTCTTTTACCAGCCCCGGAATATCACGCGGGTTGGTGATCAGGATATTTTTACCGCCTAGTTCGATAAACAGCAGGCAGTTCATGGTCAGCGCAAAAATGTGGTACAGCGGCAACGCGGTAATAACCACTTCTTTGCCTTCGTGCAGCAGCGGCCCGTAGGTCGCTTTCACCTGCTCGAGGTTCGCCAGCATATTACGGTGAGTCAGCATCGCCCCTTTCGCCACGCCGGTAGTCCCCCCGGTGTACTGCAGGAAGGCGATATCGTCTGCCTTCACTTCCGGCTTCACGTACTGCAGGCGATAGCCGTTATGCAGCGCGCTGCGGAACGAAATGGCGTCCGGCAGATGATATTTCGGCACCAGTCGTTTGATGTATTTGACCACGAAGTTAACCAGCGTGCCTTTCGCCGTGGAGAGCTGGTCGCCCATGCGGGTCAGGATCACGTGTTTAACCGAGGTTTTGTCGACCACTTTTTCCAGGGTATGGGCAAAGTTGGAGACGATAACAATCGCCTGCGCGCCGCTGTCGTTCAGCTGATGTTCCAGCTCGCGCGGGGTGTACAACGGGTTAACGTTCACCACGATCATCCCGGCACGCAGAATGCCAAACAGGGCGACCGGGTATTGCAGCAGGTTAGGCATCATCAGCGCGACGCGGTCGCCCTGCTTGAGCCCCAGCCCGTGCTGGAGATAAGCGGCAAAGGCGCGGCTGCGCTCTTCGAGCTTACGGAAGGTCATGACTTCGCCCATGTTGACGAAGCCAGGCTGGTCGGCAAAGCGCGTTGCCGAGTGTTCGAACAGTTCCACCAGGGATTGATAACGGTCAGGATTGATCTCTGCCGGGACGTCAGCAGGATAACGGTTGAGCCAAACCTTTTTCAAAGCATCACCTCTAAAATACGTATTCGTCGTCATCGCAACCCCAAATGGTAAACTTTCATTAACATTATATTAACTCAGCGTACCAGTTTAAGAATTAATCAGAATTAAGGTTGCGAAGCGCGTCACTCTTTATTTTTTTTATATCCATTACAACGAAGAAACAGCGGGCTAGCCGCTGTTTCTTTTTTGTCTGCTTTACATCAGATCTTATTCAGTTACGACGTTCCGGACTTCAGCGGGGCCGCTGTTATACCATCCCCAGCCGCCGTAACCGTAATTCCAGGGGCGCGGACCAAACATCCACGGGTCGATAGGCTGCGGCGGCATAACCACCTGCTGAGCCACATGCCAGCGTTTGTAACCCGTCACTTTCATCTGCAGGAAGTTATATTTGGTAGTGCCGACTTTGCCTTCCACTGCGCCAACAATTGGCCCCACCACGGTGACGAGTTGACCACGGAAGTCAACCGGGTCAAGGAAACCGTTCACCTCGGCATAGATACGTCCGCGCGAGGCTTCACCCAGAATCGGGCGCGCGCCGCTATCAAGCGGGACGGTGGCGATTTCCAGACGGGTGTTCCCCTGCTGATTTTCAATGCCGACGACGGTGCCGCCAAAGCGAGCCTCCTGCCCTACGTACAACTGCGGTGCCGCCATGACCCGCACCAGATCCTGCTGCGGCGTTGGGCTACTACCCTGAATGGCATCCGGCACGCTGACGCAGCCGCTTAACGCGAAGGCGATAAGCCCAACGGCGGCTCCACGAATGAGAAAACTTTTACCTGCCATGATGCTGCTCCTGATTTTTACGCTCTCTACCTACTGAGATTCATTCGCGGCCAGGAAGTTTCTTCCACGCAACATTGTTACGCAAATAAACCGGTTCCGCTTTATCCACGGCGACGGTTTTGCCCTGCTCCAGCATGGCGCAAGCGATCGGCAGCATGTCTTCGGCTTCTGGTAACGTTACGTTGCCATCGACCAGCGTGGCGTTCGCGCCCTGTGCCATATCAGGCCATGCGGCCCAACCGGTGCCCACGGTCGCCCATTCACCGCTGAGTTCAGCCAGACGCTGTTGCACCGCTTCCGGTTTCAGCACCGCTTCGCTCTCTTCGCCGTGCCAGATACCGTTTTCATCACGCTGATATTCAGCCCAGTAAACTTCACCCATACGGGCGTCGATAGCCGCCAGCACGCGGGTAGCGCCCTGCTTACGCCAGGCGCCCTGCGCCATGGTGGCGAGGGTCGATACGCCGATCATCGGCAGTTCTGCGCCCAGCGCCAACCCTTGTGCGATCCCAATACCGATACGCACGCCGGTGAAGCTGCCCGGCCCACGGCCGAACGCCAGCGCGTCGAGGTCGGTCAGGCTTACGCCGCCTTGAGTGAGGATATCCTGCACGATAGGCAGGATACGTTGGGTGTGTTCCCGAGGACAAAGCTCGAAGTGGGCACTGGTGTTGCCATCATTCCACAGAGCAGCCGAGCAGGCTTCCGTGGCAGTATCGATAGCCAGAATTCGCATGGTTAGTCGCGCTCTCGATCAACAAAATGGCGCGCATCTTATCACACTTTGCTCTGTATTACCGCGTTGATGACAGCGCCAGGAAACGCGTCGCCCGTCGAATATCACGGGTGCGCGGTGCCGGCGGCAGGCTGGCGAGGAAGGTCGCGCCGTAGGGGCGCATCACCAGGCGGTTGTCGCAAATCACCAGCACCCCGCGATCGTCAACGTCACGAATCAGTCGGCCAACGCCCTGCTTGAGGGTAATCACCGCATCCGGCAGTTGTACCTCTTCAAACGGATCGCCGCCGCGCAGTCGGCAGTCTTCCATGCGCGCTTTCAGCAGCGGGTCATCCGGTGAGGTGAACGGCAGTTTGTCGATGATCACCAATGACAGCGCATCGCCGCGCACGTCGACCCCTTCCCAGAAGCTGCTGGTCGCCACCAACAGAGCGTTACCAGCGCTAACAAATTGCTGAAGCAGCTGGCCTTTGCTGGTCTCCCCCTGTAGCAGTACCGGCAGCGTCATGGTGGCGCGGAACTGTTCGGCGAGGTCGCGCATCATGGCGTGTGAGGTGCAGAGCATAAAGCAGCGCCCGTCGTTAGCCTCAATCAGCGGTTTCAGCATCGCCGCCAGGTGGCGTGCGGCCCCCGGCTGATTCGGCAACGGCAGGTTGCGCGGCACGCACAACAGCGCCTGGGTGGCGTAGTCAAACGGGCTTGGCAGCAGCAGCGATTCCGCCGCTTCAATGCCGAGGCGTTCGGTAAAGTGGTGCAGGTCGTCGTTGACCGACAGCGTCGCGGAGGTAAAGATCCAGCTGCCCGGTTTGGCCGCCATCACCTCTTTGAATTTGTCCGCCACGGTGAGCGGCGTCAGTGCCAGGGTAAAGTGGCGCGAGTTGCATTCATACCAGTAGCTGTAACCAGGCTTGTTGATCTCTTTAAGGCGCTTTAAGCGCGCGCGATACAGGGTTGCGCGTTCGAAAGCGGCATCCAGCAAAGCAGAGCGGCCAAGCGACAGCTTCGCCACGTCGTAGCAGAGTTCCAGAGCATCATCGAGCAGCAGCAGCGAGCGCTGCACGGCAGTTTCCGCCAGCAGTTCACGCAGGTTGCCACGGTAGCCGGGGTCGCCCACCTGCAGGCGGAAATCCTGGGTGGCCTGCGCCAGACGGTCGGCGCACTTTTGCAGTTGCTGGGTATCTTTCAGTTCGGTGCGATAGGCAATGACCACGTCTTTGGCAAGGTCCAGCAACTGGCGGCTGGAGAGCGACTGACCAAAGTACTGGCTGGCGATATCCGGCAGCTGATGGGCTTCATCGAAGATCATCACGTCGGCCTCGGGAATAAGCTCGCCAAAGCCGCTCTCTTTCACCACCATGTCGGCAAGGAACAGGTGATGGTTGACGACCACCACGTCGGCATCCATCGCCTTCTTACGCGCCTTCACCACGAAGCAGTCCTGATACTGCGGGCAGTCGCTGCCCAGACAGTTATCGTTGGTGCTGGTGACCAGCGGCCAGGCCTGGGAATCTTCCGCCACGCTAACGCAGGTGCTGATGTCACCGTCTACGGTCTGGTTAGCCCAGCTGCGCAGCAAAATGACGTCGCTGATGGTTTGCACCGGCAGGTCGCCGCCCGCCATCGCCTGCTGCTCTAAACGTTCGAGGCAAAGGTAGTTTGAGCGCCCTTTCAGCAGTGCCAGCTTGCCGGTAAAGGTCAGCGCGGTGGCGACGGTCGGCAGGTCGCGGCTGTAGAGCTGATCCTGCAATGCCTTAGAGCCGGTAGAGATAATGGTTTTTTTCCCGGAGCGCAGCGCGGGCGCCAGGTAGGCGTAGGTTTTCCCGGTCCCAGTCCCCGCTTCCACCACCAGCGGCTGGCCGTTATCAATCGCCTTCGCGACGGCGTGCGCCATCTGACGCTGCGGTTCACGCGGTTTAAAGCCGGTTATCGCCTGCGCAAGCTGGCCATCTTCTGCAAAATCGTCCGTCACGTTACCCCCTGGAAAAATTCCCAGTGATTATACACTAAATAATTCGAGTTGCAGGAAGGCGGCAAGAGAGTGAATCCCCAGGAGCGTACATAAGTACGTGACTGGGGTGAATGAACGCAGCCAACGCACATGCAGCTTGAAGTATGACGTGTATATGTCAGGCGAACCCCGCTTATGCCAGCCGAAGTCGTGACGCGGCGTCGACAATGTGGCAGTCTTAGCGCGTTTACGTGATGTTAAAAGGAAAATGAAATGACAATTGTACGTATTGATGCCGAAGCCCGTTGGTCTGATGTCGTTATTCATAACAATACGCTGTACTACACTGGCGTACCGGCAAACCTGGACGCCGATGCGTTTGAGCAAACGGCAAATACGCTGGCGCAGATTGATGCGGTGCTGGAAAAACAGGGCAGCAATAAGTCGCGCATTCTCGACGCCACCATTTTCCTGCCGGACGGCGACGATTTCGCCGCCATGAACAAAGCGTGGGATGCGTGGGTAGTCGCCGGTCACGCGCCGGTGCGTTGCACCGTGCAGGCGAAGCTGATGAACCCGAAATATAAGGTTGAGATTAAGATTATCGCCGCGGTGTAAATCGGTAAATTGTGCCTTCCCGGAGTCGGCGCAGGCGCCTCGTCCGGGCTACATGTTGGGTAGCCCGGCCAAGCGCAGCGCCGCCGGGGGACGCTCTTCTACAATCCCGGACACCACATCAGCTGCTCTTTTAACTGCAGCGTCTCCTGCGGCAAGCACTTCAGCACGTCCCGATAGCTCAGCGACTGCTTCGCATAACCACGCTGCGTCTGCAGCAGCACCCGCAGCGCGCTATCCCAGACAATGCCCTGCAAATCGCTATACGGCCACAGATCCGGTTCGCGGATAAACGGCACCAGGTAATCAATCCCCTGCTTCACTCCGCGTCCGTCGCGAATGTGGTTCCAGCGATCGAACTCGACGTGCTCGGCGTAACGGTTGAGCAGCAAATGCGCCTCAAGGTTGAACAGCGAGTAGTGGAACGGAATGGTACGCTCCAGCTCCATCGTCTGTTTGCCGTCCTGATCAATCTGCGCCGCCATACGCTGGGTGATCCCCTGCTCAATAATCCGCGCCACCAGCCCCTTATCGCCGTAGAACAGCGCATTGACTGCGCGCTGGGCGTCGTACCAGGTGCCGTGGTTATTGTGCCAGACGTATTCGGAGTGGCCGATATCGCTGTAGTACATCCAGTGGTTAAAATCGCGGAACCACTGGTGCAGGCCGATGATATCGTCGGTATCCAGCACGCTGGCGGTGTTAATCAACCCGATAGTATCGACCACCATCCACAGCAGGCGGGTGTCGATAAGCCCGGTTCCGCGCCCGGAGACCACGCCGGGGATCGCCTGGCCGTAGTTCAGATGCGGGTTCATGCGCGTGTCGCCATCGAGGAACCAACAGCGGATCTGCACCGCTGCCGCCTGCGCGTACTGGCGCTGACCGGTGAAGTACCATGCCAGCCCCAGCGTCAGGCAGCGCTCGCACATGCGGATAATGCGCGAAGTGTCGGTATCGTTATTTTCGCACTGCGGGTTGATATGCCCGTCGCGGCGAATGTAGGGCAGCCCGTTGGGCCGCCGCGGGTTGGGCCACCAGTAGGTGCCCAGGCTGTAGTAATCGTGCGCGTCGCCGCTCGCCGGGCGTAGTTTCTTGTGCACTACGCTTTCCGGCGGCTCGCGCTTAAGCATATCCGCCTCAGCCACCAGCTTGCTCAGGGCCAGCTGCAGCGGTGAGAACGGCTGCTTCAGGCCCGCGCGGGCGTTTTCCAGACAGGTTTCATCAAGGGTGTACAGCTTCATCGCCACCTTATTGACCCTCCAGGCACGCTATGCGCAGACCGCTTTGCGCATCGAACAGATGCACGCCGGAGAGCTTCGGCTGCAGCCAGATAGTGTCACCCTCTTTCACCGCCAGACGCTGCTTAAACACCGAGGTAAATGCCCCACCGCCGGTATCGCAGAACAGCTGCATATCCGAACCGGTGTTCTCCACCGCCGTGACCTTCGCCGCCAGCGCATCGTCGCGGGCTTCGTGTACCACGTTGACCTGTTCCGGGCGAATGGCGTAGACCACCTGCTGGCCGTCGGTCACCTGTAGCCCTACCGGCAGCGCCAGCAGCGATCCATCTTTCAGGCGCAGGCTGGTGCTATTTCCGCTGAGCACCACCTCCCCCTTCAACTGGTTAATTTCCGGCGAGCCGATAAACCCGGCAACGAACAGGTTGGCCGGCTGGTCGTACAGCTCCAGCGGCGTGCCCGCCTGCTCAATGCGCCCGTCTCGCAGGACCACGATCATCTGCCCCATGGTCATCGCTTCAATCTGGTCGTGGGTGACGTACACCGAGGTGGTTTTCAGACGACGGTGCAGCTCGCGAATTTCACCGCGCACCTGGGTACGCAGCTTGGCGTCGAGGTTCGACAGCGGTTCATCGAACAGGAATACCTGCGGCTTACGTACAATGGCGCGCCCCATCGCCACGCGCTGACGCTGACCACCGGAGAGATCTTTTGGCAGACGCTCCAGCAGCGGCTCTAGCCCGAGCAGCGCCGCCGCTTCATCAACTTTCTGTTTGATTTCCGTTTTCGGCAACCGCGCCATCTTCAGCGCAAAGCCCATGTTTTCGCGCACCGTCATCTGCGGATAGAGCGCATAGCTCTGGAACACCATGGCGATATCGCGCAGCTTCGGTTCAACCTCGGTGACATCACGTTCGTTGATGTGCACTTCCCCGGCGGAAATCTCTTCCAGACCGGCAATCATCCGCAGCAGCGTCGATTTCCCGCAGCCGCTCGGCCCCACCAGCACGCAGAACTCGCCGTCAGGGATAGTCAGCGACACATCTTTAATGACGTGAGCATCACCGTATGATTTGCGCACGCTATTTAATACAACAGATCCCATCGGTAACCCCTTATCCTTTGACCGCGCCGGACATGATCCCGCGGTTGAAATGTTTTTGCAGACCCAGATAGACGATGATGCTTGGCAGCATCGCCAGTAGCGTAATGGCGATAAAGATGTTCGGCGTGATGCTCTCATCGGTACGCAGCGTGCCGAGGATCACCGGAATAGTGTTCAGGCTGTCCTGGTTCACCACAATCAGCGGCAGCAGGTACTGGTCCCAAATCATAATGAAGCCGAAGGTCACTACCGTACCCAGCGCTGGTTTCACCAGCGGCAGAATGACGTGGAAGAAGATCTGCCACTCATTCGCTCCGTCGATACGCGCCGCTTCTTCCAGCTCTTTCGGAATGGCCGACATAAACTCGGTCAGCACGAAGATGGAGAAGGCCCAGCCCACCACCGGTAAAATCATCCCGAGGTAGCTGTTGTACAGCGACGCATCGATAAACGGCAGTCGCCAGTTGATTATCATGTACAGCGGAATGGCGATAACCTCTTCCGGCAGCATCATGGTGGATAAAATCACCAGGCTGACCAGCGCCACGCCGCGAAACTTCTTACGGGCCAGAGCATAGGCCGCCAGCGCGCTGACCGACACCTGCAGGATGGTGCCGAAGAACACCACCAGAATGGAGTTCAGCAGATACTGCCAGACGCCGATATCCATCCACGCGAAGATGAAGTTTTCAAACGAGAACTGATTCGGCCAGGCCAGCAGTTCGCCCGGCTTGACCGGCGCGCCGCTAAAGGCGGTAGCCACAATGCCCCAGAACGGTCCGACGAAGACAATCAGCAGCAGCGCGTAGATGCACCAGCGCCCAACGGTATCCCAACGTTTACTCAACATCACGGCTCCTTAGTAACGTGCGATACGTTTTTTCAGCGTCAAATGACAAATGGTTAAGATAACGGTGAAGGTGAACAGCAGGAACGACACCGCCGAGGCGTAGCCGTAGTCAAACTGTTCAAAGCCCAGCTTATAGATATGGGTCATGACCATTTCCGTGGCGTTAGATGGCCCTCCGCCGGTGGTGGCATACACCTCGGCAAACACGCGGAAGCCACGAATAAAGGAGAGCATCAACACCACCGACAGCGCCGGGATCATCCCAGGCAGCGTCACGTAGCGCAGACGGTTCCACCAGTTGGCGCCATCAACGTTCGAGGCGTCGTACAGGTCACGGCTGATACCCGCCAGACCGGCGATAAAAATCACCATGTTGTAGGGCACCGCTTTCCAGATATGCAGCAGCATGATGACCCCCAGCGCCTGATCGGAGCTGGCAAGGAACCCCTGATCCGCCACGCCAAACCAGCTGAGAATGTGGTTCACCACGCCGTTCGGAGTTGGGTTGAACAGAATGCGCCACATCTCGGCGACGATCGCCGCACTGGTTACCGCCGGTAAGAAAATCGCGGTACGAATAAAGCGCAGATGGCGCGCCGGGCCTTCCAGCAGCATGGCGAGGAAGAACGCGAGTATTGCGGCGGCAAACATCGTCACCACCACGTACAGCAGCGTATTCACCACCGCCGCGTGCAGTTCCACGTCAGCAAAGGCGCGGGTAAAGTTGTCGAACCCGACCCACTCGTCCGGCTGATTAAAGTTGACCTTGTAAAAGCTCATCACCAAACCCTGAATCATCGGGATGAACTTAAACCAGCTAAAAATAATCAGCGCGGGTGCCAGGAACAGCCACGGAATCAGCGCCCGCTTGCGTTTAGCCGTCAGCCAGCCGGTCGCGTCAGGCGAAGCGGCTTGCTTTAGCGGCGCGGACTTCGTCTCATGCAGCGTCATTACTTACTCCCTCTCACTTAGCCAGCACGTTTTGTTTTTCCAGCTCGGCGTTGACCTTCACGTCGATGGACTTCAGCTCAGCGCTGATATTGCTATTACAGTCGGCGAAAATACGGTTGAAGCCGTCGGCTGCCACCTGACGCACCGGCGTCCAGTTTGGAATTTGCGGCACATAGCGGCCCTGCTCGTTATACAGCCTGGCGAAGGTTTCCCAGCGCGCGTCCTGGTAAACGGCTTTGACATCGACGTTTTTGTTCACCGGCAGACGCACCACGGGAATATGCTGACTGCCTTTACCCATGCCGATCTCCTGGCCTTCCTGTGAAATCATAAATTCGATAAATTTCTGCGCCGCCTCTTTCTGCTTGCTGCTCTTCATCATAAAGACGGTGGTCCCTTCAGCGAGGGTGGCTTCCCCTTTCGGCCCAACAACCGGCACGATGTCGAAGTTGTTTTTGCCTGGGTCTTTATCAAACAGCGCGATGTGGTAAGGGCCGCTGAAGAACATGCCGCTCTGACCGGAACGGAACGATGGGATAACGTCGGCGGTGGTGGCGTTAATCGCCCCCGGCTGGGTCACTTTTTCGCACATCATGGTGCGCATAAAGGTCATCGCCTGAGCCACTTCTGGAGTATCGAGCGAAGCGCTGAATTTGCCGCCGTTCTCTTTGACGAAATCACCGCCCGCCTGCCAGATAAAGCTGCTCATAAACCAGCTGGCGTAGCCGCGGGTGGTAGAGGCAGGCACGATAAAGCCGTAGGTGTCGTTTTTACCGTTGCCGTCCGGGTCCTGGGTGGTGAAGGCTTTGGCCAGCGTCTGGATATCATCCCAGCTTTTTGGCAGCGGCAGACCCAGCTTCTCGCGCCAGTCTTTGCGCACAAACAGCGCGAAGGTTTGCGCAGAGGTTGGCACGCCGTAGTATTTGCCGTCGATATAGCGGGTGCTGTTCCACGCGGTCTGGTACAGCTGGTCGCCGCCGCTGATGGCTTTCGGGTCAATTTCGTCGGCAATGCCAAGCTGAATAAACTGGCCGAGTGAAGCGGCATCGTTGAAGATCAGATCCGGTAAGGCATTACCCGCCGTGGCTCGCGCCAGCCGCTGTTCGAAGTCGGTGGTGGCATTGAAGTACTCAATCTTAATGCCGGTCTTCTCTTCGAACTTCTCGGCTTCTTGCTTGTAGATATTTTTGGAGTCGTTGCTCGCACGGATCCAGACGTTCAGGGTGGTGGCGGCGTAGCTTTGCCCGATACCCAGTCCTAGAGCAGAAAGCAGTAATAATGAGCGTAATTTATTCGCAGACATGATTGCATATCCTTTATTGTGTAGGGCACAAAGATAATTAAATTCTCACAAAATGCATTTCCGTGATCTGGATTAACATTTTGCGGTAAATACAACATGCGTAAAAAATTATTTCCGAACATTAAATAGAAATATATTTTCCAATACAACCACACAAAAAAGAAATCGTATTTCAGAAACAGAAAAGTTGAACGAGATCACGCATGAAAGTGACGATAAAAGTGACATAAAAATTTTATCATTAAAATTCAATGAATTAACATTTTGTTTATTTTTTTGATAAACTCAACAAAATAAGAAAAACGGCTAAAAACGTGAACTACGCCACAATAAATGCGTCATTTTTTATTCAACTTGATAACCATGATGAGCATCACAAAAAAAATCACTTTGTCTTTTACACTGCACGCCAACCTATTTATGAATGCGTTATCTTTTAATTAAATCGCCTGCTTTTAGTGTTGTTAAAATACGCTAAAGGCAAAATTCTCTTGTTATCTTTTCTCTATTTGCAGAAGGGTTATCACTATGAGTTCAATACATCGCCGTGGAATATTAGGCATTGCGCTACTCTGCTCTGGGTTCAGCGCTTCGCTGTATGCTGCAGAGCCTTATACGCTTGATGGCAACGATCTGGCGTTCAGCCGCGAACAGATTGCGGCCAAAGACCCGCTGTTCTTACAGGCGGAAAGCGCGCTGTTGAAAAAAGCGGATGCTGCGCTGAAACACCCGCTCTATTCGGTGATGGATAAAACGCTAGTAGCCGCCAGCGGTAATAAGCATGACTACTACAGCTTCCCGCCTTACTGGTGGCCAAACCCGGAGACCAAAGATGGCCTGCCGTACATCCGCAAAGATGGTCAAACCAACCCGGACGCCAACAGCGATGCCACCGATAAAAATCGGCTGGTGAAGATGAGCAACGACGTCTCTACGCTGGCGCTGGCATGGTACTTCTCGCATGACGACCGTTACGCCCAGAAAGCGGCCAAACAACTCAAAAGCTGGTTCCTGGCCCCGGAAACCCGCATGACGCCAAATCTGCAGCACGCTCAGGCTATCCCGGGGATCAACACCGGCCGCGGCATCGGCATTATCGACAGCCGCGCGCTGGTTGACGTGGTGGATGCCATTGCCCTGCTGCAAGCATCCGGTAAGTTAAGTGATGCGGACGTGACCGAGCTGAAAAAGTGGTTTGGCGATTTCTATCACTGGATGACCACCAGCCAGAATGGCTTTGAAGAAGAGAACTGGCACAACAACCACGGTACCTACTTCGATATGCAGGCGGCGACCTTTGCGCTGTTCAGCGGCAAGCCGGAAGAGGCCAAAAAGCGCCTGTATGTCACCCAACTGCGCCGTATTGCCGGGCAGTTTGACGTTGAAGGCCGCCAGATGGCCGAACTGGAGCGCACTCGCCCGTGGCACTACAGCAACTTTAACCTCGACGCTTACAGCCGCCTGGGTCGTCTGGGTGAAAAAGCCGGGGTCGATATCTGGAACTTTACCCTCGACGATCACAGCCTGCGCAAGAGCTACCAGTACATCGCCGGTTTTATCAACAGTGACACGCCGTGGCCGTGGAAAGACCTCGACAAAATGGATGACAAGAAAGCGTTGCGCAACATCGCCACCGCCGCCCACGCATGGCCGGACGACGCGCTGTTCCGCGAAAAAGCGCGCTGGCTGCGGGCGAAATATCCCGACGATATCACCACGCTCACTGCACCGCTTACCGCGTCTTCAGAGGTCAGGGAAAACCAAAAATGAGACAATTTTCTGGGCTATGGCCGGAGATCGCCGCGCGTGCTGTCGGCGAACAGGGCCTGATTCAACAGCTCGTGAAGGATGCACAACCGATGCTTGACGCCGCTGTGTGCATCCCGCAAACCGGGATCGCTAGCTGGAATCTCTACTATTTTTGCCCGCACCATGGGGTGCGGCTGACCTGGCAGCCAGACTCACCTCACCACCACGCTTGCCCGGTGGAGGGTGAGGTGTTCAGCGGTGAACCGTGGGACGGCGCCTGGTGGCGGGAAATGAACGGTCGTAACGCCAGTGCCTGCCAGCAGTTGGGCCTGCTCTGGCAGCTGACCGGCAACGCCGCGTACCGCGATAAAGTGCGTACGCTGCTGATGGGTTATGCGGATGTTTACCCTGACTACGCGGTGCACGGCGATATTCCGCATAATGGTCCTGGTAAAATGAACGCCCAGACGTTGTGCGAAGCCAACTGCATTCTGGATATGGCGCTGGGCTATGACTTTATTGCCGAGAGCCTGACGGCGGGCGAGCGTCAGCATATCAGCGACAATCTGTTGCGCTGTGCGGCAACCTTTTTATGCGAACACCGCAGCCCGCAGATCCATAACCACGAGGTCAAAATCGGTGCCGCGCTGGGGGTGCTCGGTTTTGTGCTGGAGGACAACAGCCTGCTGGAGTTTGCCGTCAACGCGCCTTACGGCCTGCGCTGGCAGCTTGAACATGGTCTGCTGGCGGAGGGGATGTGGTTTGAGGGTTCCATCCATTATCACTATTACGCGCTACAGGGATTCTTTGCCTTTGAGAAGCTGGCGCACGGCACCCGCTGGAGCTTGATTGATGGCCCGTGGTACCCGCAGATGCTGCGCTTCCCGCTTGAGCTGCTGCTGCCGGACGGCACCTTCCCTCGCCTTAACGATTGCCTCGCCGGTCAGGAGAAGCTGCATCATCGGGATCTGTACGAATTTGCCTGGTTTATCTGGCGCGACCCGCGCTACGCAGCGGTGCTGCAGTTTACTGCCGGTGAGCCTGACGAGCGCGAAACGCTGCTCTGGCGTCATCAGCCTCTGCCTGAAACGCACCTGGATTTGATCCCGCAGCAATCGCTGTACGCACCCGGTGCCGGGATCACGCTGTGGCGACGCCCGCAACAGCAGCAGGCGGTATTGATTAAACACAGTCCGTGGGGCGGTGAGCACGACCATTATGACCGCCAGAGCCTGATGCTATGGCAGGGCGACGGCTGGCTGCTGCCGGACCTCGGTACTACCGGTTACGGTGCCAGGATGCACTACGACTATTACAAAAACAGCGCCACTCACAATACGCTGACGGTTAACCAGACCAACCAGCCCCCCGCCAACTCTGAGGTGCTCGGTTGGCACATGGGCGAGGAGTACCTGTGGCTGGATACCGAAACCGATTGGGGAAAACCACCGCCGCAGCTAAACAGCCACACCCGCGTGGAGTGGGACGTTGAGGCCTGGCGCGACGTGCGTTTTCGCCGCCGTCTGCTGTGGCTGGATGACGTGTTGATCGATCTATCGACGGTAGAAAACCCGCACCGCCAGCAGCTTGACTGGACGCTACATCTGGCGGCCGATGCGCTGGACCAGAGCGGCAAGCCGCAGCCCTTCTCGCTCAGCGGCCCGCTGCGCGAAATGCGCAACGCGACCGTCACGCCGCTGCACGGCTGTCAGCCGCGCCATTTCTCCCATCAGGGCGACACCTTTGCCCTATGGCTGTCGGGTGACGGTGAACTCTGGCAAGGGCTGGCGGCCGATAACCCGGCCATCAGTGATTTGAGCTATCTGGTGTTGCGCAACCATCTGCCGCAGGCGCGTTTTGTCTGTCTGTGGGATTTGGCGAAGCAGTCGCCGCTGACGGAAGTGAGCGTGCATCACACCGCTATAGGCACGCAGCTGACCTTCTGGCGTGGGGAGCGAGTGGCGCATGTCACGTTGTATGACGATCCTGCGCTGCGGCCTGAGTTCGTGGGGCGAGCCTGATATTTGTCATGTAGGCCGGATGTGGGAAGCGCCATTCGGCCTCTCCCCAGAACTCAGCGTTTTTCCACGGTAATCATGGTAACGAAAGGATGGTACTGCCAGGGGACACTACTCCCCTGCTGGTACATCTTCGAAATGGTGCCGTCGAGATAAAGCATCTGCCGCACATCAAGGCGCGATTTCGCATAGCAGGTGAAATCATAAAAGTTGGTTTCCCGCTCGCTCAGCATAAACACCACCTTGCCTTGCGCGGTGATCCCTACGCCGTTGCGCAGCTTGCGCGAACTTGCTGACGGCTTCAGCCGCCAGTTAATGACCCCGTTTTCAATCAGCATCGGGCCGGACTGCACCGCGTAATCCATGCCTTTGGTGGATTTCAGCTTATCGAGGCTAACTATCCCCGCGCGATCGCCGCGAAGGTAAAAAACGCCGCCGGGTTTGATAAAGAAGTTCCCACCGCCGGAAGCGCGGTTTACTGCCACCCTTTGCTCTCCGTTTTCAATATACAGCCCAAGGGGAGCGTAGGCTTTGTCGTAGATGCCACCGTTCATCGCCATGCGCACACGCCCGTCGCCGTTGATCTCGGACAGCAGCGCGCGCAGCGAACCGTACGCTTTACCGTTGGCTTTTTGCCAGTACATGGCGATGCGTTGATGTTGGGGATCGGCGGTATAGCTTTGCAGCGTCAGGCTGGGATCGGTGAGCCGACATGTATTTTCCGCTGCTGCCGTTAAGGGCGCTGCCATCAGCGTCAGCAGCAGCGGTATTGAACGGATGAACATGACGTTACTCGTCTTCGTCTTCATCCTCAAAGCGAGCGACAATACGTTCGCCGGTGTGGGTAGCACGCAGCTCTTCAGCCACCAGCGCGATCGCCTGACCGCTTGCCATCCCCTGCGACATCAGTTCCTGAATACGCTCGACGGCTTTCTGCTGCTGTTCATGGCTTAGTGAAGGTAATCCTGCAAACATCATTGACTCCTGCTACATTGTGGGCGCTTATTATTTCATGCTGCCCGAACATTCACCAGAGGCAGTGCAACAAGGCTGGACAGAGAAACAATGTTACCCCCTTCAATGATGACGCTTCCCTGGCGACAGGATGCCGCAGAACACTACTTTGCCCCGTTAAACGCCTCGCCCTGGGCGATGATGCTGCACTCCGGCTACGCGGACCATCCGCACAGCCGCTACGATATCGTGGTTGCCGACCCTCGCCAGACGCTGGTGACGCACGGCGACGTCACTACCGTGAGTCATAACGGTAGCGCCGTAGTCTCCCATGACGATCCCTTAACGCTGTTACAGCAGGCGATGGTTCGGCTGAACATCAGCAACAAACCGCTGGCCGATTTGCCCTTTACCGGCGGTGCCGTTGGGCTCTTTGGCTATGATTTAGGCCGCCGCTTTGAGACGCTGCCCGAGCAGGCGCTACAAGATATCGGCGTCCCGGACATGGCGGTGGGCATTTATGACTGGGCGTTGATCGTTGACCATCAGCGTCAGGTTGTTACCCTGCTGTGTCACGGTGATATTCACGCTCGCCTGCGCTGGCTGCAGGAACAAACCAGCCCGACAACGGCGCCGTTTGCCCTGACCTCTGGCTGGCAGTCCAATATGAACCGCGCGCAGTACGGTGAGAAATTCCGCCAGGTGCAGGCTTACCTGCAAAGCGGCGACTGCTACCAGGTCAACCTCGCCCAGCGCTTTCAGGCGCGCTACGAGGGTGATGAATGGGCGGCATTTGTGCGGCTGAACCGCGCCAATCGCGCGCCGTTCAGCGCGTTTCTACGATTTGAAGAGAGCGCCATTCTGAGCCTCTCGCCGGAGCGTTTTATCCAGCTTGAGCAGGGGCAGATTCAGACCCGGCCGATAAAAGGCACCCTGCCGCGCCTCGATTCCCCGCAGGCGGATGCCGAACAGGCTCAGCGGCTGGCGAACTCACCGAAGGATCGTGCAGAAAATCTTATGATTGTCGACCTGATGCGCAACGACATTGGTCGCGTAGCGGTGCCGGGCAGCGTACGGGTGCCGGAGCTGTTTATCGTTGAGCCGTTTCCGGCGGTGCACCATCTGGTCAGCACCATCACTGCACAGTTGCCGCCAACACTGCACGCGACCGATTTGCTGCGCGCAGCGTTTCCCGGCGGCTCCATTACCGGCGCACCGAAGGTGCGGGCGATGGAGATTATCGATGAGCTGGAGCCCCATCGCCGCAACGCGTGGTGCGGCAGCATTGGCTATCTCAGCGCCTGCGGCAATATGGACACCAGCATTACCATTCGTACGGTCACGGCGACAGACGGCACGCTTTACTGCTCGGCGGGCGGTGGACTGGTGGCCGACAGCGACGAAGATGCGGAATATCAGGAAACATTTGATAAAGTGAATAGAATCCTACAACAACTGGAGTCCTGACCATGCAAGAGCGCGCGCTGAACCTGGATGACTTTCTCTCCCGCTTTCAGCTGCTTCGTCCGCAGACGACGCGTACGGCGTTAAACGCCCGACAGGCCGCGGTATTGATTCCCATCGTGCGCCGTCCTGAGCCAGGGCTGCTGCTGACGCAGCGTTCCGCGCGCTTGCGCAAACATCCCGGTCAGGTCGCCTTTCCCGGCGGCGCGGTAGACAGCAGCGACGCATCGCTGATTGCCGCGGCGCTGCGTGAGGCACAGGAAGAGGTCGCCATTCCTCCGGAGTGCGTGGATATTATCGGTGTTCTGCCGCCGGTCGACAGCGTGACCGGCTTTCAGGTCACGCCGGTGCTCGGCGTTATCCCACCGGATCTGCACTATCACGCCAGTGAAGATGAGGTGGCATCGGTGTTTGAAATGCCGCTTGCCGAAGCTCTGCGTCTGGGGCGCTATCATCCGCTTGATATTCATCGCCGCGGCAACGCACATCGCGTCTGGCTCTCCTGGTATCAGCACTATTTTGTCTGGGGCATGACCGCCGGTATTATTCGTGAGCTAGCGCTACAGGTGGGCCTTAAACCCTGACTATACTTACCTTGATGACCAGGGGTTCAGCATTAGTAAAATCAACGCTACGCATTAATTAAATTCATGTGAATAGTTAAGCTGGATTTCAGGTTCCCTCATACACTATGCGCAGTTATTACATCGTTGCCGCAACAACGTGGCAACCCTGTCAGGAGTGTTAAAGTGATTAGTATATTCGACATGTTTAAGGTGGGGATTGGTCCCTCATCTTCCCATACTGTAGGGCCGATGAAGGCTGGCAAACAGTTCGTCGATGACCTGGTCGAAAAGGGACTGATTGATGACGTGACGCGCGTTGCCGTGGACGTCTACGGTTCACTGTCCCTCACCGGTAAGGGCCACCATACCGATATCGCGATTATTATGGGTCTGGCGGGCAACCAGCCGGATACCGTCGATATTGATGCCATCCCGGCATTTATTCGTGACGTAGAAGCGCGTGGCCGTCTGCTGCTGGCGCTTGGCCGCGTCGAAGTCGATTTCCCAGCCGAAAGCGGCATGCGTTTCCACAACGGTAATCTGCCGCTGCACGAAAACGGCATGCAGATAACCGCCTGGGCAGGCGAAACGCAACTCTACAGTAAAACCTACTACTCTATCGGCGGCGGCTTTATCGTCGATGAAGAGCATTTTGGCAAAGCGGACAGCAGCGAAGTCCAGGTTCCTTACCCGTTCGCTTCAGCCACCGAAATGCTCAACTACTGCAAAGAGACCGGCCTGTCGCTTTCAGGCATGGTGATGCAGAACGAACTGGCGCTACACAGCAAGAAAGAGATTGAAGAGTACTTCGAGAACGTCTGGCAAACCATGCGCGCCTGTATTGACCGCGGCATGAATACCGAAGGCGTGCTGCCGGGGCCGCTGCGCGTACCGCGTCGTGCTTCCGCGCTGCGTCGTATGCTGGTTTCCAGCGACAAGCTCTCCAGCGATCCGATGAACGTCATTGACTGGGTGAACATGTTTGCGCTGGCGGTGAACGAAGAGAACGCTGCCGGTGGCCGCGTGGTTACCGCACCAACGAACGGCGCCTGCGGTATCGTTCCAGCGGTACTCGCCTATTACGACCACTTTATCGAGTCCGTCAGCCCGGATATCTACATTCGCTACTTCCTGGCCTCCGGCGCCATTGGCGCGCTGTACAAGATGAACGCCTCTATCTCCGGTGCCGAAGTGGGTTGTCAGGGTGAAGTGGGCGTGGCCTGCTCAATGGCGGCGGCTGGTCTGGCTGAACTGCTGGGTGCCAGCCCGGAACAGGTATGCGTCGCGGCGGAAATCGGTATGGAACATAACCTCGGTCTGACCTGCGACCCGGTTGCCGGTCAGGTTCAGGTGCCGTGCATTGAGCGTAACGCCATTGCGTCGGTTAAGGCGATTAACGCCGCGCGTATGGCGATGCGTCGTACCAGCGAGCCACGCGTTTCCCTCGATAAGGTCATTGAGACCATGTACGAAACCGGTAAAGACATGAACGCCAAATATCGCGAAACTTCGCGCGGCGGTCTGGCCATTAAGGTTCAGTGCGACTAATACGCCTAATCACCCACCCCTAATTCAGGTGGGTGATTTATTCCCACTATTTTCGCGACCTGCTTCACTTGCTCTGTCGTCACTGCTATTTTCATTACCACTCAATGCGCGCCGAGCAGCGGAAATGCAATCAGCACAATGGATTATCAGAAAGTATCTACGCAAGCGAATCGCCGTCTGTGCGATCGTCGCGGTGTGTGCTTTTGCGCTGACCTTAGGGATACGATTTATTTCGCAGCGCAGCATAAATCAGAAACAGATAAATACCCTCACCGCCCACTCGGTCGATCGCCTCGATAGAATCCTGCAACCGCTGAAAACCCAACGTAACGCCATGCTTGCTCTGGTCGGCCAGCCCTGTGAAGCCATTCATCTACCGTTGCGCAAGCTGGCGGTGATGCTGCAAACCGTGCGCTCTATTGCGTTGGTGAAAGGCGGGCAACTCTACTGCTCTAGTGCACTCGGTTCGCGCAACATCGCGGTCAACGCGCTGCAGCCGCAACTGCCCAATAGTGCGCCGCTGTTGCTGCTGGGCACCGATCATTCGCTGCTGGTCGGCACACCGATTCTGGTTCAGTGGTTTCCCGCATCGGCTGACGGTAAAGACGGCGTGATGGTCTCCATCAACATCGATTTACTCAGCAATATTATTCTTGAACCCACCCCACCGCTCATCACCCATATCAGTCTTAACGTCGGTGAACGCCACTATCAGCACAATATTGGCATTACCGGAGAGATGGATGATGACGGTAACCGCGTTTTCATCCGCTCATCGACGGACTTTCCGTTTAGCGTTGCAGCGCTCAGCCCCGGCCCTGCTCGCCTCGCGCTGAATAATCTGGTCACCGATTTACCGCTTGCCGCCATCATGAGCATTCTGTTTACGTGGATTGCCTGGCTTGCCACCGCCGGGCGGCTCAGCTTCTCGCGCGAAATTAATATGGGCATCGCCGGTAAGGAGTTTACCCTATACTGCCAACCTCAGATGGACGCGCGGACACAGCGCTGCGTCGGCGCAGAGATCCTGCTGCGCTGGAACAACCCGCGCGTGGGCTGGGTGGCGCCAGATGTGTTTATTCCCATTGCTGAAACGCAGAACCTGATTATTCCGCTGACCCGCTACGTCATCGGTGAAACGGCACAGCGGCTGCATCTGTTCCCTCAGGAACGTGATTTCCAGATTGGCATCAACGTCGCCGCCCCGCACTTTAAGAACGGCCAGTTGCTGAAAGATTTAAAGCAGCTCTGGTTCAGCCGCAAACCGCTACAGCAGCTTACGGTAGAGCTGACCGAACGCGACGCGCTGAACGATGTGAACTATCAGCTACGCAGCGAGCTGGGCAACCATCAAATTAAGCTGGCGATAGATGATTTTGGCACTGGCAACAGCTCGCTCTCCTGGCTTGAGATGCTGCACCCGGACGTGCTGAAAATCGACAAGGCTTTTACCGGTGCAATTGGTACCGACGCCGTGAACTCCACGGTGACGGATATTATTATTGCGCTGGGGCAGCGACTGAACGTTGAGCTGGTCGCGGAGGGCGTTGAGACGCAGGAAGAGGCGCGCTATTTGCAGCAGCACGGGGTGCATTTTTTGCAGGGATATCTCTATGCGCAGCCGATGCCGCTGGAGGAGTTTCCGCTGTGGCTTAAGAAGAACGAGCCGTTGAATCCGTAGTTTTCGTCATTTCAGTAGCGGGGCCAACGGAGTGGCCCCGGGAATATCCCGGAGTCGGCGCTCGCGCGCCTCGTCCGGGCTACCGCGTGATTATTCGTCTTCGTCGTGAGCTGAAGCCAGCTTCACCACGCGAATCTGATCGACGCGATAGTTATTAGCCGCGGTAATCGTGATGTGCAGCGACGGCAGTTCAATCACGTCACCGACGTGCGGGATCTGCCCATTAACGGCAATCACCAGACCGGCCACGGTGGCGATGTCATCATCCACCAGGTTATCCAGCCCCAGCGTATGCTGGAACGCATGCAGGTCCGTCGTCCCCTTCACTAACCAACCATCGCCATCGGCAACGATTTCCGGGGTTTCATCGGCATCCGGGAACTCACCGGCAATCGCTTCCAGCACGTCCAGCGGCGTCACCAGCCCCTGCACCACACCAAACTCGTTGGTGACGATAACGAAGCTACCGCGCGCCCTACGCAGCACGCCCAACAGATTGATCGGGTCGAGCGTATCCGGCACGATAATCGCTGGGTTGGCGGAGGCTATCGCCAGCACGTCTTCACCAGCTTCCAGCGCCACCAGCAGCTCTTTGGCACGCACAATACCAACGATTTCATCCAGCTCGCCCCGACACACCGGGAACAGGCTGTGCGGTGACGACAGCAGCTGCTGGCGGATCTCTTCCGTACTCAGGTCCGCATCCACCCAGCTAATTTCCCCGCGCGGGGTCATAATGCTGCGCAGCGAGCGTGAAGCCAGCGTCAGAACACCGTTGATCATATAGCGCTCTTCTTCCACGAACGCCCCTTCCGGCACCGGCATCGTCGACTGATGACCTTCGTCATGCGTGGCGTTCGCCTGCTTGCGGTTGCCCATCAGACGCAGAATGGCATCTGCCGTACGCGCACGCAGCGGCAGCGTCGACTGGTGGCGAATAAAGTTACGACGGGCAATCTGGTTGAACAGTTCGATAATTATCGAGAAGCCAATCGCCGCGTACAGATAGCCTTTCGGAATGTGGAAACCGAAACCTTCTGCGACCAGGCTCAGACCGATCATCAGCAGGAAGCTCAGACACAGCACCACCACCGTTGGGTGCTGGTTGACGAAGTTAGTCAACGGTTTTGAAGCCAGCAGCATCACGCCCATGGCAATCACTACCGCCGCCATCATGACCGGCAGGTGATTCACCATCCCGACCGCCGTGATCACCGCATCCAGCGAGAAGACGGCATCCAGCACGACGATCTGTGCCACCACCACCCAGAAGCTGGAATAACCTTTACCGTGTCCGGAATCGTGCTGGCGGTTTTCCAGCCGTTCGTGCAGCTCGGTCGTCGCTTTAAACAACAGGAATAGACCACCGACCAGCATAATCAGGTCACGCCCGGAGAAGGTTTGCCCCCACACGCTGAACAGCGGCGCGGTCAGCGTTACCATCCACGAGATCACGGAAAGCAGTCCCAGACGCATCACCAGCGCCAGCGACAGGCCGATCAGGCGTGCTTTATCTCGTTGTTTTGGTGGAAGTTTATCGGCAAGAATGGCGATAAATACCAGGTTATCAATACCGAGAACGATTTCCAGAACGACAAGCGTCAATAATCCGGCCCAGATTGACGGGTCCATTAGCAATTCCATAAACCACTCCAACGAGAGACGTGACGAGTCATCGCTATGTCATGTTTAAGCGAGACGATACCAGACGATAGAAAAGCGTGGCGCAAAAGGCCGGGAGATGCGTCGCAAAAGCGAACGAGTGCGAAAAGGCGTCGGTGACGATCCATACTACGGGCTGATGCCCTATACTCCTGTGTGATTAAACGAAGCATTAACATAGCAAAAACAAATGACATTTTGGCAGAGATTTACGAGTCTTTGCAAAATGTAAGGTAATTTTTTGCACCACAAAATAATTGCGACTCTTTAACTAAATTACGGATCTTCATCACATTAATTATTCTTTCACTGTCTAAAATAATTCTCGGTAGTTATTAAATTTTTGGTCTCTAACCCTTGTCTGAATCGATTCGGTTACCGTTTCGGCTCAAGAGAATGTATCAGCCCTACTGATACACACGATAATAAAGGAGGTAGCAAGTGACGATTGCTATTGTAATAGGCACACATGGTTGGGCAGCAGAACAACTGCTGAAAACGGCAGAAATGCTGTTGGGCGAGCAGGACAATGTTGGCTGGATCGACTTCGTGCCTGGCGAGAATGCAGACACGTTAATCGAAAAATACAACGCGCAGCTGGCGAAGCTTGATACCAGCAAAGGCGTGTTGTTCCTTGTTGACACCTGGGGCGGCAGCCCATTCAACGCGGCAAGCCGCATTGTTGTCGATAAAGAAAACTATGAAGTGATCGCGGGCGTCAACGTACCGATGCTGGTCGAAACCTTCATGGCGCGTGACGATAACCCAAGCTTTGACGAGCTGGTGGCGCTGGCGGTGGAAACCGGTAGCGAAGGCGTAAAAGCGCTGAAAGCCAAACCCGTCGAAAAAGCGGCGCCGAAAGCTGCACCTGCAGCACCGAAAGCTGCCGCTCCGGCGAAACCAATGGGCCCGAACGACTACATGACTATCGGTCTGGTGCGTATCGATGACCGTCTGATTCACGGTCAGGTTGCGACCCGTTGGACCAAAGAGACAAACGTCACCCGCATCATTGTGGTCAGCGATGAAGTTGCCGCCGATACCGTGCGCAAAACCCTGCTGACTCAGGTTGCTCCTCCTGGCGTAACGGCACACGTTGTCGATGTTGCCAAAATGATCCGCGTCTACAACAACCCGAAATATGCGGGCGATCGTGTGATGCTGCTGTTCACCAACCCAACCGACGTTGAACGTATCGTGGAAGGTGGTGTGAAAGTGACCTCTGTTAACGTTGGCGGTATGGCGTTCCGTCAGGGTAAAACACAGGTTAACAACGCAGTTTCCGTCGATGAAAAAGATATCGAGGCCTTCAAAAAACTGGATGCCCGCGGTATCGAACTGGAAGTCCGTAAGGTTTCCACCGACCAGAAACTGAAAATGATGGATCTGATTGCCAAAGTGGGTAAATAACCGCTTAGGCAACGTTTTTAGCCTTCACACTTAAGTCTGTATAAGCAATAGGAGAAGTACAATGGAGATTACCACTCTTCAGATTGTGCTGGTGTTCATCGTCGCATGTATTGCGGGTATGGAATCAATACTCGATGAATTTCAGTTCCACCGTCCGCTGGTCGCTTGTACCCTGGTCGGTATCGTTCTCGGGGACATGAAAACCGGTATCATCATCGGTGGTACCCTGGAAATGATCGCGCTGGGTTGGATGAACATCGGTGCTGCGGTTGCACCTGATGCCGCACTGGCTTCCATTATTTCCACCATTCTGGTTATTGCCGGCCATCAGGGCATCGGCGCAGGTATCGCCCTGGCTATCCCGCTGGCAGCAGCAGGCCAGGTTCTGACTATTATCGTTCGTACCATTACCGTTGCCTTCCAGCACGCAGCAGATAAAGCAGCGGAAAGCGGTAACCTGACGGCGCTGTCCTGGATTCACGTCTCCTCCCTGTTCCTGCAGGCGATGCGTATTGCTATCCCAGCGGTCATCGTTGCGGTATCCGTCGGTACCAGCGAAGTTCAGGGCATGCTGAACGCGATTCCTGAAGTGGTCACCAGCGGTCTGAACATTGCCGGTGGTATGATCGTGGTAGTAGGTTATGCAATGGTCATCAACATGATGCGTGCAGGCTACCTGATGCCGTTCTTCTACCTCGGCTTCGTGACTGCAGCATTTACAAACTTCAACCTGGTTGCTCTGGGTGTGATTGGCGCAGTTATGGCCATCCTCTACATTCAGCTGAGCCCGAAATATAATCGCGTGGCAGGTGCCCCTGCTCAAGCGGCTGGCTCTAACGATCTTGATAACGAACTGGACTAACAGGTGAGCGAAATGGTTGATATGACTAAAACTACCACCACCGAGAAAAAACTCACTCCGGGTGATATTCGTGGCGTGTTCCTTCGTTCTAACCTGTTCCAGGGTTCATGGAACTTCGAACGTATGCAGGCGCTGGGCTTCTGCTTCTCTATGGTTCCAGCGATTCGTCGCCTGTACCCAGAGAACAACGATGAGCGTAAGCAAGCCATCAAGCGTCACCTGGAATTCTTTAACACCCATCCATACGTAGCGGCACCGGTACTGGGCGTAACGCTGGCAATGGAAGAACAGCGTGCTAATGGCGCAGAGATCGACGATGGTGCTATCAACGGTATCAAAGTAGGTCTGATGGGGCCGCTGGCAGGCGTGGGTGACCCAATCTTCTGGGGTACCGTACGTCCGGTATTCGCCGCACTGGGTGCCGGTATCGCGATGAGCGGCAGCCTGCTTGGGCCACTGCTGTTCTTTATCCTGTTCAACCTGGTCCGTCTGGCAACCCGTTACTACGGCGTTGCTTACGGTTACCGTAAAGGTATCGATATCGTTTCCGATATGGGCGGCGGCTTCCTGCAGAAACTGACTGAGGGGGCGTCAATCCTCGGCCTGTTTGTCATGGGGGCCCTGGTTAACAAGTGGACGCACGTGAACATCCCGTTGGTGGTTTCAACCATCACTGGTCAGGATGGTCAGACTCGTGTCACCACCGTGCAGACCATCCTGGACCAGCTGATGCCGGGCCTGGTACCGCTGCTGCTGACCTTCGCCTGTATGTGGCTGCTGCGTAAGAAAGTTAACGCCCTGTGGATCATCGTTGGCTTCTTCGTCATCGGTATCGTAGGCTACGCAATCGGCCTGCTGGGTCTGTAATATCTGTAGTATGCCGGGGGCTCTTGCCCCCGGTTTTTTTTTATCTGGAGGCTGAATGACATTAACGGATCTGGTACTGGTTCTCTTTATTGTGGCAATGCTGGCATTTGCCATCTACGACCAGTTCATCATGCCCCGCCGTCATGGCACCACCCTGCTATCCGTCCCGCTCTTGCGCCCCGGCCGCGTCGATAGCGTTATCTTCGTCGCGTTGATCGTTATCCTGGTGTACAACAATGTGACCAGCCACGGCGCATTAATTACCACATGGTTATTATGTGCACTGGCGCTGACCGGTTTTTATCTATTCTGGATCCGCAGTCCGAAAATTATCTTTAAATCGGAAGGTTTCTTCTTCGCAAATGCCTGGATTAAATACAGCCGAATTCAAAAAATGAATTTATCGGAAGATGGTGTACTGGTGATGCAATTAGAACAGCGTCGTCTTCTTGTCCGTGTTAAGAATATTGATGACCTGGAGAAGATCTACAAACTTCTCGTTAATTCTCAATGAGTTAAAATATAGCCATCGCTATATCTGTGCTATTTTCAGGCAGTTAAGTTATAGCGTTGGCTATGTTTATTCCGCACATTCCCTTCATATTTGTTAACCTTCTGATTACGCAATAAATCTAAATGAAAATCGTTATCATTAAAAGATTAAATAAGCAAGCCTTAGAGTTGTTTTATATTCTAAAAATATGTTAAGGTTGCGCCCGTCGTTGGGGAGTAGCTAATTTCCATCAAATGGAAATGTACGTGTCAACATACTCGTTGAAAAACGTGGTGCGTACGGATTACATCGTAATCAAGCGAGACCATAGACGCATTACTGCTGATTACTGGGGGCAGGAATGTGTCGTATGGAAACTGCCCGGTCTGGACCTTCGCATGAACTTAACCGCCACTATTCTTCTTGCCCTTGGTATGTCAATGGATGCCTTCGCTGCATCAATTGGTAAGGGTGCTACGCTGCACAAACCGAAATTCTCTGAAGCCCTGCGTACTGGCCTGATTTTTGGCGTCATTGAGATGCTTACCCCACTTATCGGCTGGGGCCTCGGTATGCTGGCAAGCCAGTTCGTCATGGAGTGGAGCCACTGGGTAGCCTTCGTCCTGCTGGTGTTCCTCGGCGGACGTATGGTACTGGAAGGGATCCGCGGTACGGATGATGATGAAGAAGCAGAAACACCTCGTCGTCACGGCTTCTGGCTGCTGGTCACCACCGCAATTGCCACCAGCCTGGACGCGATGGCCGTGGGCGTTGGCCTGGCCTTCCTGCAAGTCAATATTCTCGCCACCGCATTTGCCATCGGCTGCGCCACCTTTGTGATGTCAACTCTTGGTATGATGGTCGGTCGCTTTATCGGCCCGCTGCTCGGCAAACGGGCTGAAATTCTGGGTGGGATCGTGCTGATCGCTATCGGCGCGCAAATCCTCTACGCCCACTATATGGGTTAATCCGCATCTCTTTGCCAGGCGTGAATCGCGAAATCCGTCTGGCAAGCAAACTGCACCTGCTGCGCTAACGTCTCCCACACTTCCGGCTTCGCCCGCCACGCAAACGGCGTCATCTGTAATAACGTCACCGCTTCCTGACCGGTCAACTGCATCGGATAGGCTAACGCGTCGTGACTTTGCAGGCTAAACCCGTCCAGCACTTCAGAATGTGGCGCATGCAGCTGCACTTCGTTATAGATAAGCCCTTTCAGCTCAACCAGATGACGCGGCCCCGGCGTAACGGTTATTACCCAACCGCCCGGTTTCACCACGCGTTTCAACTCTTGCGGATTACACGGCGCGTAGATCCGCACGACGGCGTCCATGCTGGCATCAGCAAACGGCAAACGCTGGCTGGAGGCAACGCAGAAATCCACCTGCGGATAGCGCTTTGCACCGTAGCGAATGGCGGTTTTCGACACGTCCAGTCCCCATGTTGCCTGCGCCTCGGCGGCAAAAGCGTGGGTGTAGTACCCTTCCCCACAGCCGATATCTAACAGATGTTCAGGCGTAATGGCATGTAGCTTCACACTCACGGCGTCGCGCAGCGGCTGATAGTGTCCGGCATCGAGAAACGCGCGCCGCGCCTGCATCATCTCTGCGCTATCGCCCGGATCACGAGATCGTTTGTGCTGTACCGGCAGGAGATTGACGTAGCCCTCTTTCGCCCGATCAAACTGGTGACGCTGCGGGCAAAGATAACTATTGCCGCTGCGCGTTAACGGCGCGTGGCAAAGCGGACAACTGTAGGACATAGTAACTCCGGCTCTATTTCAAAGGGCGAAAGTGTACCGCTATTCGAGCGAGGGAGAAAGGCGAAGCGGCGGTTAAAAGCGGCAGGCATAGAAATGATAAAGCCCCGCATTAGCGAGGCTTTATGTCTGATAATGTTACGCTGACGCGCTGCAAGATCAGTGATTGTCGAATCAGATAGCGGTTACGTTAACAGCCGCTGGGCCTTTCTGGCCGTCCTGAATTTCGAACTCAACGTTCTGGCCTTCAGCCAGAGTTTTGAAGCCGTTACCCTGGATTGCAGAGAAATGTACGAATACATCTTTGCTGCCGTCAGCAGGAGTAATGAAGCCAAAACCTTTAGACTCGTTGAACCACTTAACTTGACCTTTAATCTTTGCCATTTGCAAAATTCCTTAGAGTGTTTTCTGCGCCCGCAGGCGTTTTCATAGATAAAACTGAGACATGACTGCATGAGGCACTAATATAAGGTTCGGCAGAGAAGCGGTATTCAACGTCAACGTGTTTACTCAGAACTTCTTTACTGATAATGCCATACATAAACAGAACTGTACCTCGTTTAACCCAAAACGTGTTATCACATACAACGATAATAATGGCAAGCCATTTTTAAAGGTGTCTCGATCGGCCGCACAAATCCCAACAAATCCTTCCACACGGGGTGAATTTTTCCCCAACAAAACGTTTCGTTGAATGAATGTTAGCAGATCTAAAATGTGACCTAGCTTACGGTAACGTAAGACATTTTTAACATAGACCAACATTTTTTCAGCGTCCAGAATATCCTTATCGCCTCAAAAAATTTTTATATCGTTAGATTATTTTCGCTATAACATTTTCGCATGCCGTTCGGCTAACCGGTTATAAGTACTTCACATGAGTGCGGTTATCCAGCACGGTCCTGGCGATTAACATCGTGGACTATATTGCACCAAAATAATGAAACTTTCGTGACATTGCTTCATCATAATGCAATAAAAACGTTTCGCTATTGCTCTCTGGATTATGCTTCGCCAAATGGGCGATTAATTGTCCAGTTCGTACAATGTTAATACGAACAATAATATTAAGGTGTGATAAATAGAACCTAGGAATGATTTATCAATAACAATAACATAACGTTATAGATTATACCGATACGTGAGCGCGAATATCGCCACGCAACGCGCCAGTTGCGCAAAGTGAATATCTCGTCGCGTAACGCATATCAATTAGGCTTTCAGGGAATATGAGCACCAGAAAAGTGCATCGTGCGGTGTCCGGCAGCCCAGAACAGGCTGCCCGGCGTTAGCATACAAAGAGGTTATCGTTCCGCCACCAGACGGATAAAATCTTCTTTGTCTTCTTCTTTAACGTCTTCTGCTTTTGCTTTTGGTGCCTCTTCTTCCTTCGCGTCCGGCTCATTGGCTTCGCATAAACGACGCAGCAGCGCATTCTGGCGCTTTTGCAGGTCGAGCAGCGATTCAAGGAGTTCGATTTGCTCGTTAGCACGGGAACTGGCGCGATTCACAAAGAACCACAACACCAGACCGACTAACAGCAGCAAGAAGGAAAATGCCAGAGATACCAGATTTAATGCCCCAGAACTTACAAGATCACTCATTTTACCACCTCAAAAAGAACGATCCATTCTACCACTCACATTACGGAAGGAAATCGCTGCCGGCAAAAATGTTTTACCAGGGTATATACCTGTTAATGCTGCATATGCCGCTGAAAAACTGAACATCCTGATCGCACATTACGTTGATCATCTGGGTCCAGAGCAGCAGGCAGGCGGCAATCACGAGTATCAGTAATACCCACCGAAACTTTTTCACTCAACTCTCCGCATGAATTCTTATTCAGATGTAGCGAGGTTAGCATGCTAACCTTAAACCGCGGCTAACTGTAACGGCATCTCACGCTTTTAGGAATCATAGACTTGTGTCAATCCGTTATTGCAGTAACGTAGTATTCATGAAAGATATAATAGAAGAGGAATTTTTATGCGCCTGTTTATCAGAACTATCGTTTTTCTGGTTATCGTCGCCATCGGGGTGCTTCTGAGCGGGTACGGCGTATTGGCAGGGAGTCAGAAGACGGCTGGGGGTCTGGGCTTGCAATGTAAGTATCTGACCGCACAGGGCTATAGCACCGCATTTTATCTTCACAGCGACAACGGCGTGGTGGGGCGTTCCAGCTGCCCACTGCTGCGTAAGAGCACGAGCGTGGTGGATAACGGTTAAAAATGGATAAAAAAAAGCCCGGTGCAGTCCAGCACCGGGCTTTTTTATCGCTGACTCAGAACGGGTAGTCGTTATAACCCATCTGTTCTGAAATCTTACGCGCTGCGGTATGCAGCATCTCAACATACTCATGCAGGCGTTCTTCAGAGAAGCGCAGCGTTGGGAAGGAGATACTCAAACCGGCGATAACCACGCCAAAGCGGTCAAATACCGGTACACCGATACAGCGCAAACCTTCTTCCTGTTCTTCGTTATCTTCGCCCCAGCCCTGTTTACGGACCTGCTCGAGAACGGTAATCAGCTCATCAGTGTTGGCAATCGTACGCTCGGTGCTGCACTTATACTCAACGCCTTCGAGGATCTGACGAACCTCTGCCGGGTCGCGCCAGGCCAGCAGTACTTTACCGATCGCGGTGCTGTACAGCGGGTTACGACGACCCACACGGGAGTACATACGCAGGTTATACATCGAGTCGATTTTGTGGATGTAAACAATGCTGTCTTCATCCAGCGCACCCAGGTGAATGGTCTCTTTCGTCAGGCGAGAGAGCTCACGCATCTGGATATCCGCACTGCGGATCAAATCAACGTTTTGCAGGGCACGAGCACCCAGCTCAAACAGCTTCAGCGTGAGTGAATACTTTTCGGATTCCCCTTCCTGGGCAACGTATCCCAATGACTTCATGGTTTGCAAAAAGCGATAAACGGTGCTTTTCGACATCATGACGCGTTGCGACAGTTCAGTAATACCAATTTCGCGTTCTTCGCCAAGTGCCTGCAGGATACCAAATACCTTGAGTACCGAAGAGACAGAATCTGGTTGTTTGTCCAAATCCGTTGCTGACATTTATCACCTCATCGCAACTGTTTTATAAAAATTAGAACCGGTTTTTATTATAATTTCGCAAAGCGTCTGTAGCAATGAAACTTCTGTGACCTGGTTACAAATCTGCGACATTAGGTCGAATAATCAATGCTAGAATCATTCTCTGGTTAATAATTCACACAAAAACAAGTTTCTAACATGACTCGAAACCTGATCGATGGTCTGCCGACCCCCCAACGCTATGGCGCCATTCTGACTATTGTTATCGGCATTACGATGGCCGTTCTCGACGGTGCCATTGCCAACGTTGCGCTGCCCACCATCGCTACCGACCTGAACGCCTCCCCGGCGGCTTCCATCTGGATAGTCAATGCCTACCAGATTGCCATTGTTATCTCCCTGCTCTCCCTCTCCTTCCTTGGCGACATGATTGGCTACCACCGCATTTATAAAGCGGGCCTGGTGGTCTTCACCCTCGCCTCATTGTTCTGCGCCTTCTCTAACTCGCTCGAGATGCTGACGCTGGCGCGTATTCTGCAAGGGTTTGGGGGCGCAGCGCTGATGAGCGTCAACACGGCGCTGATCCGTCTGATTTACCCACAGCGTCAACTGGGACGCGGGATGGGTATCAACTCCTTTGTGGTGGCAGTGTCGTCAGCTGCCGGGCCAACGATCGCCGCGGCCATTTTGTCGCTGGCTTCCTGGCAGTGGCTGTTCTTTATTAACGTGCCGCTGGGGATTATTGCCTGGCTGCTGGCCGTGCGCTTCCTGCCGTCGAACGGCACCCGCAGCCAGTCACAGCGTTTCGATCTGCCAAGCGCGGTGATGAACGCCCTGACCTTCGGTCTGCTTATCACCGCACTGAGCAGTTTCGCTCAGGGGCAGTCTACCGAAGTGGTGCTGCTGGAAATCGTTGGGCTGCTGGTGATTGGTTTCTTCTTCGTGCGTCGCCAACTGCAGTTACCGGTGCCGCTGCTACCGGTCGATCTGCTGCGTATTCCGCTGTTCTCACTCTCTATCTGCACATCTATTTGCTCTTTCTGCGCGCAGATGCTGGCAATGGTATCGCTGCCGTTCTTCCTGCAGTCAGTGGTCGGCCGTACCGAAGTAGAGACCGGCTTACTGCTGACGCCGTGGCCGCTGGCGACCATGGTGATGGCTCCATTGGCAGGGTATCTTATCGAACGCGTTCACGCGGGCCTGCTGGGAGCGCTGGGCATGGCGATTATGGCCTGCGGCCTGTTTGGGCTAGCGCTGCTGCCATCGTCACCGAGCGATATCGATATTATCTGGCGTATGCTGCTGTGCGGCGCAGGCTTCGGGCTGTTCCAGTCACCAAACAACCACACCATTATTGCCTCTGCGCCGCGTAATCGCAGCGGCGGTGCCAGCGGGATGCTCGGTACGGCACGCCTGCTGGGGCAAAGTACCGGTGCTGCTCTGGTCGCGCTGATGTTTAATGCCTTCGGCAATGGCGGTACCCATGTGTCGCTGCTGCTAGCCGGTACGCTGGCGGTTGTCGCTATGCTGTTCAGCGGGCTGCGCGTCACCCAGCCACGCGCGCAAAGCTAAAAGCCGGTATTGTCATATCGCCATCGCCCGGTGTTAAGAATCGAATCTTGTCCGGGCGATTTTGACGTAAGAGTCCCCTAACTTTTAAGCGCGTTCAAATCACGCTGGCCAATCGACGAATGCCCTCTTGCAAGACCTCCGGGGAATGATTGGCAAAGCCAAGCAAAATACCTTCTCGGGCCATTGGACGCTGGCAATAGCGTTCAAAGGATTGAATCCCCATACCCAGCTGGCTGGCTTTCATTTCCACCTCCTTCCCCGTGAGTCCGTCGGCCAACCAACACACCATATGGATCCCTGAGTCGGACGGATGTACCACCATTTTGCCCGGCAAATAAGCGGCTATCGCCGCTGCTAATGCGCTCTTACGCTCATAGCACGCTTTACGCACCCGGCGAACATGGCTGGCGTAATGGCCTTCGGCAATAAAACGCGCCAGCACGGCCTGCTCCAGATAGCCGGTACAGAGATCGGAGAAATACTTGGTCATCATAAACTGCTCACGTAGATCCGGCGGTACGACCAAAAAGCCCAGCCGAAATTCCGGATACATCATTTTGGAAAACGTTCCGGAATAAATAACCCGATGATATTTATCCAGCCCCTGCAACGCCTGCAATGAGCGAGCGGCATAGCGAAACTCACTGTTATAGTCATCTTCAAAGATCCACGCCTGCCGGGATTCCGCCCACTCCAGCAGCGCTAACCGTCGGGAAAGGCTGAGCGTCCCGCTCAATGGAAACTGGTGTGACGGCGCGGTGTAGACCAGTTTTGCATTGGGGAAGTGCTGTATCCCATCATGAATATTCATCCCCTGCTCGTCGACCCTGACCGGCCTGACAATCGCTCCTGTAGAGGTGAAGGCGCCTCGGGCGCCATCATAACCGGGATTGTCTACCCACACTTCGCTACCTTTAGGCAGCAACGCCCGGGCGGTGACATTCAGCGCCTGCTGGATGCCATTGACGATGATTATCTGGCTCTCATCGCAGTTAACGCCGCGAGTGGTCTGGATATAATGATTAATCGCGCGGCGCAGAGGCTGATAACCACAGGCGTTCGTATGCAAACCAAGCTCGTGCCGGGATTGTCGCCAGACCCGTCCCAACAGCCTCCCCCATAAATCATGAGGGAAAAGGTCGGTACAGCCGACGCCCACGGCAAATAAGCGATTCATCCCATCACTTTTCTGCCCTTCAGACCAGAGGGGGCGCAGCGCCGCAATATCAGGATTGAGCGATCCGACTGCCGATACGGGTGGTGTTGATTCCTGCACCGGATAATGTCCATCAATGGTTTTGTCCGGAATGCTTTCAGTCACAAACGTTCCCGCGCCTTTACGCGCAATCAGATAGCCCTCATCCAGCAAACGTTCAAAGCCGGCAATAACTGAGTTGCGCGAAATCGCCATCATTTCAGCTAGCGCTCGGCTTGACGGTATTTTCGAGCCCGCCGCCAAACGCCCTTCCAGAATGGCATGGCGGAGCACCTCGTAGACCTGATCTTTAATAATGCCGCCAGGTAACAGTAGGTCCTGGAACAAAGGGGCGACGGGCTTTGTCATCTCAATACACCGCAAAAAAGTGGAACCTATAAAGATACATAAAGTGGAACTTCATAGGAACCATAACCTCTTCTAACATAGCGTTACCGCATCAAGGTGCGGCTTTTATTTGAAAATAAGGAAGATTAATGAACGATAAAAAGGCAGGTAGTCATTTGGCAAAGGTTATCATCAGGCCAGCAACGGAGCGCGACTATGCGCAGTGGCTGCCGTTGTGGAAACAGTATCAAACGTTTTATCGCGTCGATATCCCTGACGCGGTGACTCAACAGACATGGCGTCGTTTTTTAGATTCTGGCGAACCGATGCTTTGTGCCATCGCCGAATGTGACGGCAAAGCTGTGGGCCTTGTACATTACTTGTTCCACCGCTCAACCTGGGCCACAGAAGATTACTGCTATCTTGAGGATTTGTTCGTGAACCCGGATGTCCGTGGTCAGCAGATTGGCAGACAGCTGATTGAATACGTGCAGCAACAGGCACGCGAGCAACGAGCCTCCCGTCTGTACTGGCACACACATGAGACTAACCTACGCGGGCAACGTCTTTATGACTGGGTAGCGAAAAAAAGCGGCATGATTGAATATCAAATGTCGGTGAATTAACACGGCTTGCGGTGCATCAACACGATGAGAAGAAGGGACTAAATCACGGCATCCCTGATGCATTCAAGGATGCCGTTTAGCGTTATTGACGTAAACCTGTTACTTCATATATTCGCCGCTGCGCAGCGCTTCAATGCGCTTATCCAGCGGTGGGTGCGTCATGAACATTTCGCTCAGCGATTTGGATTTACCGTTGATGCAGAATGCCATCATGCTGCTGGCTTCCTGTGGCTCATAGCTGGTTTTCAGACGCTGCAGCGCGGCAATCATCTTCTCACGACCAACCAGCTTTGCGGAGCCCGCATCAGCGTGGAATTCACGGTAGCGCGAGAACCACATGGTGATAATGCTCGCCAGAATACCAAACACCAACTCCAGCACCGTGGCTACCGCGAAGTAAATCAGCGGGTTGCCGTTGCTGCTCTCTTCGCCATCATCACGGTTGCCGCCGAGGAAACCGGCCGCAATCTGCGCGATAACGCGAGAGATAAAGATAACGAAGGTGTTCACGATGCCCTGGATCAGAGTCATGGTGACCATATCGCCGTTTGCGATGTGGCTGATTTCATGGGCGATAACGGCTTCCGCTTCGTCACGGCTCATGTTCTGCAGCAGACCGGTGCTCACGGCTACCAGCGACGCATCACGACGCGCACCGGTAGCAAAGGCGTTCATATCCGGCGCGTGGTACAGCGCAACCTGCGGCATAGCAATACCCACCTGCTGCGCCTGACGCGCAACGGTGTCTACCAGCCAGCGTTCCTGTTCGGTACGCGGCTGCTCAATCACTTCACCACCAACTGATTTCAGTGCCATCCATTTCGACATCATCAATGACACAATGGAACCGCCGAAACCAAATAGCAGCGCCATAATCAGCAGACCGGTCATGCTGCTCGACTGAATTCCTGTCAGGCTTAGCACCAGCCCAAACACAACCATTACCGCCAGGTTGGTCATCAGGAAGAGCGCGATTCGCATCATAATTTACTTTTAACCTCTTTTTAACAAAACGCACTATGCGATTACCCATATCGTAGGGGCAATACGCGAATTTTCAACGATTACGTTAGGCTAAGTCACGAGAAAGACACAACTTTACATTTTGTAGCATCGTGATTTACGAGAAGATACGAGAGATAAAAAAAACAGGCACAATTGCTTGTGCCTGTTGGGGGATTACTTGGTTGCTGCCGGCTGTTCTGCCGGCGCGGCCTTCTCAAGCCTTGCCAGATCGATGGCGATGTCCACCGTCTCGTCAAGGTATGGATCCGGCTCTTTGTAGTCCTTCGGCAGATCTTCCAGTTTCTTCAGCGGCGGCTTGCCTTCACGCTTGTAGCGATCGTTAATCCGCGCCAGACGCGTTGCATCGTCCTCTTCGTTCTCTTTCTCACGCTGAGCGTAGTTCAGAGAGACAATACTGCGCTTCTCCTTCAATTCATTGAAGTGGGCAATATCTTTGGCGATGTACTGGAACTCAGGATCTTTCGCAATGCGATCGCTGTGCAGCTTCAGCAGCTCCGGCTCGAACGTTTTCATGTCGCCAGACTTCACATAGGTGGCAGCATTAATGCTGTCCCACGGCAGTGCGTTGTCTTCAAACTTCTCACCGGTTTCGGTCTCTTCCGTGCCGGTTGGCATCATGATGTCCGGGGTTACCCCTTTACGCTGGGTACTGCCGCCGTTGATACGATAGAACTTCTGAATGGTGTACTGGACAGAGCCCAGCGCAGGCCATTCAGGGCGCAGCATCTGATCGTAGATGCGGTTCAGCGAACGGTACTGCTGGACGGTGCCTTTACCGAAGGTCGGTTCACCGACGATCAGCGCACGGCCGTAGTCCTGCATCGCGGCGGCAAAGATTTCCGACGCCGAGGCGCTGAAACGGTCTACCAGCACCACCAGCGGGCCTTTGTAATAGACAACGCCATCGGTATCACTATCTTCGCGCACCTTGCCGTTGTTATCACGCACCTGCACGACCGGGCCGGACGGAATGAACAGACCGGAGAGCGAAACCGCCTCGGTCAGCGCGCCGCCGCCGTTGCTACGCAGATCGATAATCACGCTGCTGACGTTCTGTTTTTCCAGCTTTTGCAGCTGGACCTTCACATCTTCGGTGAGACCAACGTAGAAACCCGGGATATCCAGCACACCGACTTTATCTTTACCGGTGCCTTTAATCGACATTTTCACGGCGCGGTCTTCAAGACGAATACGCTCGCGAGTCAGGGTGACGATACGGGTTTTAGAGCCTTTGCCTGCCGGAAGCACTTCCAGACGAACTTTGCTGCCCTTCGGCCCTTTGATCAGCGCCACAACGTCATCAAGACGCCAGCCAATCACATCCACCATGCCTTTACCGGCCTGGCCCACGCCGACGATACGATCGCCCACGCTAATCGCCTTGCTTTTCGCTGCTGGGCCACCTGCCACCATGGAGTTAATCACGGTGTAGTCGTCGTCCATCTGCAGCACCGCGCCAATACCTTCCAGAGACAGACTCATTTCGGTATTAAACTGCTCGGTGTTACGCGGAGAGAGGTAGTTAGTGTGCGGGTCGATTTCACGGGCGAATGAGGTCATTGCCAGCGAGAACACATCTTCGCTGTTGGTCTGCGCCAGGCGACGAATCGCAAATTTGTAGCGACGCGACAGCGTATCGTGAATCTCTTTGTCGTCTTTGCCCGCCAGCTTCAGGCTCAGTTGGTCAAATTTGACCTTACCGTCCCAAAGCGCATTGAGCTCGGCTTCATCCTTCGGCCACGGTGCTTTGCTGCGATCGAGGTTAAAGGTGTCGGTACCGGTGAAGTTCATCGGACGCTCAAGCACCTTCAGCGCATACTGATAGCGCTCAAAGCGACGCTTTTGCGCCAGATTGTAGAGGTCATAGAAGACATCAAGCTTGCCAGAACGCAGCTCATCGCCAATCTGCCCTTTCTTCGCGGAGAATTGCTCAACGTCGCTGGCCAGCAGTACGTTGTGACTATAGTCCAGCAGGTTCAGATAGCGGGTAAAGATTTTAGCCGAAAAGGCCTCGTCAAGATCGAACTGGCGGTAGTGAGAACGGGTAAAGCGCGATGTCACGCGCTCGCTCACCGTTGCGTGCTGCGTCTCTTCCTTCAGAACCGGAAGCTGATCAACACGGGTAATATCTTCCACCGCTAAGACCTGGCCTGTTATCACTAACAGACCAGCAAGCGCGGAGAGCCTAAAGAATTTGTTCATGCCTGGCCAGGCCTCCGTTTCAGAACACCAGGTGTTCTGCGCGTACAATCATTGACATACCAGAAGTAAGCTGCACACGAACGCCATCTTTGGTGATTTCCAGGATTGTGGCATCCATGGCGTTATTGCCCGCTTTAACTTTCAGGGATTGACCGACCGTCAGCGCAGACAGATCGGATACGGGGGTAAACTTCTCTTCTCGCACTTCGCGAACAGGTTTAGCCGCCGGTTTTGCTGCCGCAGGACGTGGTTTACGCTCTGCGCCTTCTTTACGACGTACTGGAGGACGCGGTTTACGCTCACGACGTGGCGCATCACCTTGTTCGCCCGCAGCAGCAGCCGCTTCGCGTTTCTTCGCCTGCTGTTCAGCGCGCTGAGCCTGAACGCGAGCTTTCGCTTCTTCAAGCTGCTGACGCGCATGTGCCACGTGCTGCTCATCCAGTTCGCCGCAAGGGTTGCCGTCGAGATCGACGCGCACTGCACCCGCTTTGATACCGTAGAGGTAGCGCCAGCTGGAAGTATAAAGACGTAATGCGGAGCGCAGTTGCGTTTTGCTGAGGTTCATTTCCCCTTCAACGCGCGCTACGAGATCCTGAAAAATACCGACTTTCAGGGGGCGGGCCTCGCCTTCCGCGCTAAAGCACTGCGGGAAACGTTCGGCCAAAAATGCGATAACTTCTTTACTGCTGTTCAACTTAGGTTGATTTTCCATGAAATTTCCTGATTACAACGGACGTAGCCAACAAGCCGCAGGCATGAACAGGCGACATTATAATGACGCATTTCGTAAATGCTACGTTATCCGTTGATTATCCTTCGACGGGGGCAAAGAATTTTTGATAATCGGTCGCTTCGAGCACTTTTTGCAGGTGGACGACCAGTTCACGTAAGCCCGCCTCATCTTCTTCGCTAAAACGAGAGAAGACGGTGCTATCGATATCCAGCACGCCAATAACCTGACCGTTCACCTCAAGAGGCAGTACGATTTCGGCGTTGCTGGCAGCATCACAGGCGATATGACCATCAAAGGCATGGACATCTTCAATGCGCTGAACGCGATTTTCCGCCACGGCAGTACCGCAAACACCGCGACCTACCGGAATACGTACGCAGGCAATTTTGCCCTGGAACGGCCCGAGAACCAGCGTATTGCCTTCCAGCAGATAAAATCCTGCCCAGTTCACATCAGAAAGACGCTCGTACAGCAGCGCGCTGGTATTGGAGATTACGGCTAAAAAACTCGTTTCACCTGCCATCAATGCCTGAAAATCGCGGTTAAGATCCGCGTAAAATTCTGTTTTGCTCATTATCTAATCACTATTGTTTACGGTGTTACTGATGCGTTATCCAGCTTACAGCCTTATAAAATACGCATTAAGTGCGTTCGGGCTCAAGATGAATCGATACTTAGGTTAAGATAGAGTTATACATTCATTTCTCAATGTAATAAATGGCACTGACAACATCACGTATAACGCCGTCGAAAAAAATACATATTCACAAGATTAATGCATCGTTGCCGTGGGCACATTACCAACGTTGCCCCCAGTGCGATATGCTTTTTCGGTTACCGGTCGTAAAATCATCACAAAGTGCCTACTGTCCACGCTGTAACGCCAAAGTGCGCGACGGGCGCGACTGGTCGTTGACCCGCCTCGGCGCGATGGCCATCACCATGCTGCTACTCATGCCCTTCGCATGGAGCGAACCGCTGCTACGCCTGCATCTGTTGGGTGTCCGTATCGATGCCAACCTGCTGTCCGGGATCTGGCAGATGACCGATCAGGGCCACCCCATCACGGCGGCGATGGTCTTTTTCTGCACCGTCGGCGCGCCTTCGGTGCTGGTCGTCTCCATTGCCTATCTGTGGCTCGGTAATATTCTGGGTATGAATCTGCGCCCTGTCCTGCTGATGCTCGATAAGCTTAAAGAGTGGGTGATGCTGGATATCTACCTGGTTGGGATCGCCGTTGCCTCGATCAAGGTGCAGGACTACGCCTTCCTGCAACCGGGAATCGGCCTGCTGGCATTTATCTCTCTGGTGGTACTCAGCATCCTGACCCTGATTCATCTGAACGTCGAGCAACTGTGGGAGCGCTTTTACCCCCAGCGCCCCGCCACGCGCCCTGACGCCAGTCTGCGCGTCTGCCTTGAGTGCCACTACACCGGTTTTGCCGATACGCGCGGGCGCTGCCGCCGCTGCCATACGCCGCTGCGCTACCGTCGGCGGCAGAGCCTGCAAAAAAGCTGGGCGGCGCTGGTCAGTTCGATCGTCTTTCTCATTCCCGCTAACCTGCTGCCAATCTCCGTTATCTATGTTAACGGCGGGCGACAGACGGACACCATTCTTTCTGGGATCATCTCGCTTGCCAACAGCAACGTGGCGGTGGCGGCGGTGGTGTTTATCGCCAGTATTCTGGTGCCGTTTACCAAAATTATCGTGATGCTGACGCTACTGACCAGCATTCACTTTAAATGCGAACAGGGGCTGCGTACGCGCATACTGCTGCTGCGCTTTGTCACCTGGATTGGCCGCTGGTCAATGCTCGATCTGTTTGTGATTTCATTAACCATGTCGCTCATCAATCGTGATCAGCTTCTCGCCTTCACGATGGGCCCCGCTGCGTTTTATTTCGGCGCTGCGGTAATATTAACTATTCTTGCTGTTGAATGGCTGGACAGCCGCATACTTTGGGACGCACATGAGTCAGGAAACGCCCGCTTCACAGACTGAGGCGCGAATTAAAACCAAACGCCGTATCTCCCCGTTCTGGCTGCTGCCGGTCATCGCGCTGATGATTGCCGGCTGGCTTATCTGGAACAGCTATGAGGATCGCGGTACCACCATCACCATCGACTTCATGTCGGCGGACGGTATTGTGCCGGGCCGAACCCCAGTGCGCTTCCAGGGCGTCGAGGTCGGCACGGTTCAGGATATCCGCCTTGCCCAGGACCGCAGTAAGATCGAAGTACGCGCCAGCATTAAAGCCGATATGGAAGATGCGCTGCGCGACGAAACCCAGTTCTGGCTGGTGACCCCGAAGGCGTCCCTTGCCGGGGTCTCCGGTCTTGATGCGCTGGTTGGCGGTAACTATATCGGCATGATGCCGGGTAAAGGCGAAGCGCGCGATCACTTCACCGCGCTGGATACGCAGCCCAAATATCGGCTGAACAACGGTGAGCTGATGATCCATCTGCACGCCCCGGATTTAGGCTCGCTCAACAGCGGTTCGCTGGTCTACTTTCGCAAAATTCCGGTCGGCCGCGTCTATGACTACGCCATTAACCCAAACAATCAGGGCGTCACCATTGATGTGCTGATCGAGCGTCGATTTACCAATCTGGTGAAAAAAGGCAGCCGGTTCTGGAACGTCTCGGGCATTAAGGCGGATGTAGGACTCAGCGGCGCGAAGGTACAACTCGAGAGCCTCGCTGCGCTGGTCAACGGCGCGATCGCCTTTGACTCCCCGCCCGATTCGCAGGCCGCTGCGCAGAACGATGAATATGGCCTCTATGAGGATCTTGCTCACAGCCAGCGTGGCGTGTTGGTGCAGCTTCAACTGCCAAGCGGCGATGGTCTGAAGGCCGGTTCGACGCCGATGCTTTATCAGGGACTGGAAGTGGGCCAGTTGACCAAACTGACGCTCAACCCGGACAACTCCGTTACCGGTGAAATGACCGTTGACCCAAGCGTGGTCTCACTGCTGCGGGAAAAAACGCGCATTGAACTGCATCAGCCGAAGCTGTCGCTGGATAACACCAACCTGAGCTCGCTGCTCACCGGCAGCACCTTTGAGCTGGTACCGGGCGACGGCGAGCCGAAAGATCGCTTTACCGTGCTGGCAGCAGACAAAACGCTGCTGCAACAGCCGGGCGTGATGACGCTAACGTTGACCGCACCGGAAAGCTACGGCATTGATGCCGGGCAGCCCATCATGCTGCATGGGGTGAAAATTGGCCAGGTCATGGAACGCGCGTTGACGGCAAAAGGCATTAGCTTTGCTATCGCCATTGACCCGCAGTATCGCGACCTGATCCACGGCGACAGCAAGTTTGTGGTCAACAGCAAAATGGATGTCAAGGTGGGCATCGATGGCGTTGAGTTCTTAGGCGCTAGCGCCAACGAATGGCTCAGCGGCGGGATTCGTATCCTGCCGGGTGAAAAAGGGCCGATGAAGTCGAGCTATCCGCTGTTCTCTAACCTCGAGAAAGCGCAGGAGAACAACCTCAGCGACTACCCAACCACCACCCTGATGCTGACAGCGGAGACGCTGCCGGATATTCAGACCGGCTCTATCGTACTGTATCGTAAATTTGAAGTCGGTGAGGTCACCTCGGTGCAGCCTCGCGCCAACGCGTTCGATATTGCGGTACACATCAAACCGGAATACCGTTCGCTGCTGACCCCAAACAGTGTCTTCTGGGCTGAAGGCGGCGCGAAGGTGCAGCTCAACGGCAGCGGCCTGACGGTGCAGGCCTCCCCGCTCTCCCGCGCACTGAAAGGGGCAATCAGCTTTGACAATCTCGATGCCGCCGGCGCAGGCAGCCGTAAAGGCGATAAACGCCTGCTTTACGCGTCGGAGACCGCCGCACGCGCCATTGGCGGGCAAATCACGCTGCACGCCTTTGATGCCGACAAGCTCTCGACCGGTATGCCAATTCGCTACCTCGGCATTGATATCGGTCAGGTGCAGAACCTGGAGCTGAACGCTTCACGTAACGAAGTCCAGGCCAGCGCCGTGCTTTACCCTGAATATGTTTCAACCTTTGCGCGACGCGGCACCCGTTTCTCGGTGATCACCCCGCAAATCTCGGCGGCGGGCGTGGAACATCTGGATACCCTGCTGCAGCCGTACGTTAACGTCGAGCCAGGCCACGGCGAAATGCGCCGTGATTTTGAGCTACAGGAAGCGACGATTTCCGACTCCCGCTACCTCAACGGTCTGAACATCGTGGTGGAAGCACCGGAAGCCGGTTCGTTAAGCATCGGGACACCAATATTGTTCCGTGGGCTTGAGGTGGGCACCGTCACCGGGCTACGTCTGGGCAGCCTTTCCGACCGCGTGATGATTGAGATGCGTATCGGCCAGCGCTACCAGCACCTGGTGCGTAACAACTCGGTGTTCTGGCTGGCCTCCGGCTATAGCCTCGATTTTGGCCTGGTGGGCGGCGTGGTGAAAACCGGCACTTTCAACCAGTTCATTCGTGGCGGTATCGCCTTTGCGACCCCGCCGGGCATCCCGCTGGCACCGAAAGCACAGGAAGGGAAACACTTCCTGCTGCTGGAGTCTGAACCGAAAGAGTGGCGCGAATGGGGTACCGCCCTGCCGCGTTAAAACCCTCTGCGCCGGTGCCCGTCACCGGCGCATTTTTATGATAAACTGCGCGCTCTTTATCTCCTTGTGGTATTCGCCAGTGGCTCAAAACTCAGTCTATTTCCCCGATGAATTCCTTGCGCAGATGCGCGAGGCCATGCCAAAAAATCTCTCTTTTGATGCATTTATTGATGCCTGCCAGCGCCCGCTGCGTCGCAGCATTCGCGTCAACACGCTCAAAATTACCGTGGATGATTTTCTGGCGCTAGTTGCGCCGTACGGCTGGCAGCTAACCCCGGTTCCCTGGTGCGCCGAAGGTTTCTGGATTGAACGCGAAAATGCCGACGAGCTCCCACTGGGCAGCGCCGCCGAGCATTTAAGCGGCCTGTTTTATATTCAGGAAGCCAGCTCCATGCTGCCCGTCGCCGCGCTGTTTGCCGATGGCGCAGTACCCACGCGCGTAATGGATGTTGCCGCCGCGCCTGGCTCGAAAACCACGCAGATCGCCGCCCGAATGGAAAACCATGGCATGTTGCTGGCTAACGAATTTTCCGCCAGCCGCGTGAAGGTGCTGCACGCTAACATCAGCCGCTGCGGAATCGCGAATACCGCCCTGACCCACTTTGATGGCCGCGTATTTGGCGCGGCACTGCCGGAATGCTTCGACGCCATCCTGCTCGATGCCCCGTGCTCCGGCGAAGGCGTGGTGCGTAAGGACCCAGACGCGCTAAAAAACTGGTCGCTTGCCAGCAACCAGGAGATCGCCAGCACCCAGCGCGAGCTTATCGACAGCGCGTTTCATGCCCTGCGCCCTGGCGGTACGCTGGTCTACTCCACCTGCACGCTTAACCGCGACGAAAATGAGTTGGTAGTCAACTGGCTGCTCGAGCGCTATCCGGAGGCGGTGGAAGTGCTGCCGCTGGGCGACCTTTTCCCAACCGCCGAGCAGGCGCTGACCCCGGAAGGCTATCTGCACGTCTTCCCACAAATTTACGACTGCGAAGGTTTCTTCGTCGCTCGACTGCATAAAACGGCAGCGATCGACCCGCGACCCGCGCCGGGCTACAAGGTCGGCAAATTCCCGTTTGCACCTATGAAAAACCGCGAATCAGCGGCGGTAGCCGAGGCGGCTAAGCGCGTAGGAATCGAGTGGGATGCGTCGCTAACGCTTTGGCAGCGCGACAAAGAGATCTGGCTGTTCCCGGCGGAAATCGAACCGTTGCTGGGTAAAGTGCGTTTCTCTCGCATCGGCATTAAGCTTGCTGAAACCCACAATAAAGGCTTCCGTTGGCAGCATGAAGCGGTTATCGCCCTGGCAAACACGGAGAAACTGGGACATGAATTAACGGCAGAGGAAGCGCAGGAGTGGTATCGCGGGCGCGACGTCTACCCGGAAAATGCCCCAGCGCAGGATGACGTGATTGTCACGTTCCAGGGCTTTCCACTCGGGCTGGCAAAGCGTATTGGCTCTCGTCTGAAAAACAGCTATCCGCGAGAACTGGTGCGCGATGGGAAACTTTTTATCAACAGGTCGGAGTAGCGCACAAAAAAAGCGCATTTTTTAATTGGCGAAATGCTCGACGTTGGCTAGGATGAAAAGGTACGGCCACTGGTCGTACCACACCGGTCAGCAGATTAACGGAGAGCATTATGAGCAAAACCAGCGTACGCATCGGCGCATTCGAGATTGATGATGCCGTGCTGCACGCCGAACAACACGGCGAGCGAACGTTAAGCATCCCTTGTAAGTCCGATCCCGATTTGTGCATGCAGTTAGATGCCTGGGATGCCGATATCAGCATCCCAGCCCTTCTTGATGGCGAACATTCGGTTCTCTATCGCAAACATTACGATCAACCGTCCGATGCCTGGGTTATGCGGCTTGTCTAACCCAAAAAGAACCCGCCATCAGGCGGGTTATTTATTTTATTTGGTGTGTGGCACCGCTTTGTAGAGCGACGCCTCTCCCCGCGGTCGGGTTTTGAACCGGCGATGCACCCACAGATACTGCTCCGGCGCACGTAAAATCTCGCGTTCGATAATTTTGTTCATATAGCTCGCCGCCGACACTTCATCCCCACAAGGATAATCGGTCATCGCTTCACTAATGTGCAGCGTGTAGCCCTTCATATTCGGTTTACGCACCATGGTCACGGTCAGCATCGCGGCCCCAGAGAGTCGCGACAGCACGTTGGTACCGTTGGTGGTGGCCGCTTCGCTTACCGAGAAGAACGGGGCAAATACGCTCCCTTTCGGGCCATAATCCTGGTCCGGCGCAAACCATACCGCTTCACCCGCTTTCAGCGCCTGAACCAGGCCACGCAGGTTACGACGATCGATCATCGCTTTGTTCGAGCGCAGACGACCGGTGGTTTGTACCCACTCCATCAGCGGGTCGTTGTGCGGACGATAGGTTGCCATCATTGGACGGCACAGACCCATCGCACGGCCGCCTAATTCCAGCGACATAAAGTGCACACCAACCACCATCACCCCACGCTGCTCTTTCAGCGCGTGCATCAGGTTGGCATAACCTTCAACGTCAAACCATTTGCGCACGCGCGCATCGCTCCAGAACCAGGCCATACCGGTTTCGATAAGCCCCATACCCAGAGACATAAAGTTTTGTTCAATCAGCTTTTCGCGCTCGGCGGCATCCATATGTGGAAAGCAAAGCTCAATATTGCGCGTAGCAATTTGCTCACGGCGTTTTAAAAAACGACGCGACGCTTTACCAACGGAGGTGCCGAGCAGATGCAGAAGCGGATAAGGGAGCTGGACGACCAGCCATAACAGAGCAAGCGCAAACCACTTCAGCCCATTGCGGGGATGAAGTAAACGAACATCAAAATTCTGGAACATCATTTCTTCCGGGTAACATGGAGCACTGCACAAGGTAACGCATAAGGAAAAAACGAGTCCGTTCATCTGTCTTTAAGCGGTACGTATGAGTGTTTGACAGTACTGCGTTCGACAAATTCACTGCCCGGACGTTTATTTACAAAACGGCAGAAAACAGAGGTGTGATGCGGCGTGGCAGGCTGTGGCTTAACTCGCCGCAAGCATGCGCTTTTTCTTCAAAAAAAAATAGCGATTTTTATTCACGAGTTGAAATAAATATTCAAATAATGAGTGAAAATATAATTAGCGGGATAGTTATTGTGACAAACGAAATGATTATCCAGCGATTTTCCGATGTTCTAATAGCTGCTTCACATTTTCACGGAAATTTTTTTTCGCGAAATGACACAAAAATGCTTGGATGCCGTCGAGAATCTGTTTACATTGGGTTAACAAGCACGCAAGCAGCAAAGTGTGTTTATCCTGTGGAAGGGAAACTGCAGATAAAAAGAGACCGAAAACGATTCCTGTTTTCGGTCCAGGGAAATGGCTCTTGGGAGAGAGCCGTGCGCTAAAAGTTGGCATTAATGCAGGCTAAGTCGCCTTGCTTTATAAGAATAGATGACCGTGACAGGTTTTCCAGTCCACAACTGCTGTGAGCTGAAAAATTTCGTTCAATAAACGGCATAACATAAAAAAACCGCAGCCCTTTCTGCAAAAGGCTTGCGGTTTTTTATTGATTTCTAAACAGATATTCTGCGAATTAGCAGAGTTTCTGTGCCCGTTCGATAAACGGCGCCAGGCTCATTTTCACGCCGGGCTGTTTCGGATCGTCAACCTGGATGATACTCAGCGGCTGCACCTGCGTTTTGCCCGCCTTCACCTGCTGCTCTGCAACATCATTCAGCGGATACTGCACCAGCGTACTAGGGTTAATCACGTACAGCGCGTTATCAGGACGGCAGGTCAGCATCACCTCTTCGCGGTTAAACGCCCACTTGTCTTTGCCCACCTCAAAGCGGCTCACGGTAATGATCTGCGCCGACAGCGCGGATCCCGACGCCGTTAATAACAACAAAGAGAGAATAATCTTTTTCATAATTCGCCAGTTCAATTAAAAAGGTTCCCAGGTCGCAAACAGGCTTACGCAGACCAGCACCAGCGCTCCCAGGATAATTTCTACCTGCGTGGTCCGCAGGAAAATACGCGACACCCGCTCAGGAGCCGTCGACATGCGCGGCACCAGCAGGTAACGATTCGCGAGCGCCACCAGCACCATCAGCGCGACAACACTACACTTCACCCACAGCGCTATTCCATAAGACGTAGCGGTGGTGAATCCGCCCTGAATCAGCCATGCGTTGACTACCCCGCTGGCGATGGCCCCCGCGACCGCCAGATGCCCATAGCGAGAAAAACGCATCATGGTGGCAATTGCTGGTTGACGCCAGCGCCCTTTTGCCAGCCGCAGGCAGTAGAGGAACGGAATTAATCCGCCCACCCATGCACCCGCACACAGCAGATGTATCGCATGGTTGGCGCGCTGTAATACGCCCAGCGCTCCGTCGTTCATGGCAGCGTGACCGACGCCCGCCAGCAGGATAAACTGAGCCACGCAGAGAAGCAAAAGTCGCCGCATCATCTGTCGCGGCTGAATCCAGGCCACGCCCAGTGCCACCCACGCCAACACAATCTGCCATAGCCAGACGCTGCCAAAATGCGTCTGCACCACCGCTTGCCAGACCTCTGGCCGCCAGGTATCTGACCAGCCATCGCCCATCAACCCGCCCTGCGCCACCAGCATCAGCATTGCCGAGAGCACACTCAGCGTCAGCGAACCGCGCAGCAGTCTGGAGAAACGTTGCACCAGCAGACGTCGAAGTTCTGTTGGTGCCCACCATCCGGCATAAAGCGTGCAGCCGAAAGCGACCATCAGCGCGGCAAAGTGGACAAAGCGCAGCCCAACGTAGAGAGCCGTTAGCATGGTTACTTGACGCTAAACTGGTACTGACCTTTGGTCTTGTGGCCGTCAACGGAAACCACGTGCCATTCGACGGTATAGAGCCCGTCACCCAGCGTTTCGTTCAGTGGAATAACCAGCTGCGTGTTGTCCTTCTCGTTGCGCACCGCTTTACCGACCGGGATAATCCGCTTTTCGGGACCGGTTAGCGTCACGCCGCTGAATCCCGGCTCAATGCCTTCGGAGAAGTTAAGCGTTAAGGTTTGCGGCGCTGGGCTGACTTCCGAATTTGCCGCGGGGGTTTGCTGTTGCAGATGAGCGTGCGCAAAGACCGGTGAAGCAGTCAGCGATCCGAGTAAAAACAGCGTGGCACCCAGCGCGCGAGGAGCGGTGAATTTCATTTCCATCATTCCCTTTTGTTATCGATATATGACAAAGAATAACGCTGTATAATGTTCACGTCGAGATGAGCACCCTCTGGACTTGCCATTTTGCGATACTCTTAGTAACTTTTGCGCGTTATCCCAAGGAGAAAATCATGCATACCAATCTGGCAACCCTCCCCCAGGACGAGATGGACAAAGTGAACGTCGATCTGGCCGCCGCAGGCGTGGCGTTTAAAGAACGCTACAATATGCCGGTCGTCGCCGAAGTGGTGGAACGCGAACAGCCAGCGCACCTGCGTGACTGGTTCCGCGAACGGTTAATTACGCACCGTTTAGCCTCGGTTAATCTTTCTCGCCTGCCGTACGAGCCAAAAGCCAAATAAAGCTTACGCTAAGTGACAGTTCCTTACGTCCATCCTGATACTATCGTCTGGAATAAAAGCCCAATGACAACGTGTTGAAGGATGCAACTATGCTGACATGGACTATTGCTGCAGCGCAATATGCTCCCCGCAGAGGGGATGTCGCTGAGAACATTACCCACCATCTGCGGTTTATCGATGCCGCCGCCGAGCAGGCCTGTAAGGTATTAATCTTCCCGGAGCTTTCTCTGACCGGTCCCGATGACGAGCAAACTTTGCCCGCACCGCCGAACGATACCCAGCTACAGCCCTTAAGCGAGGCTGCCCAGCGGCATCAGATGACTATTATCGCCGGGCTGCCGATGGAAAATGACGGTAAGCGCATCAAAGGCATCGTTATCTTCGCCCCGCACGCCACCGGCCCTATCAAGCAGCATCAGGGCCAGGGAACCTGCCTGGCCCCTGAGTCCGATCAAATCAGCGTCTTTGAACTGCACCATGAAGGCTGCGAACTCTCGCCGCAGGCCTCGCTGCTGGCCACGGTCAGTTCAATGGCGGAACCGCAGCAGCAGCGAACCAGCCAGCGGCTACAGCGCTTCGCTCACAAGTACGCTATTGCCGTGCTGAAATCCAACTACGCCAGTGGCACCTTTTCCGGCGGTAGCGCGTTATGGGATGAAAACGGCCAGCTTATTGTGCGTGCCGATAGCGGCGAACTGCTGCTAACGGGCAGAAAGAGCGACCAGGGTTGGCAAGGCGAGATCATTCCATTACGCTAAGCGTTTTAGGCCGGAGTTTGCCATGCTGCGCGTAATCGATACAGAAACCTGTGACCTGCAAGGGGGCATCGTGGAGATCGCCTCCGTTGATGTTATTGACGGTAAAATCGTCAACCCCATGAGTCACCTGGTGCGTCCGGACCGCCCTATCAGCCCGCAAGCGATGGCCATTCACCGGATCACCGAAGAGATGGTGGCAGACAAACCGTGGATTGAGGAAGTGGTGCCGTTTTATCAGGGTAGCCCGTGGTATGTCGCCCACAATGCCAGCTTCGACCGCCGCGTGCTGCCAGAAATGGACGGCGAGTGGATCTGCACCATGAAGATGGCCCGCCGCCTGTGGCCGGGCATCAAGTACAGCAATATGGCGCTGTACAAGTCACGCAAGCTAAGCGTGGCAACGCCACCGGGTCTGCATCATCACCGCGCGCTTTACGACTGTTATATCACCGCTTCGCTGCTGATTGACATTATGCAGGTATCAGGCTGGACGCCGGATCAGATGGTAGACGTCACCGGCCGACCGGCGCTGCTGCGTACCTTTACCTTCGGCAAATACCGCGGGCAGGAAGTGGCTGAAGTGGCGAAAAACGATCCGGGCTACCTGCGCTGGCTGTTTAACAACCTCGACCGCATGAGCCCGGAACTGCGCGTAACCCTCAAACACTACCTCGAGCAGTAGCTAACGCTCGGACTGCCCCGGCAAGGTCCCCTGCGCCAGGGCAATCAGGAAGGCAAACTCCAGCGCCACCCCTTCATAGCTTTTATAGCGACCGGACTTCCCACCGTGGCCGGAGTCCATCTCGGTGCACAGTAGCAGCAGGTTATCGTCTACCTTCAGCTCACGGAGCTTCGCCACCCATTTTGCTGGCTCCCAGTATTGCACCTGTGAATCATGCAGCCCGGAGGTCACCAGCAGGTGCGGATAAACCTGTGCTTTGACGTTGTCATAAGGGCTATAGGACTTCATATAGCGATAGTAGGTTTCATCCTGCGGATTACCCCACTCCTCAAATTCGCCGGTGGTCAGCGGAATCGACTCATCGAGCATCGTGGTCACCACATCGACGAACGGCACCTGCGCAACAACACCGTGGAACAGTTCAGGACGCTCGTTAATCACGGTTCCCATCAACAAGCCTCCCGCGCTACCGCCCATGCCATAACAGAGCGCCGGGTCGCCATAGCCTTTCGCCAGCAGCGCATCGCAGGCATCGAGGTAGTCATTGAAAGTGTTTTTCTTTTTAAGGAATTTCCCCTCTTCATACCAGAGCTGCCCCAACTCCCCGCCGCCGCGAATATGGGCGATGGCAAAGACAAAGCCCCGGTCGAGCAGGCTTAAGCGGCTGCTGCTAAAATCGGCGTCCATACTGGCCCCGTAGGAGCCGTAGCCGTAGACCAGCAGCGGATTTTTACCGCGACGAAAATGCTCATGACGATAGACCAACGACACGGGCACCTCGACGCCATCGCGTGCAGTAATCCAGATACGTTCACTGCGGTAACGACTGGCGTCGAACCCTTTCACCTCCTGCTGCTTCAGCACACGGCGCTCGCCGCTGTCCATATCCAGCTCAAACAGCGTATCCGGGGTGGTCATCGACGAATAGCCGTAGCGCAGGCAGGCGGTTTCCGGTTCCGGGTTATAGGCAATCCACGTCACATAGGCCGGATCGTCAAAGGCAATGGCCGTTTCCTGTTGGCGATGGCGATGGATTTGACGCAGGCGGGTTAAGCCATGCTGGCGCTCTTCCACCACCAGCCAGTCGCGAAACAGCGTGAAATCTTCCAGCATCACTGCATCACGCGGTGCAATCAGGGTTTGCCACTCGGCCTCTTCCCAGGATTCACTGCGGTACAGGCCGAAGTTTTTACCCTCGCGGTTAGAACGCAGGTAGAACTGGTTTTGGTAGTGATCGAGGCTGTACTCATGATCTTTACGGCGCGGGACATAGACGCGCGGCTCGGCGTTAGGCTGGTCGGCATCCAGCAACAGCATTTCACTGGTGGTCGTGCTGGACAACGCAATCACCACGTACTGGCGTGAAGAGGTCTTGTGCAGGCTGACGTAAAACGTCTCGTCGCGCTCTTCGTAAATTAGCTCATCCTGCTCAGCAGGCGCACCAACCTGATGTCGCCACACCTGCCACGGCAGCAGCGTCGTTGGGTGCTGACGCACGTAGTAAAGCACCCGCGAATCGTTGGCCCACACCACACCCGGTGATACATCATCAATCACCTCTGGCAGCCAGGTTTCATTCTCCAGATGGCGAATGCGCAGGCTGTACTGGCGACGGGAGAGGAAATCCTCGGTGACCGCCAGCAGGTTATTATCTGGTGCGACGTTCAGCCCACCCAGGGTATAGAATTCGCTGTGCGCCGCCCTTTTATTTTCATCAATCAGCAAGGACCACTCATCGCTGTTTAATGCCTGGCGCTGGTAAATCGCATATTCACGGCCCGGCTCAAACACCTGGCGATAGCGATAGCCGTTTTTGATATAGGGCGCTGAAACCTCACGTGGAGGGATCCTGTCGACAATCTCTTTTAGCACGCGATCCTGCAGGCTGCGCTGGGAGGACATCACTTGACGCCCGTAGGCGTTCTCCTGCTGCAGGTAATCAAGCACCGCTGGTTTAGAGCGCGTGTCATCGCGAAGCCAGTAGTAGTTATCGACGCGCGTATCACCATGCAAAGTCATGGTGTGGGGTATCCGTTTCGCTTTAGGTGGCATCTCGTTATTCTTCTTGTCGTGTTAATTCATTATTAAGCCTGGCAAAAGTCGCGCTCATTGCCAACTTAACCTATCCCCTCATCCTACGTTTCATCCGTCTTTTGTGCCACTTGCAAGACAGACGCAAACGTTTTCGTTTATAATGCGCCAAACTTTGGATAGACGGTGGAATGGGTAATGACGTTATTAGGAACAGCTCTGCGTCCCGCTGCGACGCGCGTAATGCTTCTGGGTTCAGGTGAGTTAGGTAAGGAAGTGGCGATCGAATGCCAGCGCTTAGGTATTGAAGTGATCGCCGTGGATCGTTACGCCGATGCGCCAGCCATGCACGTTGCGCACCGCGCTTACGTTATCAACATGCTCGATGGCAACGTCCTGAAAGCGCTGGTTGCGCAGGAAAAACCTGACTTTATCGTGCCAGAAATTGAAGCTATTGCCACGGACACGCTGATTGAGCTTGAGCAGGTAGGCCAAAAAGTGGTGCCATGCGCACGGGCAACCAAACTGACGATGAACCGCGAAGGCATTCGCCGTCTGGCGGCGGAAACCCTCAAACTTCCCACCTCGGCCTACCATTTTGCCGACAGTGAAGCACAGTTCCGTGAGGCGGTCACCGATATCGGCCTGCCGTGCATCGTGAAGCCGGTGATGAGTTCATCCGGCAAGGGCCAAACCTTTATTCGCCGTGAAGATCAGCTGACGCAGGCCTGGCAATATGCGCAGGAAGGCGGTCGCGCCGGGGCGGGCCGGGTGATTGTTGAAGGGGTGGTTAACTTCGATTTCGAAATCACCCTGCTGACCGTCAATGCCGTCGACGGCGTGCACTTCTGCGCCCCGGTGGGCCATCGTCAGGAAGATGGCGACTACCGCGAATCCTGGCAGCCGCAGCAGATGAGCGAACTGGCGCTGGCGCGTGCACAGGAGATCGCCCGCGAGGTGGTGCTGGCGCTGGGCGGCTATGGTCTTTTCGGCGTAGAGCTGTTTGTGTGTGGTGATGACGTGGTGTTCAGCGAAGTCTCCCCTCGCCCGCACGATACCGGGATGGTGACGCTGATTTCGCAGGACGTCTCCGAGTTTGCTCTGCACGTTCGCGCTTTCCTCGGGCTGCCGATTGGCGCTATCCGTCAGTACGGCCCATCCGCTTCTGCGGTACTGCTGCCCACGCTGACCAGCCGCAACGTCACCTTTGATAACGTGCAGAATGCGCTAAGCGCCGGGGTACAGCTGCGTCTGTTCGGTAAACCGGATATTGCGGGTTCTCGCCGTATGGGCGTGGCGCTGGCAACGGCGGACAGCGTTGAAGAGGCCGTCGAGCGTGCCAAAATCGCCGCTGCGGCCGTGGTAGTTCAGGGATAAGAAAAAAGGCGGGCTGCTTGCGCATACCCGCCCTTCTTTTGCTTACCCGGCCATCAGGCTGGGTGCAGCAAACACCTTACAGCTTCGCGCCTTCAACCGCTTCGCGAGCCAGCTTGGTGATGCGATCGTAGTCGCCTGATTCCAGCGCGTCAGCTGGCACCAGCCAGGAACCGCCGATGCACAGTACGCTTTTCAGCGCCAGGTAGTCACGGTAGTTAGCTGGGGAGATACCGCCGGTTGGGCAGAAACGAATCTGAGAGAATGGACCCGCGATCGCCTGCAGCGCTTTCACGCCGCCGTTCGCTTCAGCTGGGAAGAATTTGAACTCTTTCAGGCCGTGTTCCATACCCAGCATCAGTTCAGACACGGAGCAGATACCTGGGATCAGCGGAATAGTACCCGCGGTCGCCGCTTTCAGCAGGCTGTCGGTCAGGCCTGGGCTGATAGCAAACTGCGCGCCAGCTTCGGTCACTTCTTTCAGCTGCTGAGCGTTGGTCACGGTACCTGCGCCCACGATAGCGTCCGGCACTTCTTTAGCAATGGCGCGGATAGCGTCCATCGCACAAGCGGTACGCAGCGTCACTTCCAGCACGCGTACGCCACCAGCAACCAGCGCCTTCGCCATCGGTACTGCGTGCTCAAGCTTGTTAACCACGATTACCGGTACTACCGGGCCAGTGGTCAGGATTGCTTCAGCCGTTGTTTTCCAGTTTTTCATCAGAAATTTTCTCTCGCCAGATCTACAAAACGTGTCATCTTAAAAGGTAATACAGGTTGCACCCTGCTCTGCGCCGGACAGTTTTTCCCGTAGTGCGCTAAACAGTTCACGGCCTGTCCCCACGCGCGAAGCGCTCAGATCGGGAATATGCGGTTGGCGTGCGGCCAGCTCAGCGTCATCAACCAGCAGCGTCAGCTCGCCGGTCTGGCCATTGACGCGAATCATGTCGCCATCGCGCACTTTCGCCAGCAGGCCACCGTCATAAGCTTCAGGGGTTACGTGGATCGCTGACGGCACTTTACCGGATGCACCGGACAGTCGTCCATCAGTAACTAACGCAATTTTGAAACAGCGGTCCAATAATACACCAAGTGGCGGCATAAGTTTATGTAATTCTGGCATGCCGTTCGCTTTTGGCCCTTGATGGCGCACAACAACCACGCAATCTTTATCCAATAAGCCCGCTTCGAACGCTGGCAGCACATCGTGCTGGCTCTCGAAGACCACCGCTGGCGCTTCAATAATCTGGTTTTCAACCGGTACTGCCGACGTTTTCATCACCGCACGACCCAGGTTACCGCTCAGCACTTTGGTGCCGCCGTGTTTTGAGAACGGTTTGTCGAAGGTGGCGATGATGTTGTCATCCAGCGACACGGTTGCGCCTTCACGCCAGTCAAGCTTGCCGTCGTTCAGCCACGGTTCCATGGTGTAGTGCGAGAGACCAAAACCGGCCACCGTGTTGACGTCTTCGTGCAGCAGGCCGCCTTTCAGCAGTTCGCGGACCAGTACCGGCACACCGCCCGCCGCCTGGAAGTGGTTGATATCGGCCGGGCCGTTCGGATAGAGACGCGCCATCAGCGGCACAACTTCAGACAGGTCAGAGAAATCATCCCAGTTGATGATGATGCCCGCCGCGCGCGCCATCGCCACCAGGTGCATGGTGTGGTTGGTTGAACCGCCGGTTGCCAGCAGCGCCACGATGCCGTTGACCACCACTTTTTCATCGATCATTTTACCGAGCGGCATCCACTCGTTACCGTTACCGGTCATGCGCGTTACCTGACGCGCGGCGGCAGCGGTCAGTTCAGCACGCAGCGGTGCATCCGGGTGTACGAATGAGGAACCCGGCAACTGCATGCCCATAAATTCGATCACCATTTGGTTGGTGTTGGCGGTGCCATAGAAGGTGCAGGTGCCCGGTGCATGATACGACGCGGCTTCAGATTCCAGCAGCGCGTTACGATCCACCTTACCTTCAGCATACAGCTGACGGATACGTACTTTTTCTTTGTTCGGCAGGCCGCTCGCCATCGGGCCTGATGGAATAAACACGGACGGCAGATGACCAAAGGAGAGCGCCGCCATGGCAAGCCCTGGGACGATTTTGTCGCACACACCGAGGTACAGCGCACCGTCAAACATATTATGTGACAGGCCCACGGCGGCAGACATCGCGATTACTTCGCGGCTCAGCAGGGAAAGCTCCATACCGTCTTGCCCCTGTGTCACTCCGTCACACATGGCCGGGACACCACCCGCGACCTGACCAACCGCGTTCACGCTGTGCAGCGCTTTACGGATCAACTCCGGGTAGTGTTCATAAGGCTGATGGGCAGAAAGCATGTCGTTATAGGAGGTAATGATCGCGATATTGTTACGCAGCATACTCTTCAGCGATGCTTTATCGTCCGGTTGGCAGGCAGCGAAACCGTGTGCCAGGTTACCGCAGGCCAGTTCAGAACGGTGAACCGTTTCAGTTTTGGCCTGATTGATACGCGCCAGGTAGGCTTCGCGGGTTTCACGCGAGCGTTCAATAATACGATTTGTTACGCGTAACATTACAGAGTTCATAAAGGCTCCTTAAAATTTTTCTGTCCAGGCCGCTATCTTACACGGTTAAATCATAGGTCTGATTTATCAGAAAAGCCCGTATAGCGCAGCTCAGAGGCAAAGGTCTGCCCGTAGTGTAATAAAAAAAGCCCCGGTGGTGAATCCACCCGGGGCTTAAATGCGTAAAAATAGCACTACATGCTGTGTTAGATCATGTTACCGGTAAAATAACCCTTCCGGATTATCGCAGCCGGTTATTCGAACTCGTTCCAGGAGCGACCATCACGGGTGATCATCGCAACCGAAGCTACCGGCCCCCAGGTGCCAGCCTGGTACGGTTTCGGCGCGTCTTTATCACTTGCCCATGCTTCCGTGATGGAGTCGACCCACTTCCACGCTTCTTCCACTTCGTCACGACGTACGAACAGCGCCTGAATACCACGCATGGTCTCCAGCAGCAGACGTTCGTAGGCGTCCGCCAGGTGAGTCTGATTGAAGGTTTCGGAGTAGCTCAGATCCAACTTGGTCACCTGCAGGTTATGCTTGTGCTCCAGGCCTGGAACTTTGTTAAGGATCTGAATATCCACGCCTTCATCTGGCTGCAGACGGATAGTCAGTTTGTTCTGCGGCAGCTCAGGCCAGGTTTCCTTGAACAGGTTCAGCTCAGGGTTTTTGAAGTAGACCACAACTTCAGAGCATTTGGTCGGCAGACGTTTACCGGTACGCAGATAGAACGGAACCCCCGCCCAGCGCCAGTTATCAATATCCACGCGAATAGAAACGAAGGTTTCGGTGCTGCTGGATTTGTTCGCACCCTCTTCTTCCAGATAGCCCGGGACTTTCTGCCCCTGCGCAAACCCAGCGGTATACTGGCCGCGCACGGTTTTATCGCGAACGTTGCTGCGGTCAATGCGGCGCAGCGACTTCAGCACTTTCACTTTCTCATCACGAATGCTGTCAGCGGTCAGATCGGACGGCGGCGCCATCGCAATCATGCACAGAATCTGCAGCAGGTGGTTTTGGATCATGTCGCGCATTTGACCAGCCTGATCGAAATAGCCCCAACGGCCTTCAATCCCGACTTCCTCAGCCACGGTAATTTCCACATGGTCGATAGTGCGGTTGTCCCAGTTGTTCACGAACAGGGAGTTGGCAAAGCGCAGCGCCAGTAAGTTCAGTACCGTTTCTTTACCCAGATAGTGGTCGATACGGTAAAGCTGGCACTCTTCAAAGTATTCGCCCACCTGGTCGTTAATCTCACGTGAGGTTTCCAGTGAGGTACCCAGTGGTTTTTCCATCACGACGCGCGCAGGCTTGGCATTCAGCTTCGCTTCACCCAGGCCGCGGCAAATGGCGCCAAAGGTGCTAGGCGGCATGGCGAAGTAGTTAATGGTGATGCGATTTTTTTGATCGAGCATCTCACCCAGACGCGAAAATGCTGGCGCATCGTTAACGTCAAGGTTGCAAAAATCAAGACGCGCGCTGAGGGTATCCCACAAACTTTCGTCAATCTTCTCTTTCATGAAGGTTTCGAGCGCTTCGCGGACAACTTTGGTGTATGCCGCTTTATCCCAGTCGGCACGGCCTACGCCGATAATCCGGGTGTCCGGGTTAATCTGGCCGGCTTTTTCCAGCTGATACAGGGAAGGCAGCAATTTTCGGCGGGCCAAGTCGCCCTTCGCGCCGAAAATGACCAGATCGCATGCCTGGGCCGTTTGCGTTACCGCCATGTCATTCTCCTCAGTTAAAGATCCCGGTTGACCACCCAAAGGCGCTGCCAGGTTATATACCCGCTAGCTATCAGGTTTTCCTGAAAAATAGCGAATATCGTTGTAATTTTCTTACGGTGCACTGTACTGTGTTTACGAAATTGCCGAAACCCTTTAACGCGCGTCAACGCGTCCGATCGCACAAATCGGAACCATCAAGGCCTGAGTTTTAGGCAATCCGCCAGTATTGTTCGTTCTTTCGCCCGAGCGGCGTCTGTTAAAATACGACGCTGATCATGTAATGAAAAAAAACAACATTTTTTGCCGTTTCTCTCCACTTTTCGCCAGGCTTCAGGCGTATATTCTTGCTAAAACGCCTGCAGATTTCACCCATTAATGGAATCGTTTCAATCTATGAGCAACTTGTCACGATGAACATGCTGGAAAGAATCCAGACCCAACTGGAAAACCTTAGCAAATCCGAGCGAAAAGTGGCGGAAGTTATTCTTGCCGCTCCTGAACAGGCAATCCACTCAAGCATTGCCGCGCTCGCCCTTGAGGCCGAGGTCAGCGAACCTACCGTTAACCGCTTCTGTCGCAGTATGGAGACCCGCGGGTTCCCCGACTTCAAGCTCCATCTTGCCCAAAGTCTGGCCAACGGTACACCGTATGTTAATCGTAATGTTGATGAAGATGACAGCGTTGAGGCATATACAGCTAAAATTTTCGAATCCGCCATGGCTAGCCTGGCGCACGTCCGCCAGTCACTGGATATGTCGGCGGTTAACCGTGCGGTGGATCTGCTGACCCAGGCCAAGAAAATTGCCTTCTTCGGTTTAGGTTCTTCCGCCGCCGTGGCGCACGACGCGATGAACAAGTTTTTTCGCTTTAACGTCCCGGTCATCTATTCTGATGACATCGTACTGCAACGTATGAGCTGTATGAATTGCAGCGACGATGACGTTGTGGTGCTGATTTCCCATACCGGTAGAACTAAAAGCCTGGTTGAGGTCGCCCAGGTGGCGAGGGAAAATGATGCTATGGTTATCGCCATCACCTCCGCTGGCACGCCGCTGGCCCGAGAAGCGACCCTTGCCATCACGCTGGACGTTCCCGAAGATACCGACATTTATATGCCAATGGTCTCCCGACTCGCGCAGCTTACCGTGATCGATGTCCTGGCAACCGGTTTTACCCTGCGTCGAGGGGCGAAATTCCGGGATAACTTGAAGCGAGTCAAAGAAGCGTTAAAGGAATCGCGGTTTGATAAAGCGCTATCCGCACACAGCGATAATCATTAAAAGCGATAATAACGGTGTAACCTATTAAAACATTCGGTAACGCTTGCTACCGAATCCTGTTCACGCAACACCTGAGTTGTATTAGTCAACGGAGTATTACATGTCCAGAAGGCTTCGCAGAACCAAGATCGTCACCACGTTAGGCCCAGCAACCGACCGCGATAACAACCTTGAGAAGGTGATTTCCGCCGGTGCTAACGTCGTACGCATGAACTTCTCTCACGGAACACCAGAAGATCATCAGCTACGCGCTGACAAAGTACGCGAAATCGCAGCAAAACTGGGCCGCCATGTAGCTATTCTTGGCGATCTGCAAGGACCAAAAATTCGCGTTTCTACCTTCAAAGAAGGTAAAGTTTTCCTCAATATCGGCGACAAATTCCTGCTCGATGCCAACCTCGGTAAAGGCGAAGGCGACAAAGAGAAAGTGGGCATCGACTATAAAGGTCTGCCTGCCGACGTCGTGCCGGGCGACATCCTGCTGCTGGATGATGGCCGCGTACAGCTGAAAGTACTGGAAATCCAGGGCATGAAGGTGTTCACCGAAGTGACCGTCGGTGGCCCGCTGTCCAACAATAAAGGCATCAACAAGTTAGGTGGTGGCCTCTCGGCTGAAGCCCTGACCGATAAAGACAAAGCGGATATTCATACCGCGGCTAAAATTGGCGTTGATTACCTGGCCGTCTCCTTCCCGCGCTGCGGTGAAGACCTGAACTACGCTCGTCGCCTGGCGCGTGAAGCGGGCTGCGATGCGAAAATCGTCGCCAAAGTAGAACGTGCGGAAGCGGTGTGCAGCCAGGACGCGATGGACGACATTATTCTGGCCTCCGACGTGGTGATGGTTGCCCGTGGCGACCTGGGCGTTGAAATCGGTGACCCTGAGCTGGTCGGTATCCAGAAAGCGCTGATTCGTCGCGCGCGTCAGCTGAACCGTTCCGTGATTACCGCGACCCAGATGATGGAGTCGATGATCACCAACCCAATGCCTACCCGTGCGGAAGTCATGGACGTGGCGAACGCCGTGCTGGACGGTACCGATGCGGTAATGCTGTCTGCGGAAACTGCGGCGGGCCAGTACCCTTCTGAAACCGTGGCGGCCATGGCGCGCGTTTGCCTGGGCGCTGAGAAGATCCCAAGCATCAACGTCTCTAAACACCGTCTGGACGTGCAGTTCGACAACGTGGAAGAAGCGATTGCCATGTCGGCAATGTATGCAGCAAACCACCTGAAAGGCGTGACCGCCATCATCACCATGACCGAGTCTGGCCGTACCGCGCTGATGACCTCTCGTATCACATCCGGGCTGCCTATCTTCGCCATGTCTCGTCACGAGCGTACGCTGAACCTGACGGCGCTGTACCGTGGCGTCACCCCGGTATTCTTCGATAGCGAATGCGACGGCGTCGCCGCCGCACACGATGCGGTGAACCTGCTGCGCGACAAAGGCTATCTGATGTCCGGCGACCTGGTTATCGTGACTCAGGGCGACGTGATGAGCACCGTGGGCTCAACCAACACCACGCGTATCCTGACCGTCGAGTAAGTTATTCTCGATATAAAAAAACCGGACAATGTCCGGTTTTTTTTTGCCTGTGTAGCCCGGCCGAGCGAAACGACGCCGGGCTACGAGACTATTTCTTTTTCTTTGGGTAGAGCTCTTTGCGCTGATACGGCTCGGTTTCGCCCGGCTTACGCGTTTTCAGCAGCTTGAGGATCCACGTGTACTGTTCGGTATGCGGCCCAACGAAAATCTCCACCTCTTCGTTCATGCGACGCGCGATGGTGTTGTCGTCCGCTTCCAGCAGATCGTCCATCGGCGGGCGAACCAGAATCGTCAGGCGGTGCGTTTTGCCATCGTAGACCGGGAACAGCGGTACCACGCGTGCACGACACACTTTCATCAGGCGGCCAATCGCTGGCAGCGTTGCTTTATAGGTAGCGAAGAAGTCCACGAATTCGCTGTGCTCCGGGCCATGATCCTGATCCGGCAGATAGTAGCCCCAGTAACCCTGACGGACAGACTGAATAAACGGCTTAATGCCGTCGTTACGGGCGTGCAGACGACCGCCAAAACGACGACGAACGGTGTTCCAGACGTAGTCAAAGACCTTATTGCCCTGGTTATGGAACATCGCCGCCATCTTCTGGCCCTGTGACGCCATCACCATCGCCGGGATATCAACGCCCCAACCGTGCGGCACCAGGAAGATGACGTTTTCGCCGTTGGCACGCATCTCATCGATAATCTCCTGCCCCTGCCAGTCAAGACGCGGCAGAATTTTTTCCGGCCCTTTCAGCGCCAGTTCAGCCATCATAACCATCGCCTGCGGCGCGGTGGCAAACATATCATCGATGATGGCTTCACGCTCGGCTTCGCTTTTTTCCGGGAAGCAGTACAGCAGATTGATCTGCGCGCGACGGCGCGCACTGCGGCCAAATTTCCCCGCCAGGCGACCGAGCTTACCCAGAATAGGGTCGCGGATTTTTGCCGGTACGTAAGCGACTCCCGCAAACGCCAGCACGCCTAACCAGGCACCCCAGTACTGGGGGTGGCGGAAAGATTTCTCAAACTCGGGAATGTATTCACTGTTATTTTTTTTCGTTTCCATGCCTATTCCAGGGTTGATTCATCGGGTCAGTGTGGATAATCAGATAGTGTAGCGAGGCCGGATGCTTCGCACAAAAGAAAAAGCCGGTGCTGTATAGGCACCGGCTCTGAACGGATACTTCTTAGGCGAAATTAATCGAAACGCAGCTGCGGCAGAACCTCTTTCACCTGCGCCAGGTAATCAGTACGATCCGAGCCGGTCAGCCCTTCGGTGCGCGGCAGCTTCGCCGTCAGCGGGTTCACCGCCTGCTGGTTGATCCACACTTCATAGTGCAGGTGCGGGCCAGTAGAACGACCGGTATTACCGGAGAGCGCGATACGGTCACCGCGTTTCACCTTCTGACCTGGTTTCACCAGCAGCTTACGCAGGTGCATATAGCGGGTGGTGTAGGTGCGACCATGACGTACGGCGACATAATAACCCGCCGCGCCGCTGCGCTTCGCCACCACCACTTCACCGTCACCGACGGCCAGCACTGGTGTACCCTGCGGCATCGCGAAATCCACACCACGGTGCGGCGCGACGCGACCGGTTACCGGGTTCAGACGACGCGGGTTAAAGTTCGACGACACGCGGAACTGACGCGCGGTTGGGAAGCGCAGGAAGCCCTTCGCCAGCCCGGTACCGTTGCGGTCGTAGAACTTACCGTCTTCCGCGCGGATCGCGTAGTAGTCTTTGCCATCAGAGCGCAAACGCACGCCCAGCAGTTGGCTCTGTTCGCGCTTGCCGTTGAGCATTTCGCGCGACATCAGCACCGAGAATTCGTCGCCTTTTTTCAGCTTACGGAAGTCCATCTGCCACTGCATCGATTTAATCACCGCGCTCACTTCCGCGCTGGTTAAACCGGCGTTGACGGCGCTGGTCACGAAGCTTCCGCCGACGGTGCCTTTGACAAGGCTATTAACCCAATCGCCCTTCTGCAGCTCGCTGCTCATTTTGAAACCGTTAGCAACGCGATCGTAGGTACGGGTTTCGCGGCGCGACATCTCCCAGGTTAAACGCTGTAAATCACCGTCGTCATTCAGCGTCCAGGAGAGCTGCTGCCCCACTTTCATGTTTTTCAGGTCTTTATCAACCGAGGCAAGCTGGCTGATGTTACCCATATCGATGCCGTACTGATTGAGGATGCTGCTCAGGGTATCGCCCGTGGATACCACATATTCATGCACGCCCGTTTCGTTGTCGGCTTTATCGTCCAGCTCATCCTGAGGGATGGCTTCGTCTTCCTGTGCGGATTGGTCAATCGGTTCGCTGGCCTCTGGCAGAAGCGAACGAATCTCTTTTTTCTCCAGCTCAATCGTACGGACGACGGGGGATGAAGAGGTTGGATGGTAAACGTAAGGCCGCCAGACAGCGACGGCCAACGTGAGAACGGTGAGTGACCCCAGCATAACGCGGTGGGGCCGCGGCAAATTGTTAAATGCCAGAGCGACAGAGCGGGCTATCTGCTGCACGTATTCACTTCCTTACTTATCTCCTTTCAGGCAGCTCGCATACTGGGTCGCCAGTTGAGTAAGAAACGCTGGATAGCTCTCTTTACTCAGCTTAATGTTCGTGCCAAGAGGATCGAGCGTTCCCATGCGAACGCTGGTTCCCCGCGCAACAGATTCAACGACAGCGGGCCTGAATTGTGGCTCAGCAAAAACGCAGGTCGCTTTTTGCTCAACCAACTGTGTTCTTATTTGATGTAAACGCTGCGCACCGGGTTGAATTTCGGGGTTGACGGTGAAGTGCCCAAGCGGCGTCAAACCGTAGTGTTTTTCATAGTAGCCATAGGCATCATGAAAAACGAAATACCCCTTTCCTTTCACCGGCGCCAGCTCGCTCGCCACCTGCTTATCGGTTGCGGCCAGATTGGCCTCAAAATCCTTCAGGTTGGCATCGAGCCGGGCTCGACTCTGGGGCATAAGTTCCACTAATTTGTCATGGATTGCAACCGCCGACAGCCGCGCTATCTCTGGGGAGAGCCACAGGTGCATGTTGTACTCGCCATGATGGTGATGCGCGTCACCTTTTTCACCGTGAGCGTGGTCATGATCGTCTCCATCAGCACCATCATGGTCGTCGTCATCGGCACCTTTCATGAGTAACGGTTTCACCCCGTCAAGCTGGGCGATAGTGACTTTTTTGTTGTCAGGAATGCTTTGCGATGACTTGTCCATAAATGCTTCCATCTCAGGACCAGTCCATACGACTAAGTCCGCGTTCTGTAAGCGTTTTGCATCAGATGGGCGCAGTGAGTAATCATGTTCAGACGCACCGTCAGGCAGTAAAACCTGCGTCTCTGTTACACCGTCTGCAATGGCTGAAGCAATAAAGCCTAACGGCTTGAGTGATGCCACAACGGCCGCATCAGCATGCTGTGCTGTCGTTCCCCAAAGTGCAGCGGATAAAGCTGCGAAAAGAAGCGTATTTTTCTGTAACATAATGCGTCTATTAATCGAAATGGATAAGTAATGTGTGATATTATAACATTCACTATCTTGTGCAACCCCTAATTGCTATGACGAATCTTGTATCACTGGAAAATGTCTCCGTCACTTTCGGCCAACGCCGGGTGCTTTCTGACATCTCATTGAATCTCAAGCCAGGCCGCATTCTGACGCTGCTTGGTCCGAACGGCGCGGGCAAATCAACGCTGGTACGCGTGGTGCTCGGCCTCGTAGCACCTAGCGATGGCGTTGTCATTCGCGATAAACATTTGCGCATCGGCTATGTGCCGCAAAAGTTACACCTCGACGCCACCTTGCCGCTGACCGTCAAGCGTTTTTTACGCCTGCATCCGGCAACGCGAAAAGAAGATATTCTCCCAGCGCTCAAACGCGTGCAGGCAGGACATCTACAGGATGCCCCCATGCAGAAGCTTTCGGGTGGCGAAACCCAGCGCGTGCTGCTGGCACGTGCGCTGCTGAATAAGCCGCAGTTGCTGGTGCTGGATGAACCCACTCAGGGCGTGGACGTTAACGGTCAGGTTGCCCTTTACGATCTGATTAACCAACTGCGCCAGGAGCTCGACTGCGCGGTGCTGATGGTGTCGCACGACCTGCATCTGGTAATGGCAAAAACTGACGACGTGCTGTGTCTGAATCATCATATTTGCTGCTCGGGCACGCCGGACGTGGTGTCGATGCACCCTGAGTTTATCTCGATGTTCGGCCCGCGCGGCGCTGAACAGCTGGGGATTTACCGCCATCAGCATAATCATCGCCATGATTTACAGGGCCGTATTGTTTTACGTCGGGGAAATGGGCAGTCATGATTGAAATTTTACTTCCCGGCTGGCTTGCCGGAATGATGCTGGCGTGCGCTGCCGGCCCGCTGGGCTCGTTTGTGGTCTGGCGACGGATGTCCTACTTTGGCGACACGCTGGCTCACGCCTCATTGCTTGGGGTTGCCTTTGGCCTGTTACTGAACGTGAACCCGTTCTATGCGGTTATTGCCGTGACGCTGGTGCTGGCGGGCGGTCTGGTGTGGCTGGAGAAACGCCCTCACCTCGCCGTTGATACCCTGCTTGGCATCATGGCACACAGCGCGCTGTCGCTGGGTCTGGTGGTGGTCAGCCTGATGTCGAATATTCGCGTCGATCTGATGGCCTATCTGTTCGGTGACCTGCTGGCCGTTACGCCACAGGATCTTATCTCTATCGCGCTGGGCGTGGTGGTGGTGCTGGCGATTCTGTTCTGGCAGTGGCGTAATTTACTGTCGATGACGATTAGCCCGGATCTGGCGTTTGTCGATGGAGTGAAACTGCAGCGGGTGAAGCTGCTGCTGATGCTGGTTACCGCGCTAACCATTGGTGTGGCAATGAAGTTTGTTGGTGCGCTGATTATCACGTCACTGCTGATTATCCCAGCAGCCACAGCGCGTCGTTTTGCCCGTACTCCGGAGCAGATGGCGGGCGTCGCGGTTGGCGTTGGAATGATTGCCGTCACCGGCGGGTTAACCTTCTCGGCGTTCTATGACACCCCGGCGGGGCCATCCGTGGTGCTGTGTGCGGCGCTGCTGTTTATTCTGAGTATGTCGAAGAAAGCGGCGGTCTGATTCCTCCAGCGTCGCTTTGCTCGGCCGGGCTACAATGTACCGTAGCCCGGCCGAGCAAAGCGACGCCGGGAAGGCTCAAAGGTTAAGGCATTTCCGGTGGCGTAATCCCAAAGTGGTTCCACGCACGGCTCGTCGCCATACGGCCACGTGGCGTACGCTGCAAGAACCCCTGCTGAATCAGGTACGGCTCCAGCACGTCTTCAATGGTTTCCCGCTCTTCCCCGATTGCCGCCGCCAGGTTATCCAACCCAACCGGCCCACCGAAGAATTTATCAATGACCGCTAGCAGTAACTTGCGGTCCATATAGTCAAAGCCTTCCGCATCGACGTTAAGCATATCCAGCGCCTGCGCGGCGATATCCGCAGAGATGGTACCGTCGTGTTTCACTTCCGCAAAGTCACGTACCCGACGCAGCAGTCGGTTAGCAATACGCGGCGTGCCGCGCGCGCGACGAGCCACTTCCAGCGCCCCATCATCGCTCATCTCCAGCCCCATAAAGCGCGCACTGCGCCCCACGATATGCTGCAAATCAGGCACCTGATAAAACTCGAGGCGCTGCACGATGCCGAAACGGTCACGCAATGGCGAGGTCAGTGAGCCTGCGCGCGTAGTGGCGCCAATCAAGGTAAACGGCGGCAGGTCAATTTTGATCGAACGCGCGGCCGGGCCTTCGCCAATCATAATATCGAGCTGGTAATCTTCCATTGCCGGATAAAGCACCTCTTCCACCACCGGTGAAAGACGATGAATTTCATCGATAAACAGCACGTCATGGGGTTCGAGGTTGGTCAGCATCGCCGCGAGATCGCCCGCTTTTTCCAGCACCGGGCCCGATGTGGTACGCAGATTTACGCCCATTTCGTTGGCAACAATATTCGCCAGCGTGGTTTTCCCGAGCCCCGGTGGGCCGAAGATTAGCAGGTGGTCAAGCGCGTCGCCGCGCAGCTTCGCCGCCTGGATAAAGATCTCCATCTGCGAGCGAACATGCGGCTGACCGATATACTCGGCCAGTAACTTAGGGCGGATGGCGCGATCTGCCACCTCTTCCGCCATGCTACTGCCTGACGAAATCAGGCGGTCTGCTTCAATCATCCTCTACCTCACAGCGCCGCGCGGAGCGCTTCGCGGATCAATGTTTCACTGCTGGCATCCGAACGGGCAACTTTGCTCACCATTCGGCTGGCTTCCTGAGGTTTATAGCCCAGCGCCACCAGCGCAGCAACTGCTTCCTGCTCGGCGTCGTCGGCGCTTAGGCCAGTTGGAGACGTGAGCACCAGATCGGCGGCTGGCGTGAAGAGATCGCCATGCAGGCCTTTAAAGCGGTCCTTCATTTCGACAATCAGACGTTCCGCCGTTTTCTTGCCGATGCCCGGTAGCTTAACCAGCGCGCCAAGCTCTTCGCGCTCGACCGCGTTGACAAACTGCTGCGCCGACATACCCGAGAGGATCGCCAACGCCAGCTTCGGCCCAACGCCGTTGGTCTTAATCAGCTCTTTAAACAGCGTACGTTCCTGCTTGTTATTGAAGCCGTAAAGCAGCTGTGCGTCTTCACGTACCACGAAGTGGGTGAAGACAATCGCTTCCTGCCCGGCTTCCGGCAGCTCGTAAAAACAGGTCATCGGCATATGCACTTCATAGCCTACGCCGCCCGTCTCCAGAAGGACCAGCGGGGGTTGTTTTTCGAGAATGATGCCTCTGAGTCTGCCTATCACGTGACGCTCCTGCGTTAAGGGCTAAAAGAGTAATGCGTTATCATAAAAAAAAGCTGGATAAATATCCAGATGAAACGGATCAATTCCCGTTGCCGATCCCAGTATGTTCTTGCTTATACGACGCGTTTCCGCACCGTTCCTCGGAGAGGATGTTAGCGGGCCTACGTCATGATAGTGGTTTACGCAATAATAAAAATGCCCATTTATTTAATTTTAATCGGCATTTCCCCATATACATAAGAATGACGAGAATCAGCGAGTGTGATATTAATTTATTCACTACACCACATGGATGATTCATATTAAAAAGGATTTATCACTTGATAATTAATTACCCTGAAAAATACGAAACCGGTGACATTGTTTTCACTTGTATCGGAACGCACCTGTTTGGCCAGATATCCACGGCCTCTCAATGCTGGAGTAATCATGTCGGTATCATCATCGGCCACACCGGCGAGGACTATCTGGTGGCAGAAAGCCGGGTGCCGCTTTCTACCGTCACCACGTTGTCACGCTTTATTCAGCGTTCTGCGGGAAACCGCTATGCGGTTCGCCGACTCCGCGGCGGTTTAAGCGTTGAACAAAAATTGGCTATCGTTGAGCAGGTGCCTCAGCGATTAAATAAATTTTATCATACCGGATTTAAATATGATTCAACGCGCCAATTCTGCTCTAAATTTGTTTTTGATATTTATAATAAGGCGCTAAATATTTCCGTAGGTGATATTGAAACATTTCAGCAACTGCTGTGCGCGAACCCAGGTGCGAAACTGACCTTCTGGGAGCTTTGGTTTTTAGGCGCGATTCCATGGGAAAGAAAAACGGTAACGCCAGCGAGTCTGTGGGTGAGTCCCCATTTAGCACTTATTACTGAACAAGGAAGCGACACACCTTAACCCGAAGCGATCAAGGCGCGTGAGATTAGCGTAATCGCCCACGCGCTAAGTTTAGCCGCGAGTCGCTCATTTGCATGGCGTTCTGGCTGACGTGGCAGTGGGTAATGGCGATGGCTAGCGCATCCGCCGCATCGGCCTGCGGGTTAGCGGGAAGCTTTAACAGCGTGCGCACCATATGCTGAACCTGGCTTTTTTCCGCACTACCAATGCCCACAACGGTCTGTTTGACCTGACGGGCGGCGTACTCAAAGACCGGAAGTTCCTGATTGGTGGCAGCAACGATGGCCACTCCGCGCGCCTGTCCGAGCTTAAGCGCCGAGTCGGCGTTCTTCGCCATAAAGACCTGCTCAATCGCGAAATAGTCCGGCTGGAACTGGGTGATAATCTCCGTCACGCCGGCATAAATCAGCTTCAGGCGCGACGGAAGATCGTCAACCTTGGTGCGGATGCATCCGCTGCCAAGGTAGGTCAGTTGTCGGCCAACCTGGCGAATGACACCATAACCGGTGATGCGCGACCCCGGGTCAATGCCGAGAATAATAGACATCACGCACCTCCTGTTAGGTTACGGCACAGCCACCTCATTCTAAGGTCGCTGCCACCTCGTCAGAGATTTCGCCGTTGTGGTAGACTTCCTGAACATCGTCACAGTCTTCCAGCATGTCGATGAGACGCATCAGTTTCGGTGCGGTTTCTGCATCCATGTCCGCTTTGGTGGACGGGATCATAGACACTTCTGCTGCGTCAGCTTTCAGGCCAGCCGCTTCCAGCGCATCACGCACTTTACCCATCTCTTCCCACGCGGTGTACACGTCAATCGCGCCGTCGTCGAAGGTCACAACGTCTTCCGCACCGGCTTCCAGCGCCGCTTCCATAATGGTGTCTTCGTCGCCCTGCTCAAAGGAAATAATCCCCTTTTTGCTGAACAGATAGGAAACGGAACCGTCGGTACCCAAGTTACCCCCGGTTTTGCTGAATGCGTGACGCACTTCAGCAACGGTACGGTTACGGTTGTCAGACAGGCATTCAATCATCACCGCGGTGCCGCCAGGACCGTAGCCTTCATAGATGATGGTTTCCATGTTGGAATCTTCATCACCGCCCACGCCACGCGCGATAGCACGGTTCAGGGTGTCACGCGTCATGTTGTTGGCCAGGGCTTTATCTACCGCAGCACGCAGACGCGGGTTCGCATCCGGATCGCCGCCGCCCAGTTTGGCCGCCGTCACCAGTTCACGAATGATCTTGGTGAAGATTTTGCCGCGCTTAGCATCCTGCGCCGCTTTACGATGTCTGGTGTTGGCCCATTTACTATGACCTGCCATAAAAATATCTCCAAAAAACTATGCCCTTTCAGGCAGCGTTAATGACAAATTCTTCAATCGCCTGCCGGTTACTCCACGACTTAGTGAGCGCCGCCGCGGCGGGTGCATCGAGCCACTGGTAGGTCAGGTGCTCGGTGAACACAACGTCCCGCTCGTGGGGCAGCGCAAGACAGAACCAGGATTCTGTATTGCGCACAACGCCCGGCGCATAGCGATGGCGTAAATGTTGAAAAATTTCAAACTCCACCGTGCGTTGACAGTCTTTCAAGGTCAGTTGCTCAGACACAACATCAATAGTGACCTCTTCCTTTACTTCACGCATGGCGGCCTGCGACGCGGTTTCCCCTTCTTCCACGCTGCCGGTTACCGACTGCCAGAAATCAGGGTCATCGCGTCGCTGCAGCATCAGCACCCGTTTACTGTCCTGGGCATAAATCACCACCAGAATAGAGACGGGCCGCTTGAATGGCATGTTACTTGTTCTCCGCAGACTCTTTTGGCTCTTTCGCCACAACCTGAATACCCAGTTCGCCCAGAGAAGCCGGATTCGCGAAGCTTGGTGCTTCAGTCATCAGACACGCTGCTGCGGTGGTTTTCGGGAAGGCGATAACGTCACGGATGTTATCGGTGCCGGTCAGCAGCATGGTCAGACGGTCAAGACCGAATGCCAGGCCCGCGTGTGGCGGCGTACCGTATTTCAGCGCGTCCAGCAGGAAGCCAAACTTCTCGCGCTGCTCTTGTTCATTGATGCCGAGAATACCGAATACGGTCTGCTGCATGTCACCACGGTGAATACGCACAGAACCGCCACCCACTTCGTAGCCGTTGATAACCATGTCGTAGGCGTTCGCCACTGCATCTTCCGGAGCGGCTTTCAGCTCTTCGGCGGTCATGTCTTTCGGCGAAGTGAACGGGTGGTGCATTGCGGTCAGGCCGCCTTCACCATCTTCTTCAAACATTGGGAAGTCGATAACCCACAGCGGCGCCCACATGTTTTCGTCGGTCAGGCTCAGGTCTTTACCCAGCTTCAGACGCAGTGCGCCCATCGCGTCGGCAACCACTTTCTTGTTGTCGGCGCCGAAGAAGATCATGTCGCCGTCCTGCGCGCCGGTGCGCTCAAGGATCGCTTCAATGATTTCTGGGGTCAGGAACTTGGCTACCGGGCTGGTGATGCCTTCCACGCCTTTTGCTCGTTCGGTCACTTTGATGTAAGCCAGGCCTTTCGCGCCATAAATCTTCACAAAGTTGCCGTATTCATCAATCAGCTTACGGGTCAGTGCAGCACCGCCCGGTACGCGCAGCGCAGCCACGCGGCCTTTCGGATCGTTAGCCGGGCCGGAGAATACCGCGAACTCAACGGATTTCAGCAGGTCAGCAACGTCAACCAGCTCCATTGGGTTACGCAGGTCCGGTTTGTCGGAACCGTAACGGCGCTCTGCTTCGGCGAAGGTCATGATCGGGAAGTCGCCCAGATCCACACCTTTGATTTCCAGCCACAGCTGACGCACCAGCGCTTCCATCACTTCACGCACCTGCGGTGCGGTCATGAAGGAGGTTTCGACGTCGATCTGGGTGAATTCTGGCTGACGATCAGCGCGCAGGTCTTCGTCGCGGAAGCATTTAACAATCTGATAGTAGCGGTCGAAGCCGGACATCATCAGCAGCTGTTTGAACAGCTGAGGAGACTGTGGCAGCGCATAGAACTTACCTTTATGTACGCGAGACGGTACCAGGTAGTCGCGCGCGCCTTCCGGAGTCGCTTTGGTCAGCATCGGGGTTTCGATATCGAGGAAACCGTGATCGTCCATAAAGCGACGCACGAAGCTGGTGATTTTAGCGCGAGTTTTCAGGCGCTGAGCCATTTCCGGACGACGCAGGTCGAGGTAGCGGTACTTCAGACGCGCTTCTTCGGTGTTGACGTGGTTGGAGTCCAGCGGCAGTGATTCTGAACGGTTGATGATGGTCAGATCGGAGGCCAGAACTTCGATAGCGCCGGTTGCCATATCCGCGTTGATGTTCTTTTCGTCACGCGCACGAACGGTGCCGGTTACCTGAATGCAGAACTCATTACGCAGTTCAGAGGCTAACTTCAAGGCATCCGCACGGTCCGGATCGAAGAACACCTGTACGATGCCTTCACGGTCGCGCATGTCGATAAAAATGAGGCTACCGAGATCACGACGGCGGTTGACCCAACCACACAGAGTCACCTGCTGCCCAACGTGGGACTGTCGAAGCTGTCCGCAATATTCTGTACGCATGAGATATCCCTTAACTTAGCCGTCGGCGGATTGTCGCCTGTCATGCAGGCGTTACTGTCGCAGCTTTAGCTGAATGTCACTACTGGATGAAAAAAGGGGGCTATTATACTGGAAATTCTCGCTCGCGATAAGCCCGGAGCAGCTTATACGACTGTTTGCTGAACGCTTATTGCTTACACTCACAAAAATTAACAATAATTATCCGTTCATTCACCAGGCGTCGAATGTAAGGTATGCCCCCGACAGCCCGTTTACAGAGGAACCACCATGCTGAATTTAGACGCCAAAAAAACCGCCCTTGTGGTGATTGACCTGCAGGAAGGCATTCTGCCGTTTGCCGGCGGCCCGCATACCGCCACCGACGTGGTCGCCCGTGCCGCCCGCCTCGCCGACAAGTGCCGTGCAGCATCCGCACCCGTCGTGTTGGTTCGCGTAGGTTGGTCAGCAGATTTTGCCGACGCACTGAAGCAGCCGGTTGATGCACCTGCACCGGCCAAAGCGCTGCCGGAAAACTGGTGGACCTACCCGGCTGAGCTCGGCAAACAGGACAGCGATATTGAAGTGACCAAGCGTCAGTGGGGCGCATTTTACGGCACCGACCTCGAAGTGCAGTTGCGTCGTCGCGGTATCGACACCATTATCCTGTGCGGTATTTCCACCAACATCGGCGTGGAATCGACCGCGCGGAACGCGTGGGAACTGGGCTTTAACCTGGTTATCGCCGAAGATGCCTGCAGCGCGTTCAACAACGATCAGCATCAGAGCAGCCTTTCCTATATCTTCCCGCGCATTGCACGCGTGCGCAGCACCGACGAGATCCTCGCAGCGCTATGATTTATCTTGGGCTTCCCCAATGGTCGCACCCGAAATGGGTGCGCCTTGGTATTACCAGCCTTGAAGAGTATGCCCGCCACTTTAACTGCGTGACGCGGTAATTTTTAAAATCACTAAAGAACGCCCAAGAGCATGTGTTTTCTTTAGGTTAATCAGTGCATTATAAGACGCCTCCATATGAAATTCGGTTAATTTCATATGAGTTAAAATGTCCCAACCATGCCCCAAAACTGGCATTTATGCCCCATACATGCCCCAAAAACCTTCCTTAAAAAGCTACGTGCCCAACCGTTGACGCTGTATAAATAAACAGTATAAATTGCGTGCAAAATCATTGTTGCTTTGGAGGCGGTATGTTCGTTGAGTTGGTGTACGACAAACGGAATGTTGAAGGATTAACAGGTGCCAGAGAAATAATTCTGAATGAGTTAACAAAGCGAGTGCACCGGATCTTTCCGGATGCAGAAGTGAAGGTTAAGCCGATGCAGGCGAACGGCTTAAACAGCGATGCCAGCAAAAGCGATCGGGAGAAGCTGAACCGCATGCTAGAGGAAATGTTTGAAGAATCCGATATGTGGTTAGTTTCGGAGTAGTGCCAGCTTTTACCAAGTCCTTTTCATACCTTTCTGGATACGGGAAACCAAATTCCCGTATTGGATGAACCATTGCCGCCCTTTTTTAAAGCTGCTCTACCAGCGGATAAAAATTATGATCCTCGCGCTGCATTCGTTCATGCAACTTGCGCAACACTACATTCGCGTCGCGGCGAAATGCCTCGTCACAATTGATAAGCTTATTTGCCGTATTCCAGCGACGGGAAAACTTTTCATACTCGGCAACAATATCAGCCATCTCGCGCTGAAAATTTACGCTCATTGTTTTTAGCTTTTGATCGTTCACCTTTTCCAGATAAGGATATAAAAACTGATCTTCGGCAGAAAGGTGTACTTTAATCACAGAACTCATACTGATAATGGTTTGAGCGATTTCTTGCGCATGAGCCGTCACACCCGCCCGGCTAAGCTCCCTGAGGCGGCTAATTTTATGGATAATCTCGGCATGCTGGATCTTCATTTTATCAATATTCACTGGGGAATCCCTTAATGAGCTTTGCAATTTATAACATATATATTAAATGCATCTTTAAAAATAAGCAATCTGAGTTGTTTTTATTAAATTTTATAAATTTACGTTATGTAAATACATAATAAACAAAATTTGAATGCAAATATAAAGAGATCTATTGCCAATCTTCGGAATTTTTCTATCGTACATATGTCTCAAAACTGCGCCAATGCCGCCTCAAGAGATATCGCAGCATCAGTGCTGTTGATAAAGTGCGTCACCCGCCTCATAACCTCAGCCTCTTCAGCTGCATCACCTTCGATCGCTTCGCCGTCATCCGTGATTAACGCTTTCCCCCTAAGCTTCGCAAACTGCGTCCGACCTCCGGACAGAATCAACAGCGCATCACCCTGCTGTGGGCGCGTGACCGGGACGATGATCGCATAACCCGCCGACGTCTCGAGGATGCGACTGTCGGGAGTCATGCAGACACTGGCTGGCGTAACCCGCTGCTCTATATAGTCGGTAGCTGGTGAAGGAAAGCCCATGTTTACGCCCTCTCTTGAATACTGGATAAAAACACAGTATAAATACTGTATACATAACCAGTAAAGAGGGAGTTAATCATGTTTGTGGAACTCGTTTATGACAAAAGGAATTTTGATGGTTTGCCTGGTGCGAAGGACATCATTCTGGGTGAATTGAGCAAGAGGGTGCACCGTATTTTCCCTGACGCTGATGTAAGAGTTAAGCCGATGATGACGCTACCGGCGATCAATACTGATGCCAGTAAGCATGAGAAGGAGCGGATCAGCGCCGCTGTGCAGGAAATGTTTGAAGAGGCTGAATTATGGCTTGTGGATGAATGAGTGATTTCACCTATACTTGCGCCAGCGCCATGGCATGAACACCTGGCCTACTGCTGCGGTCTGTGCTTGCATACCACGGACCGCAGCAAACTAACATCGGGCGCTTTTGCTGCTCACTATCTTTTCCGTAACGCCTTTTGCTGCTACTTTCAACGCCCGGTTAAACGCAATAACGGTTACAGGCTTACCCTGATACTTGACCCTGTTAGAGTGGCTCTGAAAAATATAAATATCATCGGGATATTTTTCTCTGCGTCTCTGTATGAGCTCGCAAATCAGAGGGGGAGCCTCTACCTGAACACTCTTAAATCTCGCCCCCTTTTCGAGATTCAGATATTTTCCGTCAAAGTTCCTATGCTTAAGATTGATAACCTGGCCAACACTAAGTGGCACCAGGCAAAGAAAAATCCATAAATCTGACCATGTATCACTGATATCTTTTAGCTTATGGGATATTAGCGCTATTTCTTTGATGGTGAATTGGCTCATTTTCCAGGCTGCTACTTTTTTGTTCTAAATCCGCAATGACTTATAACATATATTACATCGATTAGTTACATTTCACCCCTATGTCAAATGGTGGGTCGCTTTCAGATATACGTTCCACCATTGCCTCAAAAATTACTTTTCGACTATGACCGATTCAGCATATTGGCGTTTATCAACTCGCGGTGGATATCACCTGGTTTCCCTCAGTGCGAAAGCATGGGGAAAGCCATTATGATGGCGGTTCGGCAGAGCAAAGCGCTGTGGCGTTAATTTTCCGGACGCGGCGGCCACTCAATTTCCGGTGCCGCGTCCAGTTCGAGAGCATCCAGCTCCTTCACATACAGCCGCCAGGCAATCAGCTTTTGTTTGTCCTCTTCACTGATTAACCCCAACGCCAAATCAAGCTTCCACTCAGACATAATCTGCTCGGCGTCCTGCTTCAGCTCTGCACGCTTACGCTCAGCATCGGCTATTTCATCATCTTGGGTTCGGGGTAAAATCACAAGCTCAGACCACTTAGCTGTTTCACGATCATAAGTAATCCCGCCGCCGATGAAGTCATCGTCCACTATTACAGGGTAAGTCATACCGCCGAACGCCGCAGGCGTCGTTGCCCAACTGCTATTATTCAGTTCACTTACATAGATAGTTTTCATGCAGTAATTTTCCTTATGTGTATCCGGCATTGAATAGGTGTTGCAGGAACAGCACTGGCAGGAAATCCACTACCTCCATCACTAGCGGAAGGATACACACCACCTCGGCCACCGCGGAGTACAATGCCAACCCCTTGCGCATAACTTGCCCTTGTGCCGAATGAACCACTTGTGTAGTGCAGAACCCAACCAGTGTCGTACCAGTTACCATCATTGAATAGTAACTCTGCCTGCACATCGACAGGTGTATTGTTCCCAAATGGGTTTGCAATAACTTGCCGCCCATCATTTGCAAGCGTAAGCCCAGATATCAGCGCATAATCAATGCGCGCATTCGTCGCGACGTTCTTCGCCAGCATGTCGGTATTTATCGACTCCATACGAGCGGAAAGCGTCATCGCATCGAGCGAGCCAGCATTCTGTGCGCGACCTGCATACCGGATGACGAAGCAGCCAACGAGGGCATTCATGCGGGCTTCGTTGACGCCATCCGCATAGACGTCACTGCCACGTCTAAGGTTTAATTCTAGGTTTGAGCCTGCATCTGATCCTGCAGCATTGGACGGAGAGTTGTTCTGACCGCCTGGCTGCGTATTTCTCTTTACGTTTAAGGCATTCGTCGTACTTGTGTTATTCCCACCGGTGTTTCCGCCCAGATCAGGGATAATGGTTCCCAAGATGCTAAAACCATAAATTTCCGACTTAACGTTCGGCAATGCACTTTTCTGCATGCTGCCAGGAGCCAGCGAGCCGCCATCACCGCGCATTACCGGTGCTTTGATACTTCCCGGCTGTACGCCATTTCGGTCAGGCAGGCGCATCTTGCCAGTCGAGGAATTCAGGACATAGCAGTTGCGCTTTGTTGGGTCGGCCTGCCATGTGGCTTCATCAGTTGTCGGTCGGTTACCTGCTGCAACGTCGGCGTACAGGTCCGCGAATGGCCCCACCTGGTCAACCTGCTGGCCGTCAGCGGCAACGCAACCATCCGGCATTTTTGACCGCTTGTCGTGCCACCACGACTGGCCGATATAGCCGCCACCCTTCCCATCAGTCTCCGCTTTTGAATACACGTCAAGGTGACTGCGCGCGGCAGACTTATCAGGTAAATCATCAAGATTCTGGTCTTTATGAAGCAGGTTTTCAGGGTGGACTGATGACGCAGCCGCCTCAGCGGCGGTTTTAGCTGCCTCCGCATCTGTTTTTGCCGATACAGCGGCAGTCTTTGCGGTCTCACTATCAGTCTTCGCAGTTTCCGCCGCTGTTTTAGCTGCTACCGCTGCTGTCTTCGCACTCGACGCTGTGGAAGCGTCTGTGCTCGCCGCCTGGGCTGCAGATTGCGCAGTCCCCTTATCGGTCGCTACCTGCTGCGCATCCGTACGAACCTGATTCGCCAGTGCTGTTACTGCATCAATATCGATAAGCGCCAGCGTATCCTTGATGCTCTGCCAGGAAGGGCCGGTAAAGGTTGAGCCATCTGGCAGCACGACCGTGATGTTGCCGCTGGCGCTGAAAACGGCCTGCCAGTTCTGCTTGTCATAGTTGAGGCCACGCAGCGCTGCAGTTGTTTGAGCGACAAGCTCCGCCGTTATCTGGTTTTGCGCTGCACGGGGAACAGCCTGCCACGCCGCGCCCGCCTGCGTCGGCCCGGAATATTTGCTGACTAAAACGATCTGCGTGCCACTGCCAATCGATTTCACCGGCAGCGTGTAAGTGATACCGCCTACCGTCGTAACGATGAAATCACCGGCTGCCAGCTCGGTCGTGAACGTGGTACCGACCCCGGTAACAGCATTAGAATTATTCGCCAGGGTTATAGTGCCTGCTGACATAACGACTCCTGAGTTTTGACAATAAAAACCCCGCCGGAGCGAGGTTTATAATTTGAAGTGGAACAAGACTTATGGATAAAGCCGTGTGTCGATATAGATATAATTTGCTCTGAATCTTGGCGATGGCGGGCGCGCATTTATCTGCTGACCTGTCCATGTGCTGGCGCCTACGGTTGTCCCATAAGCCCGTGCAATCATTGATCCATAAATATAAAGCGGTGTCTGGGGTTCAAGAATTATCAGGTAATTTGAGCAAATCCCTGGCATCACAGCGGCCGGGACTCCGACGTTGACATCATATACCACCGTAGACGAATTAATCGGCGTACCATCCCAGGGGTTTGGGACGCTCATGATGTCCAGCGGCAGGCAATCGGTATTCCACGTCATTTTCCCGTTTGAGTCATACACAGCCAGTCCAAAGCCATGCTCTACGGTAACAATAGTTGCGAAAACATAAATCCACCCAGCACCAACAGTGTTTACACTTATGTGCCACTTTCCACCAGATACTGCCCACGTTAAATGAGTAGCGCCATTCACATTGTCATTCCGCAGGAATGGCATGATGGTTGCCGTGCCTGGAATATCCAACTGGATGGTGCCATTACCAGTATATCTATATTTTCCTACGTAATTCATCGGGGTCACATCAGGACTGATAAACAAACTCCCATCTTCACGATAGATCTTTAATCCGTATCCGCTCATTTTATTTATACAAGATGATTATAGGTTGATCGGCAGATGCTCCTGACCAGGTAACCATATTGCCGCTCACCGTTGCAGATGCACCTGGTACGTTGGGATTTGATGGCGCGGTCAGTCGCTGCGCTTCCGCTATTAACGTCTTCCCTTCAATGGAAGGAAAAACTCGTGAGCCTGACGCAGGAGAGCTGATAAATGCTGCAACGAAGGTCGGAATAAATCGCCCAACCATTTCATTCCCGTTAGCGTCGAATAGCTGCACTCCGAAGGCCATAATCATCCCCTTTGCATTGGTAGTCCGTTAAATTTTCGGTTGATTTCCAGCCAGGAAAGAATCGTACATGCAGATTATTAACTGGCCGGATCCAGTAAGTTCCATTTTTATCAATACGGATCTGTTTGATAGCAACGGTTGCTGTACGCAATTCAGCGCCAGCACCTAAATGAGATGAATAAACAGCCGTACAATCGACAGTTTTAACGCCGCTATTAAACGCATCGGAAATAGCTGAACAACCACTAATACTTGCCAACAACAACCCGCAGAACATTATTTTCGTCATATACTTTCTGTCCCTCATTATCTATTAAGTTACGCCCCTCACCCTCTGTGCCGCCATTTAATTCAAATGTTCCATCGGCTTTCATGATGGTGCCCGTTTTACCCTCAACATAATTTGAAGAACGCAGCTCACCGATTTTTGCTAGTGTAATTTCGCCATACTGGATAAATGCTTCACTGACAAACATCTGCCCATTAATGAAAGCAAATGGGGAATACTGTTCATCCCCCTCACCACTCATTAAAACGAGCTGATTGGCATTAAACGCAATACGTGTAATGACAGGCTGCCCAGCCTCTGCCACTACAGCAACTGACATACCTGCGCCGTAATACACATCATCAATTCGCACGCCAACCTTCATCGTGTGGATTGCCGATGCACCATCCACATCGACCACGGCAGTCAGCTTATCTTCCAGCGTTGCCGTCATATTGCCGAACTCGGCCTGCACGGTGGTCGATAGCTCTGCCATCGCTTTATCAACGTCAGCAATTGTCGTTTTAACCACGAGAATTTCGGCGCGGACTTCACCGTACTGCGCCCATTGCCGTTCGACTGTCGCGTTATTCGCCAGGGCATTCTGCAACTGCCCTTCCAGATTCTGATCAATCTGGCTGGTCAGCGCATCACCGTCTTTTGAGGTCAGGAAATCCCCGGTAATATCGCCCAGGTAATCATCGGCGTTATTGTTAGCCATGCCCCGGATCCAGCCTGTCCACCCGGACTCATTCCCGCTTTTATCGACCAGCTGCGCGCGGAACCAGAACTCCTGGCCAGCTTTAAGCCCAAGCTGGATATATTCGGATGATGGGTACGGCACGTCACTCAACAGCAGCGGATCCGACTGGTCCCCGTTCGGGGTGTACTGGATTTCCGTTTTCAGAGTGTCCGACGTGTTGGCCGGGAATCCCCAGTTCAGACGAATACCCCAGTTTATTGGCGTGGCCGCAAAACCTACCGGCTGCGGTGGATTGCCAACTTTCCCCGTTAGCGTGACCTCTTCCGAGTATCCCCAGCCGGACGAAATCTCCGCCGCGTTAATAGCACGAACGCGGACCAGATAGCGCCCGGCATAGATAGATTCAACCTCAAAGCTGGTTGTCGAACTTCGCGGCACGTTAACCCAGTTACCGTCGTTGCGGCGCCACTGCGCCTCATACGCAATAGCGTTATCCACAACCGACCAGGTCGCGCGCAGCGTTTCGACACTGATGCCCTGCTGCACAACGGAATAACTCCCGATGGCAATATCATCAGGCGCTGACTGGTTGCTAGGTGGAATGACGCTGACAGGCCGCTGGTCAATAATGGCGCCAGTATCGATCCGGGCATACTTATCCGGGTCATGGGCCGCGCCGGAGATCGTAAATGTGCCGTCGTTATTATCGGCGACACTGACAACCCGGTATTGCTGGGCATAGAGTTCGTCCGATTCGACAACCCACACGCATTCCGCCTCCGGCGTTTCACTGAATGCCGTTGTAACGGTAATCTTGTTGCCGTTTATCGCCTGAATCGTTCGGCTCTGCGCCGCACCAGATGGAAGGTTGAGAATAAGACGGTCGCCAGCAGCGGCATCAGCAACCCGGTCCAGTTCGATAACCCGGCCATTAACCGAACGAATACGGCCGCCGGTGACCTTGCCGGAAAGCAGCTCATCAGCCACCGCGATAATGTAGCCAGGCTGAGGAATATTACCGTCCAGCCCGACGGAGAAGGTTACTACCCTGTCTTTGTTGTTGGTGAGGATGCCCCAGCGCCCTTTGCGGTTCGCTTCTGACTGCCTGGTGCAGCCAATCGCCGTCATTTCCAGCTGATTAAAACCGTAGCGCGCAACAAGCTGCTGCTCGAATACCGGCTCCATGGCGTCGGCGTAGGCGTTGTCAGGATCGGACCAGGAAACCAGCGCGGTGGTGTAACGGGTTTTGGTGGTGCTGCTGGCGTAGGTAAACAGGCCGTCGATCACATTTGCGCGCGTGTAGGAAAAATCGATATCCCGCGGCATATCGGCCAGCGCCACAATCTGATCACCGCCCCAGTAAGTCATGCCCCGGAAAATAGCCGCAAAATCACGCATCACGGTGTAAGCGTCGTTCCGGTCCTGCACGTAGACATTGCAGGTATAACGCGGTTCTGTACCGTCGCCGCCCTTCCCATCCGGCACCATCTGATCGCAATACTGCGCGACTTCATAGAGTGACCATTTGTCTATATTGGCAGCCGTCAGGCGGTTGCCGAGCCCAAAGCGATCGCTCAGAACCAGATCGTAGAATACCCACGCAGGGTTATCTGTCCAGGCCCATTTAAACGCCCCGGTCCAGGTGCCGAGATAACTTCTTGTTTCAGGGTCGTAGTTATCCGGCACGCGGATCACCCGCATTTTCGGCTCACAGGAAATCTGCGGAATGGAGCCATTAAACTGGCTCGAATCAAATTCGATGTAGAGCAGCGCGGTGTTCGGATAACGCAGCTTGGCGTCGATCACTTCCGTGTAGCTCTGAAGCGTCATTGTGTCGCCCACTTTGGCGCTGTTCGCATCGCCTGTGGTTTTACGCAAACGTAGAGTCCACGTACTGCCAGACTGCGGTAAATCGATGCGGTGGCTACGCTCATAGCCCGTGGTGGTTTTACCCGAGACACGGGTACTCAGAACCGTTTTCCAGGTGCCGCCGTCAGTTTGCAGGTCAATGGCATAATTGATGGTGTATCCCACCAGGTCGCCGTTGTCCTGCTGTTTGTAAATCGAGGGCCATTTAATGCGCAGGCGTACAGCAGAGAGCAGCGTATTTGTGAAAGTACGGGTCCAGGCGGTGGAGCTGGATATCTCAACCCCCATGCTGATTTCGTTTTCAGAGCCCGGAATCCCTTGAATATACTGCTGCGCCTGAGTGCCTGGACGAAAATCCCAGACTACCCCGCCAAAGTTTTTCGAGCCGTCGGCGTTCTCCAACGGTGTTCCGTCAAGGTAGATATCTTTTCCGGTCAAACCACCAGCAAATTCACCTTCACCCAACGCCACCAGCAATTTTGCCTTTGCGACAGACTGGAGATCATCCGGTTGCTCCGTCGGCGTCCGGCTTTTAGAACCGCCACCTTTCCGCCCTGTGATTTTTTTCGGCGCCATATTTCACCCATAAAAAAACCACCCGAAGGTGGTTGTTAGAAATGATGTTTGCTACTGCTTGTCTTCGACGTAGATGCCCGCCGATACAATCGCGCCACCGATCCGGCGTCGTCCGTAGCCAAGAGGAACAGGGTTACCCTGGGCAGCGGTGTTCGTCACGCCACCAAAGGCGTAGGAAGCCTGGTTATCAGCATCCTGCTTACTGGCAAGTCCGGCTGGTTGTGGGGAAAGCATCTGCACAATACCGCCCAGCATCATTGCTGCACCAACCTTAAATCCAAATGCAGAAATTGGGTTGCCAGGAGCAAAATAGCTACCAACGGCTGATGCAATGACAATGACTGCACCCAAGATAGTCTGTAACAATCCAGAACGTTTGCTGCCTATAATGACAGGAATAATGCGAATAACTTCATCAGAAACAGGAAAACCAAGGTCGTCAACTCCGATATTCTTCTTACCCTTAAAAATAGCGTATGTAAGACCTCGACGTTTACTCGATATCATATACTTTTCGAATCCGGGTATTGTTTTTGATAACGCTACGCCTATCTCTCCGATCCTATCAATTAACCGAACATGTTCCTTTCCAAACGTCTTACCAAGAACACCGCCAAGTATAATCAAGGCCATATCCTCACCCCTCCACAAATAAAAAACCCACCATTCGGTGGGCTTTTTATTAATATTTTTATTACGGTTTAAGATTATCAAGCATATTTTGAACTGAATTGATATCAGTATTGTTTTTGGATGGCATCTGATTTAACTGCCCACCCGGCATTTGGCTTTCAATCCACATATCACTCCATACTTTAGGAGTATTGTTTACCGAAGCTATAGTGAATCGAATCTTTGCCATTGATGGGGTTGAATATGCATTACCCACGAGCATTTGCGCTAATACGCTATCAGCCTGCTTGCCACAGACAACTAGTGAGTCTGTAGATTCAAATACTGACAATCCTTTTTGGTTGCAATAAGAAACTAATGCATCCTTTACCTGTTCTTTAGTTTTACCTGGATATTCTGCTTCAGGTTTACCAGATGCAGTGTGTTTTTTAATAGCCTCTTGATTGGCGCAACCACTCAAAGTAAAAACTGCTAACAGAGATACTGCGATACCTTTAAACATTTATATTCCCTATGTTTATCATTAATTTTAAAAGTAATAAGCAGACAAGACTCACAAAAAAAATATCACCGAATCATAAGCTTATAAGATTCTTATAACGTAGGATTTTCATTGTGCGCTCCTGCCAATACCCTCCGTAGGGTACACGTTGACTAAGGTGGCCGTAAAGGTGGTGCAGTAGCATATTGCCTTCAAGCAGGATCCCTGCATGGTTCCATTTATTGGCCTGCACCTGCATGATAACCATGTCGCCGGCGCGCGGCGGTCCATTAAACTCCCGGAAACCACACTCATACCAGCAATCACGGTAAAAGTTCTCCGGATACTGGTCCTCCCACCAGGGATAATCCACACGGTAATCCGTCAGCTCAATGTCATGCGTTTGCCGGAAATAGCTCATCACCAGCCCCCAGCAATCGAAATGCCCGAGCACGAACGGGCGCTCCAGCAACGGTAACTCGCCGCGCGGCTGAATGGTGCGAATATCCCCTTCCGGCCAGCTGGCGATATGCCAGGGCAGCAGCGTTGCGTCACACTGCGCCTTATCCAGTTCGCTCGGCTGCGTTGTGGCGTCCGGGTGACTGTGTACGATGGCGACAACCGTCCCCAAATCTTCGGCAGCGGCATAGTCCTCCGGTGACAGGTGGAAATGTTCAGTCGGGTCCGTTGCCAGATTACGGCAGGGAATGTAACGCTGAACCCTGCTTTTCTGTACCACCACGCCACAACACTCGCGCGGATATTCTTCGGCGGCATGCGCCATGATGGCATCAATGATTTTCTGACGCATATCAGCTCCTGATAAGGGACGTTCCCGGAAAGCCGCCAAATGGCAGCTCTTCATCATCACCAAAACGCGGCTTGCATCCTGTACTAAGCATCCCACTGCATTCATCTAGTGAAGGGTCATCTACTTCATTACCGAATTTGTCAAAATATCGAGTCCCGGCGTAATCGCAGCCGTCCCCTGATCGATACTTCCCACGAATACACCAGGTGCAAACCGAATGGAGCTGCCGGGTTGGGATCATTAACCCCTGCAGATCCATCGGGCTGGAGAGTTTAAACGCCACCACTTCATGCGTTTCGCTGTCCTTTGCGTCGATATAAAACACCTTCAACTTTTCCTGCTGCGGATCCGCCGCCGGGTTTCCCTCCGGATAATTGACCGCATCCAGATACTGCGCCAACGTGTCGTGGATAGTGACTTTCGCCTGCAGTAAGTCATCGTAAGCAAGACACAGCGCGGTAATGGAACTATCAAGGTTAGCGACCGACAGCGTCGGCTGTGCGCTGGTTCCGTCGGTAGCCGTCTCTATCCCTTCTATCTCACACGGCCAGGCTTTATATTCCAGCCCCTGCCACCAGATAGATTTTGCGGGGAGCTTGTCCTCATCCCCACCGGCGGCGGCGATTTCCTCCGGCGTATGCGCAATATTATGCGCATGAAAACGGAGGACATCATTGACGCCAAACCCGGTGCCATCGACATCAAAAAGCCGGACGACATTGCCCGGCTCGAGTTTCTGATAATCACTATTTAAGCTCATGGTGCAAACGCCTGTTCAAACGTGGCCGAAACGGTTTCCACCGTTTTACTTTTGGTGACACGCTGCAGGCTGTCTGGTTCGACACGCCACAACGTGAGCTCACCGCCGGGAGGGGTAAACGAAAACGATTTTGTTTTGTGGCGCCGCAGGAAAGCATAAATTTCCCGGACCGTTTCCGGTTTCCCGGTGAATGAATACTCATAGCTGAGGGTTTCATCATTGAGCCCGGCGCCTGTCACCTGTTTATAACCATCGCCAAACTGCGCCGTGCGGACGCTATCCTTGCTCTTCAGCGTTGGCTGGCTGGATGCTTTGATCCGCCAGCCAAAATGTTCAATCGCCATCGCTTACCTCTGCTTATTGGCATTCCAGATCATGCCGCCCGGCTGTATAGCTTTCGCAATCCCCGCGCGGACGGAGCTATCAATGACCTGCTGATAGGCTTTTCCGACTGCATCGTCGCTCCCTTTCTGCTGGCCGGATTCCCCTTGCCCTGTGGTGATGGACACCGGCGCATAGACGCTGACACCGAGCGGAGACGCAACACCGCCCCCGCTCCCGCCAACCAGGCCGCCAGTCGCGTAACCGCGCATCATGCGGTAAAGATTTCCGACACCGATCCGGTTTGTGGCCTCCTGGGTAAAGACAAACTCGCCACGGTGAACAACCCCCGCGGGCTCATACTTACCGCCGGTACCGGTATAACCTCCACCAGCGAACCCAAGAGATGATGTTGCTGAACTAACTAGGCCGACCATAGCCTGCTTAATCAGAATCTGTGTCAACATCGATAAGGTCGAGCGCGTAAAATCTGCTAAATTCGCTTTCCCAGTTGTCAGCATGTCGGCAAGACTTTGGCTAATTCCATCCAATGTGGTTGTTGCGATCGACTTAATGGAGTCATAAGCGTTTCCAGCCGAATCCACGTAGTCAGCCCAGGCTGATTTAGCTCCTGCAGCCCAGTCACTTCTTAATTTGTCTTGGGCTGCATAATACCGTCTCAGAGCTGCCAACTCATTCTGATAGCCCTGATCCGCATCCGTGCCACCAGCATTCATCCAGCCCTGCCGCAGTTGTGCCTCTTCATTCTGCCGCTGCGCACCGCGGCTGCTCATGCTGCCACCCGCCACCAGCGCTTTGGTTTTCTCACCAATCTGGGTAACGTATTTCTGCGAGCTATCCTGCAGGCGGTTTAACCGCTCCTGGGCAACAATCTGATCGCCAAGCCGGGCATTCACCTCCGCCCGCGCCAGCACCTCATCTTTGTTCGCCAGCACCGATTTTTCATCAGCGGTCAGCGCGCGCTTTTTAGCGGCCTCTTCCAGTACAGAAAAGCGGGATTGCTGTTTCCACAGTTCCTGCCGCTGCTGGCTGATGGTATCCGTGATGCTCTTATGCTCTTCCAGCGTGCGTAGCTGCGCTTCCAGCTCCAGCGTCTGCGCGCTGGCTGTATCGATACTTTTCACGCCTGCTGGCGTTTTCACCGCTGACGGCTTTTTAGGTTTCTTCAGCGAGTCGTCGTATTCTTTTTTGGCGGCTTCAAGGTTGATGTTGTAGTCCGCCTGGAGGATCCGCCCATCCTTCAGCGCCTTATTCAGTTCGTTCTGGCGAGCGGTGTATTTCTCCAGCGCACTTTGCGTCTTCGCATAGTTTGACTGGGCCTGCGCGGCATACTTCTGGCGATCGGATTCCACCACCGCCTCTCTCGCGGCGTTGTCCTCGGTCGCTTTCGCCACATTGGCCTGCTGCTGTGCCATTTCCAGCGCCAGCCGCGCCGACTCGCGATCGTTCCAGTAACTGGCTCGCGCATCATCATTCACATAGCGGTCGCCTTTGCGGAGATTCCAGACTTCATCCGCGCGCTTAAACGCCGCCTCGGCTTTAGAGACGATTTCCTGCGCCGTGTCCGGCCGCCCGATATCCAGCGCCGCATCCCACATGGATTTAAACGCACGCTTCAGGCTATCCGCTGCCGACTCAATCGAGCCCATGTTGTCGCGCAGGCTCTTTGTTTGATCGCGAAAACCATTCGTCGCCGCATCGTTAGCCGCCTGCAGCGCCGCCGCCTCATCCCCGGATCGTTGCAGTTGCGCCACATAGGCAATCTGTTCAGCAGTGACGTTGTGGAATTGCTGTGCCATGGCAATCAGGCCAGAGGTCGGATCGTTCGTCAGTTTCCCGAACGCGGCCGCCACCTTATCGACAGGCACACCAGACGCCTCGGTAAACTTCGCCACCGCCTGACTCATATCATCGAACCGGGCACCGGCGCGCACGCCAGCGTTAACCAGCTCGGTGAGTGCGCTGCTGGTCTGGTTAAATGTCAGCCCCGCCTGCTCGCCTGACTTCGCCAGCACCAGCATACGGTTCGAGGTCAGCCCGGCACTGTTACCGGAAAGGACCAGTGTTTTATTGAAGTCGGACAACGTGGCCGAGCCCTGATACCAGGCATAAACCATTGCACCGGTAGCGGTTGCCAGCGCACCAACACCCACCATGACCGGCGATATGGAGCCCAGCAGCGCGCGGAAGGTTGGAATAATGCCCCCGAACGAGTCTTTCACCTGACCGCCCTGCTGCAGCAGAATCAGCCAGGGGCTCTGGCCACCGGCCAGTTGCGTGGCAATATCCGTAAACTGCGCGGGCAGCATACGCATCGCAGCGTTGTACTGCCCCACAGAAATACCGGCCTTTTTCGCCGCGCTCTCCTGCCGGGTAAAAGACTGCTGCACCTTCAGCGCGGAATCATTCGCCGCATCGCCGGTCTGCTTAAACTGCCGTTTAACGTATTCCATCTGTTCGTTGAACTTCGACGAGTTAACATCAAGGTTAACGACCAGGTCACCCACTGCCGTCTGGGCCATAGCGAACGCCTCCTGAAATGCCCTCGGCCTTTGCCATCAGCACATCATCACCGGGTTCATCGTCGGTAATATCCTCCGCTGAAGGTGACAGCAGGCTGAAGCTGGCAGGGGTTGATGTGGTTTTGGGGTCAAGTGCGGTGATGACGATATGCATCAGCGAGGAAAAATGCGCATCCATCTGCACATCATTAAAAAAGTTGTCCTGGTAAAACGTTCGCCAGTCGGCGTATTCCGTTGACGACATACCAGCAAGCATGGCGCGCCAGTCCGGCCGGCGAAATTCACGCGCCAGTTTCAGGACGAATGTCAGCTCACTGGCGAGGACTTTTCCAGACTGACCGGCTCGGTCACTGCATCATCCTGTGACGGTGTTGCTTCTGGCGGCGGCACCATGCCGGACAGCAGTTTCACGCGGTACTCCGCTTCGGCAATGATCTCCAGCGGCCAGGTCGTCATCACCTCCTTCTGGATCTGCTCAACATCTTCTTTTGGTGTGTTGCGCGTTCCTTTCAGGGGATGCGCATGCCATAACGACATGGCCACCAGCAGCGCGCCGGAGGTAATCGTCATATTCAGCGCCGCCTGCATGTCTGCATCGGTGACTGTTTCCAGCGTTTTCAGGTGTTCAAGATGCTCAATACGCTGCAACGCCGACAGTTCATAGAGCGTGACGGTCACGCCGTTGCGCTCGAACGGTTCTGTTTTTAAAAACATGGGGTACTCCAGGAGGCGGGGCCGAGGCCCCGATTATCAGGAAACGGTGACGCTGCAGGTCGCAACAAACAGCCCGTCGTTGGTCATCACAATAATGTCAGCCGAACCGGCTGCAATGCCGGTGACCGTCAGCACCGTATCGGCCACAGACACCGTCACGATCCCGGCATCCGTGGTGGTGGCCCGGAACGATTTATCGCTGGCGCTGGCTGGTGCCACGGTGGCATTCAGCGTAGTGGTGGCAGCAACGGCAACGGTGGCAGTCGATTTATCCAGCGTTACGCCAGTGACATTAATCACCGCCGCGGCGCTTTCTTCAGCGAGTCCCGGCTTACCGTTGTTGCTGATTTTGACCGAGCGGGTGATGGTGTCTTTTGCCGTGACCGTTTTACCGAGGCTGCTTACCCAGCCACGGAACACATCGACAGCGCCATTCGGGTATTTGATTTTGTATGCCAGCACGGTACCGTCGTCGAACCAGCGAACCAGATCCTGCTGACCGCTTTCCGCCGGTTTCCAGGCCAGCGTAAAACTGGCCTCACCCGCCGATTTCTGGCCCTGTGCGGTCGCAGTCCAGTCTGCATCTTCATCGTCCAGGTAGGTATCGTCGTTTGATTCGGCGGTCAGTTCTCCAGGCTGCAGGTCTTTAATCTTCGCCAGGCGCGTCCAGTCGGTATCCGATACCGGGTTGGCAAACGGGTTACCCGTTCCGGAATAAATCCAGAGCGTGGTGGTGGCGCCCTTTACCGGCGCCAGTGGGTTTGGTGTAGTCATTACGTCCTCACATAATGTAGCTGATGGAATAACTGAGATCGGCAGATCCCCATGTCATGGCCTCTTCATCGCGTTGATAGTCATAACCCTGAGCCGCTATCAATTCGAGAAGGTCTGCCAGTTCGGGAACATCGGCCATCGCCGGATAGATGCGGTCCTCCATCCAGGAATCCAGAGCACTGTCTGTAGCCGTGGCTTTCAGAAACACCTCAACATGCAGCACGGCTGTCCACATATCTTCATCAACACTTTCATCCGATGCGCGTGCGTCAGAAAGGTAAACTGCGACCGCTGGTAGATCCTGCTCATCCAGAAATCCCGGGCGCCCGTCGAACCATGTCACCGAATCCGAAATATTCCGCTGCAGCGCCGTGAGTACAGCTTTACGGATATCACTGTTTTTCATCGTTTAAGGATCAGCCTCAGTTGGTTAGCCAGATTCTGCCGCATTATTTGGGGCATTCTTTCGTCCATGAGTTTTGGCACTTCTGCCCGGAATGTTTCGGTCAGGGGGATGGCCAGTGGAATGCTTACCACTTCAATCGGGTATCGGCTCTTCGTGGTACGGCGTAATACATGCCAGCGCCCGTTCGCCAGTTGCTGAATAAAAGCCCCAGGGAAACGAAAGGTGCCAACACGCAGCTCACTGTTCGCCCCCGACTTATCCCGCTTTCGTCGTGATAGCCGCATGCTGGATGGCCCCAGTTTGATAGCGGGAAGATTACCGCGGTTAATACGGATCAGCGCACGCGGCTTGCCCACTGTCGCCCTTCGTACCCGCGCACGCTGTTTCACCAGTTTGCGAGGCACGCGAGTGGACTTTGAGACAGCTGATACGCTGCGATTAACTGCCTGTGTGGCGATGCGGTTTACCGTTTGAGCAGAAGCCCGCGGAACGGCTTTTTGACTGATACTGTTAAGGTTCGCAATGGCCTGTTCCAGCCCCTTAATCGACATATTCCCTCCCGCTTACTCAATAAAGATGCGCGGCTTGCCGTTAAAGCGTTCGTGGCGGGTCAGAATGAATTCCTCCCCCTCAAAAATCACCACATCAGAACGTTTTGGCCGATAGCCAGCAGTGAACACCACCAGAGAACGCCCTGTTCCGGTCATCGGCCCCATCTCTTCCAGAAACTCAGCCGGTATAACAATCATGGGCTCACCATTGATGATCGCTGGTTTGCCCATCTTGTTGACCGTGGCCGCATCCATGCGGCTGGCAAGTTTGTCAAAAGGATTAGGCATTGATTTTCACGGCTACGGTAGATGAACCAGCAGCAGCGTCCTCCCACGCAACCCCAGCCGGATCGGCGTCAGTCGCATCGAGCTGCACTACACCATCTTTGATATGAACCTGCTCACCAATGGTAATGGCGTCGGCAGACAGCTTAGGCAGAAGGAAAACCCCTTCGGCAAAACCATCGCCCACCAGGCCTGCCTCAATATCCGTGATGGCCACAGCCACCACTTTCCCCACCAGCACCGGCGAGCCGCTCAGGATCGCAGTGTTACCCGCATTGGCAATCACAATGGTTTTGCCCGGTTGTACAAAATTCTTCGCCATAAAATCAGTCTCCATCCGGCCCCTGATGGGGCCGAATTCAGATATAAAAAAAGCCCTGATGGGCTGTAGAGGTGATGCTTAGTTGAAGGGAATTATTTCCCGGTTGATTTCGCCAGACCGCGGTAATCCAGAGGGGAAACGCCAGCATCGATGCGCACTTTGGTCGCGATGCCATCGGTTGAGAAACCTTCCTGCTGGTCGATATACGGAGTATCCACGCCATTCAGGTAAGCCACTTCGATAGTGTCAGAGCCTTTCGCAGCAGCCAGATACCAGGCATTGCTGTCTTTAGCATCCAGACGCGGCTCTGCGATGACCTCAGCAAAGTTCTGAATCGGGTTATTAATGCCGGAGTTGATATCTGCACCTTTCACACTGGCGGACTTGATTGTCTGGTTCGCCAGGGTTTCGAGTGCCACCGGCACCAGCATATAAGCCGGGCGAATGTTCAGGAAACGTTCACCCTCTTTCTGCAGGCGCATCATCTTGCGCGCGTCATCCAGGCTACCCACAGAAATGGCACCGGCAGACAGGTTGGCGTGATCAGCATGGAACAGCGCCTTACCATCGGACAATTTAACGTTATCGGTCAGGACGGCATAGACCAGATCGCCGATCGTTCCTTTTGCCGCACGGCCCATTTTCATTGGCACGTCCGTAAGCTGGTTCATATCATCGTTGATAATCGCCTGGCGGGTAATGGAGAAGATTTCCCCATAGGTGGCCAGCGCGATGCTCTCACCTTTATCTTTGGTGGTCACATGCTTATATTCGGCACCTTCGCGAACCTGACGCAGAGATGGGAAGCCCCCCAGACCGACACGGTGTGCCGTTTTAAAGTCAGACAACTGGCCTTTTTTGGTCCATTGCTCAAAGGTTTCTGCCGCCTCTTCCCAGCCCTGCAGCAGCGCTTTATTAGCAACATCCAGCAGGATGTTACCGAAGTCCGACGTACTGTGGGTCAGCGCCATGCCGACCATCTGCATCGGGTTATAGCTGGAAACGCCAATGCCGCGCTCAGTCAGTGCCATACGGGCATATTCGCGCAGCGTCATACCGTTGTAGACGTTGTCACGCTCCATGCTTTCGAAGCCTGCGCGGGCCATCAGTGCCTGGCGAACACCATCGCCAACAAAGTTACCGTTACCGGCGTAAATATGCGCATCGGTGGTTTTATTCGACGGCGTGGCGGTTTTACCCAGCGCTGCCAGCAAATCATCCTTTGCCTGCGCAACCGTGCACTCCGGATCCGCGATGCATTTATTCTGCAGCTCCTGATGCTTGCCACCGAACATTGCAAAGAGATCGTTAATCGCGTTAACGCGATTCTTTTGCTCAGTAAGCACCTGGGCGCGGATAGTCGCTTCATCTGCACCGGTCGCGGGTACTGAAACCGTTGCCTGCGGTTGTGGCTGCTGCGGTTCGCGCTGAGTCGTATTGCGCGGAGGGGTGATCATATTACGAATGCTGTTTGGCATCTTTTCAAAGTCCTCGATACGTTTTGATTGAATACAGGCCATCGCCTGCAGAGAGGTTGTGACCTGATCGGCAAAGCCATGCGCTAAACATTCTTTACCATCCATCCAGGTTTCATCTTCCAGCATGGCGGCAACTTCCTCGGTCGTTTTCCCGGTTTTCTCCGCGTATGCCGGGATCAGGACTGACTCGACCTTATCCAGCAGATCGGCATAATCCCTCATGTCGTTGGCATCACCACCCGCAAAACCCCATGGCTTGTGGATCATCATCATCGTGTTTTCAGGCATGATGACCGGGTTACCAACCATCGCAATCACCGAAGCCATAGACGCTGCCAGGCCATCAATGTGAACGGTGATCGCCGCGCCGTGATGCTTAAGGGCATTAAAAATGGCGATGCCGTCAAAGACATCGCCACCGGGCGAATTGATATGAAGATTGATATGGGTTACATCGCCCAGCGCCTTCAGGTCATTCACAAACTGGCGCGCCGTCACCCCCCAGTAACCGATCTCGTCGTAGATATAAATATCCGCTTCGTTATCGGCGCTGGCCTGCATGCGGAACCAGGAATTACTTTTTGCGCTGGCTCTCGGACGACGTTGCGCCCGGTTCTTTGGCTTCGGCACTGGTGCCTCCTTTGTCGTTAGCAGGGTCGGTGTCAAACACCAGCCCCATCTCTTTGTTTTCGTCGATCTCAGCCTTACGGCGCGCTTTCACATCATTCGGATTGCGTCCGCTGGCGCGTACCCAGTCTGATTCAGTCGCTGCACCACCACGGATTTGTGCTTTCCAGGCATTAGCCTCTTTAACCGGGTCAATCCACGGCATAACGGGGCCGGAGTACACCGCCGAGTAAAGCGATTCCATATCCAGACCGCGTGGTAATTTAATCTCACCAGCGGCCACCGCCATTTTCAGCCAGGCGCGGTACATTGGCCGGGTCACCGCGCCGATGAACCAGTCCTGCAAAATGAGATAACCGTCAGTGGATTCCACCAGCTCCTGTCGCTGTGCGCTGTAGGTACCGTTGTAGTTTCGGGACGTACTTGAAAAGCTGAGGCGGCTGCCAGCGGCGACGGCGCGCAACTGCCCGTTGCGGAAGGTTTCAAGGTTCGGATTCGGCCGGTCAGACTTCACCATGCCAATTTCCTCACCCGCTTTAAGATCGTCATAGATGATGCCAGGCTGAATCATTATTTCCCGGTCTTCATCTTTGTCTTTGTCATCCCCCTCATAACTTTGCCCATCACCCTTTTTGATATACATACCGAGCGCCGCGGCAATACGTGCAGCGGTGAGTTCTGCATCTTCATATTCTTTCAGCGCGCTGAGGCGCATCAGAACACCGGATAGCATTGATACACCTCGGGTCTGGTGCAGACGGCGAACAAATTTAAGATGCAGCATGTTTTCCGCATCGACGTCTTTCGTATCAAACTGACGGCCTGAAACGGGCAGACTTTTATAAACCTGAAATTTCTTTGGTCTGCCCCAGTTATCGACATAAACCCCCTGATTAAGCTGGCGCGCCGCATCGCTGGTCATCGGGATAAAGTCAGGCTCGAGTGCTTCTAGCCAGAAAGGAACGCCGGCAGCGGGCGTAAGTCCATTTCCCGTACCGCTGACTATCTGCGCGAATACTTCTCCATCACGCAGCCAGGTACGTAGCATCAGCCGTTCAAGCATTGGTCGGGTAAACTGGTTGGTGACCTCAGGCCGGACAGACCATTCAGCCCATTTACTGCGGATCTGATCAGCCAACTGTTTAGCGATCTTCCCGTTCGTGAGTTTCGGGTGTGGTTCGACGATAATTCCGGCCTTCCCCACCACCCGCTCTTCCAGCTTGTCAAACACCCCAATCACCAGATCGTGGTTGTTATCAAGCCACCGGGCCTGCTCTCGTAATGAAACCGCCCCCACATTGCTGAGCTGATCAGCGGAACGATTCTCACGACGCCCTTTATGCGTCCGAGTTGGGGTAACGGCTTCATATGCCCTGATTTTCGCGCGGGCTTGCAATCGGGCGGCTTTCCACCCAGGGGAAAAGACGCCAATGGCATCATCTAACAGGCTCATGGAAACCTCGCCAGTCGGTAGCCGGGACGCCCCCGGCGCTGCGCAATCAGGGAAGAAAGACGCCGCTCCCATTCCTGCCGCCCTTTACGGATCTCGGAAAGGTTCTCCATCGTCATTTCCTGCCCATTGAAACGGATGGTTTTGCCGTCCAGCACCGCCATCTCGGCTTCGGTATATCGCTGGATCATGGCTTCAATATCGACACGGTTCACAACCATCCTCCTGAAGTGGTCCAAGGGTTAGCATCATCGGTTACGGTTTTCTTCCGCTTCCTGTTTTTTGTGGGGGCTGGTTCTGGCGCCGTGGATGGCGCTTCGCCAGCTTCCGCCGGCGCGTTCTCCAGCCACGTTTCCCGCCGCGCCCAGCCAGGAGCATCGGGCCATTTAATTTTCTCGTAGCCGTGGAGGATGGCGAGCGCATCTGCATAGACCAGAAGGTCAAACGCCTCGTTTGCACCACGTCCCGGCTTACTCCATTTGCCATCGGTCGATCGCTCCTCATAGGTCAATTCATCGTAAAACCAGCTGCCAAGCCATTCCGGAAAATGCACATAACCGGGTCCGGGTGAATCACGCCACAGCGCATTGTTCACTCGGTCTTTGAGGGAATCCGTCTGGAGCAGATAAAGCGGTACATCACCGGAGGCCTGCGCCCGTCGGCTTGAGCGCCCGGTGTTATCCGGAAAGGTTCTGGAGATAAGTTTTGACCGGCGGACACTGTCACCTTTGAAGAGATAAATCTGCTTACCTAACCCCTCGCGGCGGCACCTGCGCCAGAATTTATAGGCGTTATCGGTTACGCCATCTTCCCCGCCGGAGTCCACGGCCATCGCCATCAGACGCATACACCGGTTCGGATCAGAGGCTAGTGGCCAGCCCTTGTTAAACACATCGGTCAGTAACAAATCCCAGTCCTCGGGATAACTGGCCGGGTCGATCTGCTGGCTCTCGCCATTGCCGTCGTAGCGCATCGACTGACGGATGTTGTAGCGGTCCACCAGCCAGCGCTCTCCCATACTCCCGTAACCTGTGACCTGGACAACAAAGCGCCGATTGCGCCCCGCCTGCACATCGACTGTCGCCATAAGAAAACAAACACCGTCCGGCACAGAACGCTTTGGCACATCCTCGGCACGTTGCTCGAGCAACTCACTTTTACGCTGCTCCATGCTGGAGCGGGGAAGATACGGACGCCCAAAGTCGGTATTGATTACCGTCTTTAGCGCTTCCTCACTGCCGGTGGCCTGATAGTCCTGCTCAGCGGTAAGGAATTTGTAGATGAGCTGCGCCCAGGTCTGGTACGCGGCGGCTGGCCCCTCCATCCAGAAGGAGGCAATGCGCGAGCGCCGCCCTTCTCCTGTAATGACACCATCGCTATCAATGGCTTGCCCGTCACGTAACCACACCCCTTTCATATTCAGCGATCGCTTCATATCGGGGAGAATGTGTTCCTGACAGGCAGGGCATTGCAGATAGGCTTTCTCGCTGGCCTCAACGGGATCTGGGATATCGCGATAACCGGCCATATTGTCCATTTCAGGCTGGAAGAATTTGCCACAATGAGGGCACGGCCAGTAAAGACGGCGACGATCGCCACGGTTGTACAACGCCAAAATCCCGGTTGAGGGCGGCGCTTCATGCGGAGAACTACGGCGCCATTTCGTATCGCGTACATCGCGGCCCGGAGAACTCTCGACCAGCGTCATCCCGGACGACATGAAGGTTGTCGTTCGCTTTGATGCCAGTGAAAAGGCGTCACCTTCCCCGTCGATATCTTCCGGGAAGCGGTCATAATCGGTCAGCGCCACGCACTTATAGTCTGATGAGGACATGATATTGACCGATGGCCAGCCAATTTTCAGATAGTTACCGGCGCGAAATGTGCGGTCGTAGACGTTGTTATCATTGCGCCGTGGGCTCAGTCGGTTTTTCACTTCCGGGCTGCAGCGAAATGTACGATCAAGACGCTTTTTAGAGTGTTCGCGCGCCTTTTCCTCTGTCATCTGGATCAGCAGCATATCCGCCGGGTCACAGACAACGTTATAGACAATCCACCCATCAATCAGGCCGATGGTTTTACCGGTTCGCGCCGGGCCAACAAACACCACCGCATCATATTCACGCGATGCCAGGCAGTTCATTGGCTCAATGACGTAAGGTGCCAGGTCTGGATCCCACGGAACGGAGTTACCCGCCCCCATTGGCACGCGCATATAAGTGCTGACCGCATCGGCCACCTGCATACGACGCGGGGCACGTAAAATACCGGAAACATCGCGGCGGATGCCCCTGGCGGATGCCCGCTTTGCCATCAGTCCTCCTCTGGCTCTTCCTCCTCTGTTTCAGCGTCCTGCACTCTCTCCGCCATCTGGTCGCGTAGATCATCGATAACGCTTTGCACGCGAGAAACCGCTGCAGGCGTTAATGCACAGTCTCGCTCAAGTACATCGGGGAGAGTTTCAAGCACCATGACGACGGCTTTCGCCATCAATGAGAATTCACGCGCCACCTCATCTGCCGGAATTAGCTGGCCGGTGTCCTGTTCGAACTTCAGCCGCTCATTTTCCGCTTTCCAGTGAGAAAGCCTGTCAGATGGTGGCATGTCGTCAATGTTGGCTGACACGGTGGGGATCATCAGCTCGGCCAGAATATCGGTGACCAGATAAAGCTTTAATTTGCTGTTGCTGCCTGGCGCTGGTTCGATGTTTTTTAGCCTTGCGGCGACCGTCTGACGGTGTACACCGGAAATCCCCGCCAGCTGGTTAATATTCAGTTTTAAAGCAGCAATTTCCTGGTCCATGATGGTGAACACTTTTTAAACGATTCGACATCTGCACGAAATCGCCTCTAATGAGATCAATAACCTGCGCGAATGATGATGATGACCTTAGATCCGAAAAACTAGCCGTTTTCCGCGCGCCAGCCGCCCCGTGGCAGGCCACCCCGCCGGGAGGACCCATCAAATGCGAATGGTTATCACCCGCGCTTGGTGGTTTGCCAGATGACTCCCCCGGGCCTGCAGCTGAGCCTGATACTCTCTTCAATGCTTTTATCCATAATCTTTCGCAGGTCCGACATCGATATCTCTTTCGAATCTGCGGAGACCGCACCCGCCTTTCGTTCGCGGAGTCTTACCCAAAGCATGCAGCCGTTGAGCGTTATCGAGATGACCAGTAGCATAAGAAAGGCTGTCGGGTATGCGTAAAACATAATCGAGAGATTGCACATACGATTGTCCTCTAGTAATTAATTATCGCAGGCACTCAGTGAATGCCTGCTGTAATGCAATGTGGTAATGGCAATAAAAAACCGCCCGGAGGCGGTTACAGTGTTTTGTATGGTCTCGGCTTGGGATCGCCATGCCTGATGTGGGACTTAATCACATCGTCGCTTGGCCTATCGCCATTTACTCCAATCAGATAAACCTTTCCATCCACCAGGAACTCAAAAACCTGATACTCAACATCGGGCATGACCGCCCTGCCGCCAAGTATTTCGCGAGCCTTAACCTGGCAGTCTGGAACCTTTATCACTTTGTTAATTTCTTCGGTAGGCCAAATCACGCCAGACCGCCCAGCCCCAAACAAAATTATTGTCAGCATATTAACCCCCTTTCATCGGAACGGACTAATTATACCAACAAAAAAATAACCATTACAAATCAGTGCATTATGTCAACCACAATTAAAATTGTGATATCCATCACCATTATCGAAGCCCCTCAATGAAGAGCTTCTGTAATGATTAGGTTCTTATCTCAACGCAGCCCTTTACCGCGCGCCGGATGCTCAGAACAGAGCATCAGCGATGAGATATTAAGGTAGACCGAAGGCCAGCGGCATTCCTCATGTTGCCGACAGAGCCATATCGACAAGAGGATGAAAACTAGCAGCATGGGTCACCTATTGGTTGTTCGTTGCTCTCACAGATTCGTAAATCCGCTCACACGTCATTCCTGCTCGGTAGCTTTCGTCAGATCGTCCAGCATAATATCGAGCTTCTTCTGCAAGACTTCCGAGCATGTCGGCGAGCATTGCGGCATCAGCTCCGGCTGTTTTGCTTCTGACGGCAGCGGTAAGATCTGCGGTGTGCTTTGCGGCGTCCAGGCGGGTAGCGAGCTTTCTGGCTTGCTGTTGCAGCTGGCTAACAGTGGTAGCCAGGCCAGCAGAAGTAACGGCAGCGCTCGCTGCTTTAGCTTGAGCATCTTTAACAGCCTCATCACGGGCTACAGTTCGCCCTTGTTCAATCCATCGCGCGGCGGTCTGCGCATTCGCTTCCTGTGAAGATTCCGCGCTATCCCGGTTAGCCCACTTTGTTTTCCAGCTGCGGTTCGTCCACTCACTGCCAGCGAGAAATGCGCAAGCCACCAGCAACATAGAGACAATAAGCTGAGTTCGCAGGCTCATCAGAACACCCCTAGACTTTGTGGCTTCTGACCCCACAGGCAAACTTCGCGCTCAATCTCTCTACGGGTAATTAGCCCTTTCCATTGCTTGCCGCCTGCATAAGTCCAGCGCCGCAACTGCTCGCATGCGCCTTTAATGTCACCCTGATTGATTGTTCTCAGCAGCGTGGAGGTTTTGAAGTTACCGGCCCCGACGTTGTAAACGAACGAATAAAGCGCACCGCGTGTGGTTTCTGGGATTGGAACCTTAATGTAGGGGTTAATCTGACGCGCTACGGCGGCAAGGTCTTTGTTGAGCAATGCCCTACACTCCCCTTCCGTGTAGGTTTTCCCGAGCATAATGTCGCTGCCGGTGTGGCCGTAACACACCGTCCATTTGTCGATCACATCCTGATACGGCTCATATCGAACACCTTCAAGACCATCGTTTCCGGTAGGTCCGGTGATTAACGCGGAAGCGATAGCGATAGCGCCAAGCGGCACCGCCGCAATAACGCTATTCCTCAACTTTGGAGACATAGCCATTACGTCGGTCCTCCCGTTCTTTCCAGCGGAAATACCAGTTCACGCCGCAGGTGATAACGGTGCATGCGATACCGACAATAATTGCCCAGTCACTTAAACCGAGTCCTGCCACTTTGTCGGCCAGCATCCACGATACCTCTTTAGTTATTTCGGCATGGGCCTTTGCAGAGACACCGCAGCCAGTCAACGCGGTTCCCGTCCCATATGAAAGTCTGCTGTAAATTGTGCTCATTCGGGTCATAGCCTCACCTCCGGATAATTCGGATGGCGCTGTGTGCTTGTAAAGGATTCAGGCTCTCGGGCTGATATAACAACAACACACGCCGAGGATTTGTTCCCGAAGCCTGAAAAAGAAAAAGGCCACGCAGAAGCGCAGCCCTTATGGATGTGGATTATTTACAAATATCTAATAAATTAATATCATTTGATAGACCGGAAGTCGTAAGACTGGCTCGGTGTCCATTTATCAAATAATTCTGATAACCCGCACTCTGATGCGGTTTTTTTTTCACTAAAAAACCGAAACGAGGCTTTGTGAATAAGATGCAGTGCCGGGTGCCTCCCGGTGAGTCAGCCAGTCGAACTGCCTCGCGCGAGCATTTGAACATTATCAGTTTTGACTGAGCGCCCCGCCGCACAGGGGGATTCACTGCATCAATAACGTAAAACATTTTCATAAATCGCGTCAATGTATTGTGGTGGCGAGCGCCCATCTCTCGCTTAACTCCAATCGGGACTTACGTGCCGCTGAGTTGTTGGCCGGGTGTTAGCCGATATTTTCTTTCACCGCAATGGACAGGGCGCTGCCTGCCGGGGTGGTGTGTACCCGGTCTTATGGGCGGCTTTCGCCTCAACACCCTGTCCGTTGCAATGAATTTTCCACTACCCGGAGTGGCCACGCTCATGCCCTTGAGGTGCTGTCGCGCTATCGCCGCTGATAACCGGTGCGCGTCTGGCGTTCGCGCTGCTCTACCGGAACTTGTTTTGATATATGAACCTTAACCCATCGCTACACAGGCTCGCTCAATGGCGACTCAGGGCAGCATCATGACTGCTGCTTTGCCTTTCGTCTGCGGTCTATCCGTTTACTGATGCATTTTCTTACCCTCCAGAAACAGAAAAGGCCACCGCTGGGTGACCTTTTCGAAATTTTTTAGGCTAATTAAAAATCACCATTCAAGGCTTTCTTTTGACGCTTTCAGGTTTTCTTTATACATCATGTTAATTGTTACGTAGTTACACATGTCCAATCCCGAGCGACAATAATCTTTGATTACCTTATTCATAATTTTTTTGTCTTTCGCTTGAGTTGCCTCTTTGAATGAGTCCAGATTTTCTCTCTCCATCATGCGGAGGGTCGTATCCTGACACATGTCCAATTGACTTTCGCAGTAATCTTTGTGAACCCTCTCTTTGATGTATTCAATTACTTCGCTTTTTTGAGCCTCAGAACCATCAAATTCCATAGGGTTTATAAATTTTGCAAAAGTTACAACGGGGAAGCAACACAACGCTGCCAAAAGAATCTTACGCACATTAATCCCTTACACGTGATTTTTATCATGCTTTAATTTATCACTTACAGCAAAGAAGGGAATTGGTTTCAATAAAAAACCCGCTCGATGGCGGGTTCTTAATGTTTGTTGCTCAGTTCGGTTTAACGTCCCGAGCTTAACACAATTTAAGCACTTTCTGCGCAATCATTCAAGTAAAACCTGTCGCCATTTGTGTCGAATGCATCACACATTGGTCTGTATAGCGTCGATTCCGCAATACTTAGCCAAACATCAATACGGCTCTCGCACGTTCTCAAACACCATTCTGGGTGCTTTTCATTAAGCGCTCTTGCCATGGCTTTCTTACTCATGCGATAGACATACCGATCTTTAATCAGATCATACAGCCGCTTGTTATCAGTGCGCAAAAACTCAGCGCTAAGCACAGAGTCAATTTTAAGCGCCTCTTCATCGGTGCAGAACGCCAGGCCGCTTTTGTTTTTACCGTCGAGGATCTCTTTGAAGAACGCTTCCAGTTCAGGCTTGCTGATACCCGCTTTCTTCATACGTCGCAGCGCTTCGTTGATTGCTGTCTTGGTGATTTTCCCGGATGCCAGCAGCTGGTTAAACATGTTCCCGCCAGAACCACCGCCGATATACGACCAGCGGCCCCACATGCGGAGCTTTCCCTGAATCCAGATGCTTTCGAGAGTTCTGAGGCGAACCATTTCGCCTGCTTTGCCAACTTCAGAAGGATTAATCATTATGCGTCTCCACTACGCCAGTACACCGATTGCCAGCGCAAGATCTAAAAACCGAAACAACAGCACCAGTTGGTCACCGTATTTCGCTTCAAATGCCACAGGGCTGGCATGCAACTCGTCGTGATGCTCTCTGCACAGAGGAATCACAAACAGGTCGTGTGCCTTGGTACCCATTCCACCTTGCCCGTGGCCTATCAGATGGTGGGGGTCGTCTGCCGGGTTGTTACAGCATATGCATTGCTGCGACTTCACCCAGCGGGTGTATTTCTCGTTTTCCCAGCGTCGGCGCTTTGGCTTCAACATCAGGGATTCTGGTGTTTCCGGGTCAATCTTTAACGCGACAACCTTTTTGGCTTTCTCCTGTACCAGCTGCGTGGCCGCTATTGCCGGAACAATCTCACTCTCGCGCATGACTGACTGGTGTTTCTCCTGGGGCAAGCGCAAAACCTTTCTCGCGATACCTTCAGGAATAACGTCTGCAACGTCTTTAGTGACAAGCCACCAGCAGAACTCTGGCAGGGTCAGTTCGTGTTCTGGTGGAAATGCCAGTTCACGACAGGCGATCGATAAAATCCAGGATACCAGGTTTGCACGTGCGATGCCTGCCTGACGTTCTGTTGTTTGCTCTCGCTGGTGGTTATCGCAATGCCAGCACAAACGGATTGAGCCAGGGTCACGACGAAGGGTTGTGAAGTTGTTGCTGTGGTAGTCGCTCAGTTCCCACTGACAAACAAGCTGTTGCTCCAGCCAGTAATCAAGTCCGGAGAGTCCGCCAGCAGCGCTGATGACCTTCTCATTCTCGAATACGCTGCTCATTAGCGGGTCTGCGGCTAATGGCTGTGATGCCGGTGGTATTGCTCCGGTGGCGTAGTTGTCGTATCCCTGTGGTTCGGACTCAATCAGTACACGACCTCTGGCAAAGAGCCCCATCAGCTCCGCGCCAGGACGAAAAAGAATAATCCCCATGCGTGGGGCTATCTCGGGTGTTAACAGTGCTCTCACGCCGTGTGCCCCTTAGCGATATGTTCAGCCCATAGGCCGCCGATCCACTTAATTCCCTTAGCCGTAAAGCGTGCCTGGCTGAAAGCATAGTTTGAGGCGCTCGTTGTACCGGTCTTCACTTCGAACCGCCCTGCTTCGATGTGCTGATGGTACGGCGTGAGTACATTGCTCAGGCGGTACATGATGTGGTGATCCAGCAGAAACAGCCGGAACTCTGGCTCTTTAGCATTCAGGAGCTTTGCAACCTGTCGGAACGTCATTGAGCCGGTGGCAGTAACGTAGCGATCAACGAATTCAGCTTTCGGCGCTGCAACTGCCAGTTCATCCTTCAGCTGTTGCTTCTGCTCTTCCAGTTCAGCAGCCAGGCGTAACGCCTCAGAAAAAGACTGAGGTACCTTTGGTTGAGTTACCTGCTCCAGCTCCTGCCAGCGGTCGACAAGACGCGCGGTGAACTCAGGGCACAACTGAGCGACTATCACATAGCTGTCACGCTTATTCACTTCATAGTGATGGTAGTTCTGCCCGTTCTGGGGATGGGTGTACTGCATTGCAGCATACCCCCCAATGACGCCGCTACTCATCAGTCGTTCGATGGTCACACACACATTGCTATGCCGGGAATCCACCAGCGCGGCAATCTCACGACTGGACATTGTTATATGCTCCCCTGGCATCGCAATATGATGCGTCGGGCAATTCACTGTAATGTTCATCTGGTTCATGCTCTTCTCCACTTAGGCGGCTGCACCCGCCGGTTGATATCTGTTGATCGTTATCTCAACCTTCCCCTTCGGTACCACTGGCCCCCACTCCACCAGCATCCGTTTAACCTGACTGTCGTCCTCCCAAACGCCTGCATGCGTCAGCACGTCGAACAGCGCTTTGTTGTAGTTGTCGATATCCCGGCGGCGTTGGTCTGGTGGGTACAGAGTTATTTCCACCGCAGCTTGCTCTGACGATGGCTTGGGTAACTTGCGTAGCTGTTCGATAATGGCTGCACAAGCAGCGCTCTGGAATTCACGGCCTTTCTGGCTGATCAGATGGCGTCCCTTCAACGGGCCGCTGTTTGGGGCGCGCCAGTATGTGTTAACGCTTGGCGGGAACGGCAGAACGAGTTTCATAATGCGGACTCCTTTGCTTCCAGCCATTCAATAGCCTTATCACGAGCACCATCATTTCCATCCAACAGCGCGCGAACGATAGAGACAGCATCAGGGCCCTCATTCTCCCCCAGTATCGTTATCCCGCGGGCTACTCCGGGTGCTACCGTGATATAGCCTTTTCGCTTTAGCGCGTTCACGTGGTCTGCCGCGGCATTTGGTGAGGAACAACCAATAAGCCCAGCCAGTTCAAACATTGTCGGAGGGAAGCCAACGCGGGCCTTGTAATCCCGGATTGCATTGAAAACATCCCTCTGACGCGGCGTTAACTCGTTCATAGTTCCTCTCCGAAACGGCCATTCATGCGACCGATAACACTGTTGAATTCAATGAGGCTTACCCCAAGCGGCGCGACCTGCTGATGATGTTTGCGCAGAATCGGCGGGCAGACTTTGTTCCATGCTGGTTTGGGTTTAACCCGCATCGCTGCTCGTAACTCTTCAGCACAACGGCGTGCTGCTGCGCGAACTGCGTTCTCATGCTCTGGTTTCACTCGACCACCTCCAGAACGGCAACCAAATCCTTAGCAACTTCGCGAGTGCTGCCTTTGCAGGAAATCGACCTCCGAGCAGGGATGGTGTGAAGTTTGAAACCATGTTGTTCGTATAGCTCTACGATGCGAGGGGCTATAGAGTTTGAGATAACGATGCTTGCGCCACGTTTATGGGCCGCGACACAGCACTCCACCAGCTCAATCTGGTTATCCCAGGTGAAGCCACCAGCGGAGTACGCAGTAAAGCCGCTGGTACCAGGCAGGGGTTCGTAAGGCGGATCGCAGTACACCACATCACCCTTCCCGGCCAAGCCAATCGTCCGGCGGAAACCGGCGGTCATGAACACGCAGTTGTGCGCCATACCTACAAAGTCTTTGAGTTCCTTCTCCGGGAAGTACGGCGCTTTGTACTTGCCCCAGCCCACATTGAACTGGTGAGACAGGTTGTAGCGCATCAGGCCGTTGAAGCAGTGGCGGTTCAGGTACAGGAACGCGGCAGCACGTTCGGCGGCATCCATGGTCTGGCCGTTAAACTCCTGGCGGATTAGCTCGTAGTTTTCCGGCGTTCCCATCCGCTCAAACATCCAGCGTGCGCTGCTCTCGACCGTGTCCGGAACGACGACCAGCATCTGGTACAGGTTAATCAGGTCAGGATTCACATCAGCCAGCAGGAAATTGGCGTGTTTATCGCTGTTGAGAAACACTGACCCACCGCCGACGAACGGCTCTATCAGGCGCAGGCCACTCGGGATGTGCTGGAACAGGTCACTCAGCTGGGTAAACTTACCACCCGCCCACTTCAGGAATGGTTTGCTCATGATTACCCCCTGAATCCATCAGGAATGCGGGTATCACATTCGTATTTGGATTTGAAGCCTGCGGCTTCGCGTTCCCACTTCCCGTTCATCCAGGATGGGCGTCCAGCTGAATCCCATTTCTTGGCCTTCTCGAAATACTCAACGCAGTTCTCAGGGGCAAAGAGCGTCTTCGGACGCAGGTAATCCGACATCTTGGGGTCGTTTGCCCATTTCTCGTTCAGGTAATCAACCACCAGCATCAGGTCTTCAGGGCTGTAGTCTTCTGCCAGGCGTCCACGGATATAACCAAGAGTGGATTTTGTTCTGCCACCCTTCCCGTAGCTTGAGTTCGTTACCCGATTGAAATGATCCAGAACCAGAGATTCAGCGTCAGCATGGTCTGGTTGCGGCGCAACCGGACAAGAGTCTTTACCTGTAATCTCTGTAGTACTCTCTGTTGTATTCTCTGTAGGATCATCAGTGCAATTTGACCTGATGACAGCGGTTCGTTTTGACCTGATGGAGTGTTTCACTTTGACCCCTTCCATCGTGTCATTTTGACCTGATGGAGAAGTGCATTTTGACCTCTTCGATTCGCTCACTTTGACATCATCTAAAAGTGGGCTCTCATAGTTGATCGTGTAGTAGTTCGTCATGTCGCGCTGAGACTTGTTCAGTTGCTCAATTTTGAGCACGCCAAGCGCCTTCAGGCGGGTGAAGGTGCGCTTCAGGGTTGATTCAGACCAGAACGGGAACTGCTCAAGCCACTGTTCGGTGGTGTTGTAGATCCAACGTTCGCCGCCGCGCTCAAGCCCCGAGGTGGTTTCTTTCAGCCAGTAGTTCACCTGCTGCAACGCAATGGCCTCATTCAGGCCAATGCTGTATGCAAGGTCAGGGTTTATCACTATTGGCCGGGATGGCATTAACAGGCTCATGGCAGTCCTTTAGCTCTGTAAATTTACGCTGGAATTGTTCAAGAGGGCTGAAGCACTCATGATCGTACCCTTCGCGAAGGTATATAACGCGCTGTGTATCTGGCTCCCAACGGACGACTCTGACGGGAACTCCATAGTGATCTCTGAACCACCGGTTAAGCTCTCGCATAGCGCTCTCCCTTTACGACTCCAGATACCCACAATCGCCATGGCCCTGCTGTGGTTACATGGAACCCAGCGACCTGATACCATGCGCTCATACCGAAACAACGAGGTTCCATGCACGGGAATTCCCCGTAGTTGCGGAAGACGTTTGTTTACCGTTACACTGTTCATGCGTTAGTTTCTCCACTGATACGACACGCCAAGGGGCCCGGAGCTGCACACTCGCGGGCCTCACTCTTTTCAGCGACACAAAAAACTCGGTAAAGCAGCGTGACGTGCTCCTGAAATTTAGCGATCACCTGATAGCTGTTCTCCTCAATCTGGGCGCGCTCTTCTGCGTCAATCACCCCATCAGCAGTGGCTTTACGCACAAAGTTTGAATGGCGGCCGATCCACTCGATAGACTCCATCAGCCGCTGGTTAATGTCGGCGTTATCCACTTCATCAACGTCAGCCAGCGGCACGAATACGCCCTGAGAATGACGCGCAACTGCATCAGCGATATGGTTTGAGCCACCAGCACGCTGTAGCACCATCGCCCAACCCAATGGGAAGATCTGATCCCCTTCGGTGCGCAGGCGGTTAAACAATGAGTTTTCAGTCGTTCCCAGCCATTCCGCTGCCTCGTCATATCCGCCCGGCAGGTCGGTAATCGTTTTTTTAATCGCGGCCACCAGCCAGGCTGGCTGACGTTCAACTTTCCACATTGGTTCATTACCCACGGTTAACCCCTTGTGTCTGTGGTAATAATTAAGCTGCTGAATCTTTAGACTTATGAAAAATGTCAGGACGTAATCTTTCTTTTGAAACGCCGGTGGTCTTTTCTATCAGCGCAGAAAGTTTTGCTGGGGGTCTTTTTTCTCTGTTAAGCCAGTTCCAGACTTGTTGTTGCTTTACCAACCGCCCAGAATCAACGGTAAGCTTGCGCGCCAGCTCTGATTGTCCGCCGGCCAGAGCGATTGCCTCTGAGAGAGCTAACTGCTCGGGAGTCATATTTGTTCTCCTGTGTCAAAAGTAAAAGTTGTCGTCGGTATGAATTATACAACTTTAACAACTTTTATCACAACTTTTAGATGTTGGAAAGCTAAAACATAAAGTTGTAATCTCGCCATAAACAAGGGGGGAAGTTGTGAACACACTGGCGGAAAGATTGAAAATTGCGAGAGAAAAGGCAGGATTAAGCCAGGCACAACTGGCTGAGGCTATAGGGTTGTCGCAACAATCTGTCGCAAAGATCGAGAATGGAGAGACGCTGCAACCTCGGAAGATAAAAGAAATCGCTAAGGCACTAGATGTAAGTCAAAAGTGGTTGCAGCTCGGTATTGAGGAAAACGCTTCGTTTTCTGATTATGTCGTTGAGGAAGCAGAAGGCTCCCGTTTAGACCCTGAGATTTTTGCTGATATACCAATACTGGATATTGAACTATCCGCAGGAAACGGCTGTGAAGCCGAAGTAATAGAGTCTGTAATTGATTGGTTCCCACTTCGAAGAATCGATTTAAGAAAGGCTGGTGTCAGCGCAACAAATGCTAGAATTGTAAAAATTTGGGGTAACAGTCTATTGCCGGTTCTCAACAACGGCGATCATGTTGCTGTTGATACTTCTCAAACAAACCCTATTCGAGATGGCGACTTATATGCTGTTAGGGATGGTGTTTTACTTAGGGTTAAAGTGCTAATCAGTCAGCCAGACGGAGGGCTAATTATAAGAAGCTTCAATAAAGATGAGTACCCTGATGAAATACTCACCTTCAATGAACGCCGTGCACGAATACACGTTATTGGTCGAGTGTTCTGGTCGTCACGTACGTGGTAGCACATCAAAGAGCATCTCTTCCGAGATAATCTTTAGTTTTGCACCATTATCATCACGATAGCTAACAGCTTTCTCTATCTTTTTCCCATGACTGGAAAATTTCCAGTCTCGGGATGATAGTGTGCCAATAACAAGGAAGTCCAGTTTTTGGGTGATTCCATTACTGATTTGCCCGCCTGCAGTTTTTATCAACCCTTCCACCATTGCACGCTTGCCAGCTACAAAGGTACCAGTTAAACAGTAATTTTTTCCTTCAATGTCAATGCTAGCACCATGATCAATAGGCAATCTAGTTGCTAATCCATCAACAACGCCGCTATCCAAATCACACCCGGTGAAGTCAACAAGTGCCTTATGGAGAATGTCACTTTCTTCTTTAGTAATTATCCCGTCGTCAAGAATATCTTTTACAAGAATGTATAGTTCTTTTCCTGGATAGTTATTTTTGAGGGCTCCATTTTGAGTTAGCCACCAATCAAGATATCTGATTTCATCTTCTGTTAATGACCTATCAGAGATTAACCCCTTGCATAATCCACTGAGAAGATGAAGGTCCATTTCAGACGAATAAAAATCAATGTCAGGAATGTCTAATATTTCTCTGGTAATGACTCCAACTTATTGATAGTGTTTTATGTTCAGATAATGCCCGATGACTTTGTCATGCAGCTCCACCGATTTTGAGAACGACAGCGACTTCCGTCCCAGCCGTGCCAG
>NZ_VDAG01000001.1:0-62702 GCF_019584505.1 Kluyvera sp. EC_51 | reverse complement strand
TGGCACGGCTGGGACGGAAGTCGCTGTCGTTCTCAAAATCGGTGGAGCTGCATGACAAAGTCATCGGGCATTATCTGAACATAAAACACTATCAATAAGTTGGAGTCATTACCGGCACTATCGATGATAAATCCAGAAGCCTCAGGATCATCCTTATCAACGAGTGAAAGATCTTCTACATAGTAGGCAGGATGCCCATCAGCAAGCCAAAAAAGTGGGATATTCGTATCAAGTAGTCGCTGCGCCACTTGTTGCAGGGAAGCGCTCGTTAAACCGCAAAATTCAGCGAGGCTGATCATTCCTTCTCCAGCCAAAGCAGGCGCACTGCTTACCAACTTTTCTCTATCCAATTTTTGATACTCACCCAGACATCGCTGCCAGACAGCCAATAGAACTGCGGCAATCGCTCGCGCTTTTCTGATGTCGTTTGTTTCTGTTGAAGCGTGAATCTCACGCTGTCCCGTGTAGAGACGGTATCGGGCGGGAACTGCAATACGGACAACATAAATACCGCTGCTACGGCGATACAGATTATCACGTTGAGCCATCGGCTGTATGACCTCTATGTAGGAGAGGCTACGCGATTTCACTCTGAATGGATTTAATACTAACTAAATCAATAAGATAGAAGTAACTGGTGCCGATAATAGGAGTCGAACCTACGACCTTCGCATTACGAATGCGACGTTATTATACTTTTACCCCTTTAAAAACCTACTCTTAAAACAATTAGTTCATTATAAAACATTAGCTTATAAAAAACACCTGTTGATAAAAATTGACAGGTGTTGATGTGTATCCCCCCAATTTACTTACACCAGCCGTTACATTATGGTGATGTAACCTTTCTCATCTGGAGACCAAAAATGGCACTTCCGAGACAAAAACTCACCTTCGAGCGCATTCGAAAATTTGCTTTAACTGAAGGTAAAAACCAAGCATTTCTTTGGGATGCGGATGTAACAACTCTGGCATGCCGGGCAACTCGCGGAACAAAAGCTTTTGTGTTCCAAAGCGTATATGCGGGAAAAACCCTTCGCATGACCATTGGCAACATTAACGATTGGAGGATTGATGATGCCAGGGCCGAAGCCAGGCGGCTGCAAACATTAATCGATACTGGGATAGATCCGCGTATAGCTAAAGCAGAAAAAATTGCTGAAGCGGAATCACAGCAGGCTGAATCTCGTAAAACGAAGGTAACCTTCTCAAGCGCTTGGGAAGATTATCTTCAAGAATTGAGAACCGGAATCAGCGCAAAAACTAAACGTCCTTACTCTGCACGTTATATTGCCGATCACGTGAACTTGTCCAGCCGTGGAGGCGAAAGTAAAAAAAGAGGCCGGGGCCCAACCTCGTCTGGACCATTGGCTAGCTTACTCGACCTACCGTTATCGGAACTAACACCAGAGAACATTGCCGTATGGCTAAGTACAGAGAGACAAAATCGGCCTACCGTCACTGCTCATGCCTACCGTCTGTTGCGTGCATTTATCAAATGGGCTAATTACCAGAAAAAATATCAGGGAATAATCCATGGCGATCTTGCACAAGATCATAACGTGAGAAAAATGGTTCCAGTATCAGCGAGTAAAGCGGGAGATTGCTTACAAAAAGAACAGTTAAAAAGCTGGTTCAGTGCCGTACGTAGCCTCAATAATCCCATTGCATCGGCCTATCTCCAGGTACTTTTGCTCACCGGTGCACGGCGTGAAGAAATTGCGTCACTTCGGTGGTCTGACGTAGATTTCAAATGGTCAAGCATGAGGATTAAAGACAAGATCGAAGGCGAACGTATCATCCCTCTCACTCCTTATGTTTCTGAGCTGTTAAGTGCACTAGTGCAATTCCCAAATTCTGACGTAAATAAGGAGGGTTGGGTTTTCAGAAGTAACAGCAAAAGTGGCAAAATTATTGAACCGCGTTCAGCACACAACAGAGCGTTAGCTCAAGCTGAGTTGCCACATATCAGCCTTCACGGCTTACGCCGTAGTTTTGGAACCCTGGCAGAATGGGTTGAAGTGCCAACAGGTATTGTTGCTCAAATTATGGGACACAAACCAAGTGCACTAGCGGAAAAACACTACCGCCGTCGTCCCTTAGATCTGTTGCGCAAATGGCATGAAAAAATTGAGACTTGGATCTTAGAACAAACCAAAACCAGTAAAAAAAAGAATGTTGAGTTGCGTTGATATTCAATATTATCAATAAGTTAAAAGAAGTGTGGATATATTGACAGGAATACAAACTTAGATGAAAATCGACTCATAAACCTCAACCATAAAGGAGATGTATCAGAATGTTTGATTCAAAGACCAGCGCTTTAGACAATGACCAAGAGATTCTGGCGAACATGCTGGGATTAAATAATGCGGCTTTTGAAATCTATTACCATGCCCCATCAGCAGATGCAGGACCACTCGCTCAATGGTTTAAAAATCATTACAAGAAAGTTGCTCTTCATGCAATGAACCTGGCTATGAAACGGAAACACGTAAGAATTAAGTCACTTAGCATTGCATTTCAAAATGTAATTTTTCGGAGTGTGCCTCATACAGGCTCGGCTGCAAGGTCACGTCGCAGCACCACCAAATCAGTTAAAAATTCTTTGTCTTCTAGTTCTAGCGATGGAAGTGATCCCGAACCTGCTGAGGCTTTTGGTTCCATATTCCCTTCTTGTTTTTGTCATATAAATTTCCTCTTTAATTCATTTGCCAACAACTCTTTTACAGAGGTGGCAGCATGAATCAATCTAAAATGTTACACTCATTAGATCTAGATAATATTTCCTTGGTATCTACTACTGAGTTAGCTGATTTTCTAAAGCGCAAACCTCAAACGATAAGAATGTGGTTGCATGAAGATCGCCTTCCCTTCGGTCTAGTCAGACCAATCAAAATTAACAATAGAAATTATTGGTTTGAAGATGATGTTAAAAATTATCTAAAAACGTTAAAAACAGCCAACGTTAAATGTTTGTGAGATATTTATTCATCATTAAAAATGATTCTGGAAATATTTCTTAGTCCATCAACTTGGCTTTTCATTGGTAGGATGGCGGTCCACTTCTATAGATAAGTGGACTGCTTCAAAAACAGTATAATTTTTCTAAAAAAGAGGAGCTATACAATGCATGTCTAAGGAAAAAAAATCTAAGCAAAATAAAGAACTTTGTCTGGAATTTCAGACGCTGCCCACTTTTGCACAGCGATTGATAAGTTACATACATTACAAAACAGGAGCTCCCATTGAGCTTATTTTAATAGTATTACTTGGGGTAATGGCATTTTCCTGTCAGGATAAATTTGATGTCCAGCTTAAAAATGGGAGAACATTTACATCACTTTACCTCCTTTTATTAGCACGGTCAGGTAGCAGGAAGTCAACGGTATTCAAAGCACTGATGGAAACAATCCATCAAATGGAAAAGGGAATGAAGAATATCTTTCTGGAAAAGGAAAAACTTTATGAACTGAAAAAAGTATCTTGGGATACGGAATTAAAAGAACTTAAAAAGCAATTTAGCAAAGCTGTTCGCCAGAAGGTTGATGTAGCTGAAACACGCGAAGCACTGGAGGAATGTCAGAAAAGTGGACCGGTAGCACCGGTTAGAAAGTATCTTACTAAAAATGATTCAACAAGCGAGGGACTTAAAAAGACATTAGCTCTGGGATCTCCGTCCTTGATGCTCGGTTCTGATGAAGCCGGAGGGGTGTTTGACAGTAGCCTTTTTCGCGATATATCAGTTCTCAACTCTCTTTGGGGAGAAGGGAGAATTTCAGACAGCAGAGCATCTCGTGACAGCTACGATGTTGATGATGTCCGGCTGACCATATTACTGTTACTGCAACCTGCAATATTTAACGATTTTCTAAGCAAGCAAGGGAAAAAATTAAGAAACTCAGGGTTCTTAGCCCGTTTATTATTAATTGATCTGGAGCAAGTACCTGAACCATGCGATATCCCTGATGTATGTTCATGGTCTGATGAACCAGGGCTTGATGGTTTTTTCTCTATTCTTGTTAAGCACTTGCAAGACGGCATACAGCGTAGAGAAAACAATGAAGAACGTATCTGTATTACTTTATCTGAAGAGGCGAAAGCATTATGGGAAACACAAAATAAGCGAATCAGGGAACTTATGCAATCAGGAGGTGAGTTGCATCACTATGATGATTTTGGTTCCAGAATAATGGAACAAGCTACGCGAATCGCAGCAGTAATGCAAATGTTTATTACACCCGACTCGCCAATAATTACTAGGGATACTTTTCTGTCAGCAGCTAAAATAAGTGAATGGTGTATTACCCACTTAATTTTAAAAGTAGATTCTACCAGAAAACCTAGCGAGAAAGAAAAGTTGTTATTTTGGCTTGAGGAACATGTTATCAGTAATAAATCTTACGATTTTAGGAGGCACACTATTCGTAGAGATGGTCCATACTCTCTTAGAAACATAGAGCGTCTGATACCCGTTTTAAAGGAACTTGAAAAAGATGGGAAGGTACAGTTATTTAAAGAGGATGGCATTGACTATGTGAAATTTACTGGCTCAGAAGTGAAATATGGTGATTTGGCTAAAACATTAAACATACCGTTAATTTCATCTGGATCTATTGGCTTTAATAAACTACCAAGAAATGAATAACTTCAGAGTAGCTAAAGTCTTTCTGGGTAATTTTTTTTGTTCAAAAAGTCAGTAATTCCGTGGTTCGATGTAAATTATCAGGGAGGGCAACCTATGCGTTTAAAGTGGTATATGTAATATATATTGATTAAGGTTCCATACCTAATTATTACTTATCAATAGTAACTTCCCTATAGGAGTTATATCCAACATCACATGGGTAGCGTGAGGGCTACCCATTACCTAATGATTAATATTTACATACTTAAGGATTATTATGGAATCACAATATTCACTTACCAATGAAGAAATCGAGGACTTGGTAAGTACAGCAGCCAAAAAGTATAAATCCCCTATTGACTTCAATATTCTCAACCCACTGCTTAACATGGTCTACGGCACACTGGAGCAGAATAACCGAATACTAGGTATTCGTACTGACCAGAGATTCGCCCAGTCCCATGTACCAGGAGAGCCTGATCTACCAATATGCTTCCAGCGGGATGATGAACAGGCAATCACTCGCTTCTACGAGTCACTGAAAAGCCAGTTACGAGCGGATCATAACCGGTCCAGAAGACCGGGAGATCCGACATTACCATCTTATGGATGGTGCAGGGAACGCGATACAAGCGAACATCCCCATTATCACCTGATGTTGTTGTTCAACGGAGATGTCTACAGGTATCTTGGCAATTACAAAGACCGCAATGGTGATAATATGGCTACCCGGATACAGAAAGCTTGGTGCAGTGCTGTAGGGCTTGCTCACGAAGATTACGCAACATTAGCTGAATTCCCTCCCAATGCTGTTTATAGGTTTAGCCGATTCGACGCCTTGGATCGTAGCCCAGCCTACTGGAGTTTCCTGATTCGATTGGCGTATCTGGCTAAAACCAGGACTAAGGATGTCCACAGCGGTTACCGCAACTTTGGCACAAGCCAGTGCCCACGCTTAGGCAGATTAACCTGTTAATAGCACTCTGGGTGAGGTATTTATCCTCACCCTATCAATTAACATAATTTTCACATTTCTCGGTAAAAAATTCGATAATGTATCTTGATACCCTGCTACAACATGCTACATGTAGCAGCCGTAGCAGTCTCCAAAGATCAGTACATAGATTTTTGGGCTAATAGCTACGGGTATGTCACAGCGCAGAACTGATATCCCAGAAGGTGCTGGATAGGTTCAAAAATGTAGAAGGAATATTATAGCGTGGGTGCCCACGCTGTAATTAAAGATTATGGTTTCTGAGGGGGAGGTGCTACCGGACGGGTCTGTGACGGGGGTTGGTAGCCATGTTTCTCTGGTTCTGGAAGGCTTGACTGCTGCTGCATAGTTATCGGTGAGTTAAAAAAACCTGCACTACCGTGATTTTGTGGTTGATAACCATTGATGGCGAGGTGTTCACCAGAAATTCTAGGTTGGTAGCCTTCCATCATCGGTTGATAGCCATCGGTGTTTAGCAGCTCATTATTTGTCTTTTTACTATCAGTCAATTTATGTCACCTTTTGCTGAGTTTAACTTAAATAGAGTAAAACTCTATCGTGAGAATATCTGTGGTCAGAACTAATACTCCTAAGGTCCGTTCTTTACGTCGTGCGAATCCCCCATCCTCATTAACGTGCCAACTTTCACTCAGAAAAATTTGCTCTGGCTCCGGACTACTTGAGGCGAATGAATTCCCTGAGTACAGCCCCCCAATTCTTTTTCCATCTTTAAGGGTGATAATCACCCAGCAGGCAGGTGCATTTCTAAAAAAATAATCCCATGGCCTACCCACTGGATGCGGTAATCTTTTTCTAAAAAACTGTGACAGCCTTAATTTATGTAGCGTTACTGGCAATAGTAAAGGGGATATTAAAAAAACCAAAAGGTACAGTGAATAGTATAGAAAAGGAGAGTAATTAAACAAGTCATTTTTCTCTGAAAAATAGACTGGTAAAAACCAAATCGAGTAATTGATGCAGCTATAAGCTACAGCATCGATAATTATTTTAGATGAGTCTTTTTTAACAGATGGATGAAGCGTCTCATAAACTTTAATACTAATAAATCCGGGAACAACAAAAAGAATAAAAATAAATAACTTATTAAAATCCCAGATATCCATACTCACCCCTATCATTTTTTAAGCATTATACACTTGCTAGTTTAAAGATGATCAAATTTTCTCCTCGCCCATACCAAGATCTTATCATCAACCACAAAATCGACATTCTGAGCCGTAACAACTGGTCAGGTATGGGTAAAGCAGACCGCCTGAAGGACCGTGGGGTCTGCTGTGAGCGAGGTATAGTCATTTGTGCCCTGAGGATTACACTTTTAAGTAATTTATGGTACCGCCCAGCCTTGCACATACCGCCGCGTGCTTCCAATGATGTTGTAGGAGGCCGTTTGGAAAACCGAAAATATTCTACGCTAAAACTGCTTTTTAAGCAGACCTGACAGGCAGCTTTGAGCGAGGTATAGTCATTCGTACCCTGAGAATTACACTTTGAAGTGATTCAGGGTATGCGCTTACTGGTTACGAATATTGAGCGAGAATCATGTGATGATCGCCGCTTTTCTTTCGAGCCAGTAGGTGCTCCACGTTCGCTAACGAATACTCAGGGCATGCAGATAAACTGCTGGCTATATTTCTTTCGAAGAGCGTGGAATGCATACCAATCCCCGATAAAAAGGAGTTGGTGATGACTGTGACTAATCAATTTGCTGCGCACGTTGGTCTGGACTGGGCTGATAAAAAACACGATGTCTGTGTTCAGTTTAAAAACGGTGAACGCGTATTCGATGTGATTGAACATACAGCAGAAGCGCTTGATGCCTGGCTTACTGAGTTACACCAGAAAGTAAAAGGTAGAATCGCAATAGCTCTCGAACTGAAGAAGGGCCCCGTGGTATATGCTCTTCAAAAATACCCCTTTATCACCGTTTTCCCCGTCCACGCATTGTCCCTGGCTCGTTATCGGCAAGCCTTCTCGCCCAGCGGCGCTAAAGATGATCCGCAGGATGCCGAGCTGGCATTAGAGTTAATGCTGCGTTACCCCCAGAAGATAAAAGCTATTGAACCCGACAATGCGGATATTCGCTTACTTCAGCAACTGGTTGAGCAACGTCGTCAGTTGGTTGAAGATAAACGACGCTTTGTGAACCGGATAATCAACACGCTTAAACAGTATTATCCTCAGCCACTGGAGTGGTTCTCACATCGGGGTAGCTTACTGTTGTGTGAGCTGATTATCCGGTGGCCCAGTCTGCAACAACTGAAACGAGCCAGACGCGACACGATCCGCAACTTTCTGAATGCCAAAGGTGGTCGCGCTATGGCCCTTACCGAGCAACGTGTTGCGAGTATTGATAATGCGATCCCATTGACTACAGACCCGAGTGTTATAGAGGCTAATGCTTTGATGGCAGCAGCACTGGCGACACAAATTAAAGTCGTGAGTGAAATCATCAAAACCTATGACGAACGAATCGAAACGCTGTTTGACACATTGCCAGATGCGGGGCTGTTCAAATCACTTCCGGGCATGGGACCGTGCATGGGCCCACGGATGCTTGCTGCACTTGGTGATAACCGTGACCGGTTTAACAGCGCTGAAGAAATTCAAAACTACGCAGGTATAGCACCGGTGACCGAACGAAGCGGCCAAAAATCCTGGGTTCACTGGCGATGGCAATGTGCCAAGTTCGTCAGGCAGACCTTTGTTGAATGGGCTGCCAAGACGGTTAATTCATCATACTGGGCCAAACTGTATTATCAGGGCCTCAGAGAAAAGGGCAAATCTCATCAGTCTGCGATCCGGGCACTGGCGTTCAAATGGATAAGGATCATTTACCGCTGCTGGAAGGCCAGAACCTGTTATGACGAAGCGAAATATTTGCTGGCTCTCGAAGCGAGACACTCGCCCTTACTGAAGCCATAAAAAGCTTGTCGAATGTCTCAGGGCGTGAAGCGGACATTCCAAATAGAATTCTGTGTGAGTTTGGCCAAAGCTGTTTAGCTATGCTGGACAGTTATTATCGCCGCTTATAGCTAGTCAGCAGGGGCTTATGTAAAATGCCCCTTTGTTTGACTGTAAAACGAATAATGCCTATCGGTTTCTCATGATGCTGATTGCAGCATCAAGGGATACGATCGACTCCACGATGATCCTTATTGTGGCGCGGTCAAACTCGTGGTCCCGCTGTGAATCATGCACGCCGCTGTTCAGATATCCCCATTCAATGCTCGCACCGCTGACGCCCAGCAACCTCTCTAAAGCTGCAACTGCATCCGGTGCACCGGGATATTGGGCTGCAATGCGATTAACGGCCGATTTTAATTTAGAGCATTTGTTATTCAGCTCCCATGGGGATCGCGGCCCGCTAAGTTTTATTTCAATGCGTCCGTCCCCACGCCTGCCCATCCAGGACCAGAGACTGTCAGTCAGGCTTTCAAGTGCAGGACGGGACTGGCGGAGCGCTTCACGTTTTTCATCCCCATCCAGCGCCTGCTGTGCCAACAGGACGTAGTTCTTCGTCGGCGGATGGCTGTCTACCCGCAGTTCGTGTTCCCCTGTGTGAGGCAGGAATTTGTAGCGCTTGATGGCACCAGCTCGTGCTGCCCCCAGCTCCTGTTGAATGCGGATTAAAAATTCTTCGGCATGTGAGGTCAGGATTATCTGCTTGTCATCCAGCAGTCCATCCTCAAAAAAAGTGCGCCAGATACCGTCCCGGTGTTCATCGTCAATCGCGTTAACCACATCATCAAAGATGACGACCGGGCAGCCCTGTATGATATTCTTGGCCAAGAGTATGGCGAGCCCCAGGCATTTGATGTGTCCTTCACTGAAAATAATCAGCGCATCGTAACGAGTGCCTGGTTGCCCCCTGAATTCGACTTCAATCTTGCCGTTTTCAGCAACCGGCAGGTGGAGGGCGTACAGCAGATCGCCGGGTGCATCGCTTCGGTTAAATGCGTTATACAGATTTCGGGCCTGTTCACCCAATCCCTGCAGCAATATGCCTGGCAGTGCAGCCATGTATTGCTGAAGTTCTGGCAGGAAGCCATCGTATGCCAACTTTATACGCTGATTTAACTGTACAATGGGTCCTTCAGCCTCAATGGCTGCAAGCAGTTCCCGGTTATTTTCATTGAACTGGCTTATGGTAGTCTGTGCTGCGGCCAGTTCAACGTAGGCAGCCCTTCGCCGCGTTCGGAGCCTTTCAATTTCATATCGAAACTGAGTCAGGCGGTCGCGTTCCTGAGTCAGCGCAGTGCGTTGATTCAGGATAGCGCTGGACTGGATATCGGCCTGCTCAATCACTGAGGCAATGCTCAGAAGCGCTCTCCATGCCTGACGATCTTCGGCAACCCAGCTCTCAAGCCAAGAGCCAACTGATGTTTGAGGCAAGGCAGGAAGCGAAGCAGCCTGGAGCGCTTCCGGACATGCAGTCATCGCGGCTGTGACGGTGCGTCGCATCTCTTCCCACAGTTGACGGACAGACTCGGTGAGCTCAGCTCTTAATGATTGCTCTCGTCTCTGTAATTCAGCCAACTGTGCCAAAGCTTCCAGCCCGGCGTTCGCGCGCGCAAACGGATCCTCCGTTACTGCATCGAGAGAGGTACCGCAGGCAGGGCAGGTGCTCGCATCAACGGCAAAGGCCTGTACAGCCTCGTAGAGTTTTGCAAAGGAAATCTCGGTTGCCCGTTTAGCAAGCTCTCCTGAAGCCTCTTGCCAGCTCTCCTGCAACCGATATTCCTCATCGATCAGAGATTCCAGTCGGGATTGTGTAATCCCATGCACTGGTGGCGGCACTGCATCAAGTTGAGCCTGAACGTATGGCTGACGTCCTTGCTGAAGAGGTGTGCCTTCCAGCCATTCAACGCATGCCTGATAGGTCGCACCGGGAGACATACGCTGGGCTAGCGCATTTTCCTGCAATTCAATATCAGATATTTTCTGCGGGTATTCCGCCATCGCCTGTTCTGACGAGGCGACCTGTTTTCTACGTTCAACCAGTTGTGCGGCCATTGGGCCGGAAAGCATCAGATCTTGATCGAGAGACGGATTAAATCCGCGTACAAACTCACTAAACAGATCGACACCAAACAACGTTGCGATGAGCTGTCGTTGGTCGCTTGGTGTTCTCGCAGCAATGCGGGCAAAGTCGTCCAGCCTGTTCTTCTCGATGAAACAAAATCGGTATTCTGATTCATCAGGCCGGACGGGCTGTGTAGCCTCACCTGCAATAAGCACTGGCGCATCGTGCCGACCAATACGTGCATTGTTGCAATACAGCTTTTGATCAACTCGCTTTAACTGTGCTTCGCTGATAGTACCCAGCATCGCTACTTCGAGAGCTTCAAAAAAGCTGCTTTTACCGGTGCCGTTGGCGCCGTATATCAGTGTGATATCGTGGGTTAGGTCAAAGACCTCCTGACGCATGAAACCACGAAATGGTCCCACCTCAAGCCGGTGTAAGCGACCAAGTCGGGTTGCTGTTTCAGAAGTATCAGCATTGCCTTCGTAATTAACGGGCATGTCTACCATTTCACTGACGGCTAAAGGGGCTAGGCGTACTGAACGTCCCCTGCGAGCCGCGCCAACCTCGGAGAGATATTGCAGATTAATGGATATCAGGTGCGCAAGCCGTCGGACGTCGTCGGGTACGTCTTGTTGAGTGAGGTATGCGAGAAATCGGTGATACTCCGAAACAATGCTTGCCATGTAATCTCCTTTACACAGTCAGACGCTGCAGCCGCGTCCCTGCTGTGATCATTGTCGTTTTGCTACCTAGCACATGGGGTTGTAAAGCTTTTCGTCATGTAATGCTGAAGTTTCTCAGCAACAGAGACAGATTCTGATTCGCCCACTAAAAATATCGGCAGTGTTTTCCAATTCCGTATGGCTCTGACCTGCTCCCCGTTGATTAGTACATCATGATGTTAGCCGTGCCCGCTTCTGGCACAGAACGGCCTATCAGCATTCTAAAAATATTCAGATATATATCATTCCCCTGAACATACCTCATTAAAGGCTGAACCTCACGGTCTTGTCTTTTTTGTTTTCATTTCAGAGGAGCGGTAATGAAACAATTTGACGTTTCACAGTCACTGCAGCAATCGCTTTCCGGCCTGCCGCAATGGGCATCAGAGCGTATTCTGCAGCAGATAAACCAGCTGATTCACTATGAGCCGGTGATAGGCATTATGGGCAAAACAGGGGCGGGAAAGTCTTCGTTGTGCAATGCCCTGTTTGACAGTGAGATTTCAACTGTCAGCGATGTGGCTGCCTGCACTCGCGAACCACTGATCTTTCGACTGCAGGTGGGGGAACGCGTGATGAGCATCGTGGATCTGCCTGGTATCGGGGAAAGTCAGACCCGTGATGCAGAGTATGCCGCATTGTACCGGCAACAGCTTCCCCGGCTGGACCTAGTGCTGTGGTTGATTAAGGCCGATGACCGGGCGCTGGCGGTGGATGAGCATTTTTACCGTAAGGTAATTGGTGAGGCATATCGGCATAAGGTGCTGTTTGTTATCAGCCAGTCAGATAAGGCCGAACCCACCAGCGGTGGTGAAAAGCTGTCTACAGAGCAGAAACAAAATATCAGTCGCAAAATCTGCCTGCTGCATGAGCTGTTCCAGCCGATAAACCCTGTCTGTGCAGTGTCAGTCCGTCTGCAGTGGGGACTACGGGTGATGGCAGAGCGTATGATTCGTTGTTTACCACGTAAGGCCAGCAGTCCGGTGGCGATACAGCTTAGTGCTCCACTTCGTACCGATGCCGTTAATAAAAAAGCCCGTGACGATTTTGGTGAAACGGTCGGCTCGGTACTGGATACAGTAAGTTCCATGCCCCTGATACCAGCCCCGGTTCGGACAATAATCCAGGCTGTACGCGATACCGTGGTATCGGCCGCCCGCGCCGTCTGGGATTTTTTCTTCTGAATTATTAGTAGTTTAACCAGTTATTTCCTGAGCCCTGTTGCGATTATGCGACAGGGCTTTTTTGTTTTCATTCTTCCATCATGAGGAGTCTGCTTATGACCCGTCTGGCTTCGCGCTTTGGCGCAGCAAATCTTATTCGTCGTGACCGTCCGCTAACCCGCGAAGAGCTTTTTCGTGTGGTGCCCAGCGTATTCAGCGAGGAGAAGCATGAGTCACGCAGCGCACGGTATACCTGGATACCAACCATTACCGTTCTTGAGAACCTGCAGCGCGAAGGCTTTCAGCCGTTCTTTGCCTGCCAGACCCGGGTGCGTGACCCAGGGCGTCGCGAGCATACAAAGCATATGTTACGCCTGCGCCGGGAGGGACAAATTACTGGCAAGCAAGTCCCGGAAATCATTCTGCTCAATTCTCATGACGGCACCAGCTCGTATCAGATGTTACCGGGATTATTCCGTGCGGTATGCCAGAACGGGCTCGTCTGCGGCGAGTCGTTTGGTGAGGTGCGGGTACCGCACAAAGGGGATGTGGTGAGTCAGGTGATTGAGGGGGCTTATGAAGTGCTGGGGATTTTTGACCGTGTGGAAGAGAAGCGGGATGCCATGCAGTCTCTGATGCTGTCGCCACCGGCACAACAGGCTCTGGCTCAGGCTGCACTGACGTACCGTTTCGGTGAGGACCACCAGCCGGTGACAGCACCTCAGGTGCTTTCCCCACGCCGCTGGCAGGATGAGAGTAATGACCTGTGGACCACCTACCAGCGTATTCAGGAGAACCTGATAAAAGGCGGGCTTAGCGGACGTAGTGTAAAAGGCGTGCGAACGCATACCCGTGCCGTGCGCGGCATTGACGGAGATGTGAAGCTTAACCGGGCACTGTGGGTGATGGCGGAAGCCATGCTCAGTGGTTTACGGCCTGCGTGAGTTCACATTTTACCTCTGGCATGGTTATTAAAATGTGAATAAATGACACACCCTGTCATTTCGGGTGCACAGAACTTGCCGGTTAAATCATCAGAAATCCGCGCAGGTCTGATAATCACGGGCTTCATGCGCTTCCCAAATTAATTCCCGTCGTGGACATATCCTGTCAACCCTCTCCTTTAGAATCTTATTTCTTTCAGTCAGTTAACCATGCGGAGGAGCCTCCATGCCACTGACAGAGCGCCGCTACGACAGGCTGGCGGTCAGGCTGTCGCTGATTATCAGCCGTCTTGTGGCGGGTGAAACGTTAGAGATGCAAAAACTGGCGACCGAGTTTGATGTGTCGGTCCGTACCCTGTACCGGGATTTTCGCGAACGACTGATGTACCTGGACCTCGAATGTCATCAGGGATGCTATCGCCTGCGGACCGGTGCAGGTCCGCAGGGTGAACTGGATGTGCTGACTTTTGCATACCGGGCCGGGCTGGCCGATATCTTTCCGGGGCTGGACCGGCGTCTGGCGGGCGCACTGCTGGCATCGGATGGAACCCCTTGCCTGGTGTGGCAGTCACCACAGCCGATAACGACCACCAGCCCGCTGGTATTTTATCGACTGGTCAGCGCCATCACCGGCAGCCAGCGTGTATTGCTGCTCGCGGACGGTGAACGTTGTGACGGACTGGCCCCGTACCGTCTGATATTTCTCGACGGCTGCTGGTACCTCACCGGTGAACTTAACGGGCATATAACCGTGCATCCTCTGGCGACCATCCATGCAGTGACAATCCTGAACACCACTTTTACCCCTCGAAAACGACTCAGCCTGTTAACCACTCAGGCAGGCTTTATCCGGGCACTTCCTCACTTCAGCTGTATCCGTGAAGTTTTGTCACAGGCTGCCGATAACGGGGGATCGGGATGAGCTTTGGTTTAATGACCTCTGTTAACAAGGAAAAACAATGACATGGCATTACGAGATAAATGGCGTACGTCACGACAATGTGACCGAAGACGACATCACCGGCCTGATTGTTCACGGTGAACTGACTGCCGCCACTCTGGTTTGGCGACAGGGAATGACGGAGTGGCAACCGGTCTCCGCCACCCCACTAGCTTCGGTGCTACTTCAGAGCGCCATACGCGAGCATACGCCCACAGCCCCTGACGCATCAGGGGCTTTATAAGGAGTCTTATAATGAAAAGAAAATCTTTCTCTGCAAATGTGAAATGGAGTTGGTTGGCATTGTCTGTGGCACTGATGGCCCCGACTGTAGTCCAGGCAACCGCCAAAACGGCGGTAGAAGCCAAGAACTGTCAGTCAGAAAACAATACCTGCCCATATCCTTTCGACCTGTACAAAACCGACCCAGCGTACAAAAAGTCGTTTGATGAGACCATGAATCAGAATGGTTTACCGGCGATGCTCGACGAGATGAATGGTCCAGCGGGTCCGATGGAACCAGTAAAAATTGACGGTAAAGTCTACCTGAAAGGTTTTATGTGTGAAGACGGTAACTGTGGTAACCACAATCTGACATTCTTGTACCAGCCTGACCTCCATAACTTCGTGGGCTTCTACAGCAACGGTAAAGATGGGCAATGGGTTAACACCCCAAGTGATGGTGAGCTGAAAGTATTACGTGCATTAGTCAATGGGACTGCGGAACCAACACACACGCCAACCGCCACTACCACGTCCAATGATGCACCACCAGCGAATACCATCTGGGAATTTACCGGGGGTAACGGTGACACTCTGTGGAACATGTGCGGCGGTAAACATAACAGTTGTGTGATTGTTGGTAATACCAAACACGTGGCCGCCGTGTTAAATCACAAATCTGCAAGTGGGTGTTCATTAGGTGATTTTTACATCATTGACAGGGATGACCGTTCCTGGCAACAGCGAGATACTGGAACCTGTAGTCCAAATGCCTGGGTGCGCAAAGGCTCCATTAAAGGTGGTCAATATCTGTCTGTTGACATCGGCGTCGGTGATGAAACTGTTATCCAGTACCCTATCGGTTACTGGTCAGACATGAAAGAGTTTTCCGGCCCGAACCGACCATCCTGGGAAAAAGCAAAACAAGCTGCTAAGCAGTAGTGTTATCGTTACGACACGAAACATACCCTATTTTTCCTTCCTCTCTTTCAGTCCCCTGTCGCTTTTGCGACAGGGGATTTTGCTTTTAAGGTACACCGAATGTCTGAACCTAAATGGTTACCACCGGGACCTTTCATCCGACAGCAGGCCGAAGCGATTACCCGCCGATATCACAACATCGCCATTGAAGACGACCAGGACAGTCACTTCCGTCTGGTGGTTCGCGACCCCGAAGGCCGGATGGTCTGGCGGGCGTGGAACTTTGAACCGGATGCCGGTACGGCCCTCAACCGGTATATCGGGCAGGATGGCATTTGCAGAGCATTATCCACCGACTGACTGCAGTCATTTTTCAGACCCTGATTACCCCACCTCATACGCCAGCCATCGCCGCTGGCGTTTTTTATTGACGGAGAAACCCTATGACAACACAGACACAGCACGAGTTTGTTCCCGCTAACGAACCGCAGTTCACCCTCAGTGCCACGCTGGTACCCGACGAACAGCGTATCAACTTCTGGCCACAGCACTTCAGCTCCATTCCGCAGTGGATAACGCTGGAGCCACGAATTTTTGTCTGGATGGACCGCTTCTGTGACAAGTACAGCGGCGGTATCTGGTCGTTTTACACACTCAGCAATGGCGGGGCGTTTATGGCACCCGATGCTGAGGATGACGATAAATGGCATCTGTTCAACAGCATGAATGGCAATGGTGCTGAAATGAGCGCGGAAGCCGCAGGCATTGCTGTCTGCCTGATCGAATACAGCCATCACGCCTGTCGCACCGAATGCGATGCCATGACGGAGCACTATTATCGCCTGCGGGACTATGCCCTCCAACATCCTGAAGCCCACGCCATTCTGCGTATCATCGACTGACCGGAGGAACAACAAATGAAACAGCTTTCCTTTTTACCCGGCGAGATAACGCCACAGGACCGGCGTCTCATCCAGCGTGCTCTCAGGGTTCTAGACAGGCATTTGCATGAGCCCGGGGTGGCCTTCACCTCCACACATGCTGTCCGTGAATGGCTGCGACTGCATATGGCCGCACTTGAGCGGGAAGAGTTCCGGGTGTTGTATCTGGACAACCAGAATCAGCTTATTGCCCATGAGACGCTCTTTAGCGGCACGATTAACCGCACCGAGGTGCATCCCCGGGAGGTGGTCAAGCGCGCCCTGTATTTCAACGCGGCGGCGGTAATACTGGCGCATAACCATCCTTCCGGCGAGACGACGCCCAGCCAGGCTGACAAAGCCCTCACGCAGCGGCTGATTCAGGTACTTCAGATGGTGGATATCCGTGTCCCCGACCATCTGATTGTCGGTGGCAGGCAAATCTATTCGTTCGCAGAACACGGTCTGCTGTGAGGTATTAAATGAAAATTATCAGTAAACGCCGGGCAATGACGATATACCGCCAGCATCCTGAGTCCCGAATCTTTCGCTACTGCACCGGCAAATACCAGTGGCATGGCAGCGTCTGCCATTACACCGGCAGGGAAATTCCGGATATTCCCGGTGTGCTGGCGGTATACGCCGAACGCCGCCAGGACCGCAACGGACCGTATGCCTGCCTGATGAGTATCACCCTGAACTGACAATAAAAGAGGTTATAAATGAGCAACACCACATGGGGCCTGCAGCGGGATATCACGCCGCGCCTGGGAGCACGTCTGGTGCAGGAGGGGAATCGGCTGCATTATCTGGCTGACCGGGCCAGTATCACCGGTAAGTTTAGTGACGACGAATGTCTTAAGCTGGATGTAGTATTTCCACATTTTATCAGCCAGATAGAGTCGATGCTGACCACTGGTGAAATGGATCCTCGTCATGCCCACTGCGTCATCCTTTACCACAACGGTTTTACCTGCGAAGCCGACACACTTGGTAGTTGCGGCTATGCATACATCGCTGTTTATCCCACTCAACGCTAACTAATTCACGAGAGCAAGCATGAAAACTCTACCTGCTACAATTTCGCGGGCGGCGAAGCCCTGTCTGTCGCCCGTAGCTGTCTGGCAAATGCTACTGACACGCCTGCTGGAACAGCACTATGGCCTGACACTGAACGACACGCCGTTCAGTGATAAAACAGTTATTAAGGAACATATTGATGCCGGAATTACCCTGGCCGATGCAGTCAACTTCTTGGTAGATAAGTACGAACTGGTTCGTATCGATCGCAGAGGGTTCTACTGTCGGGAACAATCACCCTATCTTCGAGCGGTAGATATCCTGCGAGCACGACAGGCAACTGGCTTGTTACGACGAAGCCAAAGTGACCTAGGAGGCTGAATTCTACGAGCAGCATTCCCAATCTTCATCACCAATCTTTCTTCTTTATTTACTCCTTGCATAATGCGTCCGCTACTTACAGTGGACGCAATACATCATACGGACAGAACATCATGTAAACAGATAGTAGTTTTTTTCGTGCTCAGCTGAGGCATTTTACTCAACCAGCATTAGACAATGCTTATCTGATCCAGATGATGCCCATAGTACTAATGAATTTTAGTCCTCTGATAAATCGAGGATTCCAAAACAAAGTAGTAGATTGCCTTGTCATACAGTAATCAAGTAACTAAGCTGACCGGTTCAATGGCGACGATACTGCTTGTTTTGTACAATTTGTTGCGTAATGGTCTCTGATCAGATAAATATACAACTGTTTTTATATACAGGTTTAATGGCATGTTACAATATACATCTGTAGAGATTTGTGCAGGGGCAGGAGGTCAAGCTCTAGGGTTACATAACGCTGGCTTCGCTCACCGCGCACTCGTCGAGATTGATCCAGCAGCCTGCGAAACTCTTCGCCTCAACAATAACCTCCATTCTTTAGGTTGGGGAGATATCATAGAGGGTTGCGTTAAGCATTTTGCTGAACACACTGCATATAATTTTTCTGATGTTGACTTGGTTGCAGGGGGAGTGCCCTGCCCACCATTCTCAAAAGCAGGGAAGCAACTTGGCAAAGATGATGAACGTGATTTGTTTCCGACAGCGCTCAAAATTGTGAACACTATTAAGCCAAAAGCAGTAATGATTGAAAATGTTTCAGGTTTGTTAGACCCAAAGTTTAAACAATATCGGCAAGAACTAGATCATGCTTTCTCTGCAATGGGTTATAAGACCTTTTGGAAACTTCATAATGCTTCTGATTACGGAGTTCCTCAGCTTCGCCCACGTGTTCTTTTAGTCGCATTGCGTGGTGAATATGCAGCTCATTTTCATTGGCCGAGTGAAACGTTGATACCGCCGACTGTGGGTGATGCCCTCTTTGACTTAATGTCAATGGGAGGTTGGGAAGGAGCTGAAGCCTGGAGAAAGGCAGCAGATAATATAGCTCCTACACTTGTTGGCGGTTCCCATAAGCATGGGGGGCCAGATCTTGGCCCGACAAGAGCCAAAAGATCCTGGCAAGCGCTTGGAGTCAATGGACATTCCATAGCGGATAATGGCCCTGAAAAGGGGTTTATCGGGTATGTTGGAAGAGACGGAAAGATTCGGGCTGGTTTTGAAAATATGCCTCGTTTGACTGTAAGAATGGCTGCACGAATCCAAGGTTTCCCCGACTGGTGGAAATTCTCTGGTAAAAAAACAGCTGCTTATCGTCAAGTCGGTAACGCTTTCCCCCCCCCTGTTGCCGAGGCAACAGGAAGGCAAATCCGTAAAGCACTCGAAGCTGTTGACATCATGAAAAAACAACAGTTGGCGTTACCACTCGAGTCAAATGATATTCAGAGCTTGCGTATTGCGTAGGCAACGATTTCGTCTAATGAAATCCCATTTGCATCGGCTAGCTGCTGAGCTTTTCTTAAAGCAGCTTCTGGCAGATGGAGCATTGTAGTAATCCCGAACTTTTCAGGGAATGCCCATGAGCATGTGTAACAATCATCAGTACACCCCTCACATGCTCTTCTCTTACCTACGTTGCAATTGTGGCAAAGAGCTTGCCAATTGGTTAACTCATTTCCACCACCACGTGACAAAGGTATTTTGTGATCCGCTTGTAGCCCCCTGACCCCACCTGCAACAGTTTTACCACATGTTGCACATGTATTGCTGTGGTTAGAAAATAAACCGGATCGTTGTGATTCTGTCAGGTATTCCCTTTCCATTGGTGGGGCAATCATACTTGATTTCAGCCGCCAAGCATGCCCCGAGAACTCCGCAATGTACGAGCTTTCGAGATCACAGCCTAGTTCATCTCGCAATTCTCTTGTTCGTCTATCGAAGTACTTTTGCCCTGTCAGTTCCAGTAGTTCTATTGATGAGACCCAAGGTTTAGGAAAATCAATATCATCCGAGCCCCATAATCTCTTCAGGATAGTCAACTTGACTTCACTCAATCGCTTTTTTTTAGGTAACGCTGACAAATAATTTTCGAATAATTCCATGCTATCTCTCGAAAGAAACCTTAATCTCGCAAGGGATTACACCACATATGGAAGTAGACAGGAAAGGGCTATCTTAAAATCAGCCATATAGAGCGACAATCAACAAAACGACATGTATTGGGATCAGTTTGGGAAACGGAAAATTTTGTATGTTTAGCTCGTTATTTAACCACTCCAGCCCATAAGGGATTGATTTAGTGCCAGTGGCTATCGGTTTTAAATTATCGTCTTAGCAGCATCGCGTTTAGGTTATCCGGTTAGGGAAAATCCACTCCAAATGCCATATAGCGGGAGAGTACACCCTATTGCGATAACACCACCCGTTCAAAAACGGGCATACCGTACAATAATTCTCGATCTCTAAACCGCCCCTAGGTAAGTCAGGCCTCACGTCGTGAAAGCATCGTTGCAGTAAGGTAGAATTACAGCCTAATCAGAAAGATGAAGGTGAGGAAGGATGAACATCTGCAAATGCTTCAAATGCGATACCTGCGGTACATTGATCGATTGCAGGATTGGCATGTCCAACAGAGAAGTACAACCATTTCAGTTTGCTTGCCCGGTATGTGAGGAATGTATTTCTTTCATTATTGGCCATCCGGATGGAACGTTAAAAGGGGCAGAGGACATTGTTGATTTTGATGGGCCATTTAAAGGGGAAAACCCATTTGTCGATTTGCATCTAGATTTCCCTGCCTACTTTGGCAAGTACGAAATGGGGAAAACGACATTCATACGGGTTGTCAGTGAACTTGGTGAAGACGCATATTATCATCTTGCTCAACGCCTTGAGGTATTGAATCGCCTTCTTCCGATGCAAAGAGACTTGCAGCGCATTATTACCCAGTACAAACGTGGCGACATCGATAAGTTAGATGGGATCTGCAACAAGATACCCGGGGTTACATTGCGTTCTCATAAAAAACAAGACGTATTGGCCGCGTTGTACTCAGCTACTTCAATCATGTCATCCCCTTTTACTATTCATGAGCAAAACGAAGAGCTTTCTAATGAACTACCTGGTCTTTATCAATGGCTTCACGCGCATCATCATGACAAAACTGTCGCTTATATTGATGAGATTCTGGCAAATAATTTCCTCCAAAATCTGCATCAAGACTGCCTTAGTCTTTACCCTAAAATCATCGAGTTAGATCTGCCATTTCGCGCGACGTTCTTTTATGACTACGTTAAAGAGGGGGAGTACAACCCGGTTGCTGCAAGGATTTCAACAGCAGATTTTGATACCTGTAACAACTTTTATAAAGACTTAGCAGAAGTGTTTTCTAGGCAGTTGATCTTATTGGCGGGGCTTAACAATCTTCTGCATCGCGGTGATCACAATGAATTTGAACCCTCTTTGAAAGTGACGAGAAGGAATGAGCCGCGCCGGGAGGCTGTTTCATTGAATGCTTTTGCCGATGCCGACCTGGGAACCAAACTCCAGTTTATTGATAAATGCTTCTACAAGATTGATGAAACGGCAATTGATAATCGACTAAGAAACGGGATAGCCCATTACAAATATGAGTACAAGGAGTCTACTCAGGTCATCACGTATTACCCTTTCAAAGAAGGGATGAACAGAGAGAAAGCACAAGAAATTACGTTCATTGAATTCATTCGTAAGTCACTGCTTTTGTTTAGAGAAGTTCACAACTTGAATCATCTGATCAAGACAACGCTTTACTACTGTGTGTTGGTATTGAAAAAGGATTTCTGATGTAGGATTGGTTAAATAACACCCTAAATATGCTAGATTTTCCGTTTCCAAACCGCCTCCTGTATAGGCCTGTTAAGATGCTATTCTTGCTGCCTAAGCAAGAATAGCAGCTTAATATTTCGTGCACATCACTAAAAATGTCCGACATCAATATCTGGAACATCGTTTCATCAAGATGAAAAAATCAACAAGACTGAACCAATCAGATATACGGATGTTCTATTGTTGATGTACGTTTACGAAAATTACTTACACATGCGGTTACACGAAAAAATTCATGATGCAGACAAAGAGGGGTGTTAATCGTAACTGATTGATTTAATGGTGCCGATAATAGGAGTCGAACCTACGACCTTCGCATTACGAATGCGCTGCTCTACCAACTGAGCTATATCGGCCCTGCAAGACGTGTTCACGAACGTGAATCACGGGACAAAAGGTTAAAACTAACCGGGCGATGCGTCAATAGTCAGGTTAATCAACCGCCTATTTTTGCACCGCCCGCTATCAATTACGCACGAATGGTATCATCGCCGAAGCCGATCCACTTGTAGGTGGTCAGTGCTTCAAGGCCCATTGGGCCGCGCGCGTGCAGTTTTTGCGTGCTCACTGCTACTTCCGCGCCCAGGCCGAACTGGCCGCCGTCGGTAAAGCGGGTGGAGGCGTTGACGTACACCGCTGAGGAGTCCACTTCGTTGATGAAACGGTTGGCGTTGCTCAGGGTGCGGGTCAGGATCGCATCGGAGTGCTGGGTACCGTGTTGGCGGATGTGTGCAATAGCGGTATCAATATCCGGCACCAGCACCACATTAAGATCCAGCGACAGATACTCGTTATCAAGCTCTTCAGCCTTTAACGGCAACAGCTTCGCCGGGCCTTTCAGCTCACGCATCACGGTGTCGTCGCCGTGCAGCGTAATGCCGCTATCGGCCATTTGCTGGCTCAGCGCTGGCAGGAACTTATCGGCAATGGACTGATTCACCAGCAGCGTTTCGACGCTATTACAGGCGCTCGGACGCTGGGCTTTCGCATTGACGATAACCTTCAACGCCGCGTCAATCTCTGCGGAGTCATCGATATAGATATGGCAAACGCCGATACCGCCGGTAATCACCGGAATCGTCGACTGCTCACGACACAGCTTATGCAGGCCAGCGCCGCCGCGAGGGATCAGCATATCGATATACTTATCCATACGCAGCATCTCGCTCACCAGCGCACGATCCGGGTTGTCGATGGCCTGAACGGCGGCTTCTGGCAGGCCGCACTCTTTCAGGGCGCGTTGAATCACGCCGACGGTGGCGGCGTTGGTGCGATAAGTCTCTTTCCCACCACGCAGAATGGCGGCGTTGCCGGTTTTCAGGCACAGCGCGGCGACGTCAACGGTGACGTTCGGACGAGCTTCGTAAATCACACCGATTACGCCCAGCGGGACGCGGCGACGTTCGATGCGCAGGCCGCTATCGAGCAGCCCACCGTCAATCACCTGCCCTACCGGATCGGCCAGCATGCATACCTGGCGGACGTCGTTCGCAATCGACGTCAGGCGGGCTGGCGTCAGCGCCAGACGATCGAGCATCGCTTCGCTCAGGCCGTTTTCGCGTGCCTGGGCTAAATCTTCAGCGTTAGCCACAAGAATCTCTTCGCTTTGAGATTCCAGATGATCGGCAATGGTTTCCAGAACCCGGTTTTTCTCGCGGCAGGATAACTGCGCCAGTTTATAGGAGGCCTGCCTGGCGGCAATGCCCATTTGTTCCAGCATGTTTAACTCCTTAGCGGGTGATCATGTCGTCGCGATGCACAGCAACCGGGCCGTACTCGTAGCCAAGAATGGCGTCAATTTCCTGCGAGTGGTGCCCGGCGATAAGGCGCAGCGCATCGCTGTTGTAACGGCTTACACCGTGGGCGATGTCGCGGCCTGCAAGGCTACGGATGCGGATCACTTCACCACGAGAGAAGTTGCCTGTCACGTTTTTAATGCCTTTTGGAAGTAATGAACTCCCGCGTTCCAGAATCGCCGAGGTGGCGCCTTCATCCACAATCAGTTCACCCGCTGGCGGTGCGCCAAAGATCCAGCGTTTGCGGTTTTCCAGCGGAGTATCCTGCGCATGGAAACGGGTGCCAACGGAGGCATTCGCCATCACGTCACCAATCACGCCCGGCAGGCTACCGGCAGCAATAATGGTGTCGATACCGGCGCGGCAGGCAACGTCAGCGGCCTGCAGCTTGGTGCCCATGCCGCCTGTGCCCAGACCAGACACGCTGTCACCGGCGACGGCACGCAGCTCGTCATCAATGCCATAGACATCTTTAATCAGCTCGGCGTCCGGGTTGCTGCGCGGGTCGGCGGTAAACAGCCCTTGCTGATCGGTGAGCAGCAGCAGCTTATCGGCACCGGCCAGAATCGCCGCCAGCGCGGAGAGGTTGTCGTTATCGCCAACCTTAATCTCTGCGGTCGCCACCGCATCGTTTTCGTTAATTACCGGAACAATGTTGTTATCAAGCAGCGCACGCATGGTGTCACGGGCGTTGAGGAAGCGCTCACGGTCTTCCATATCGGCGCGGGTCAGCAGCATCTGACCGACGTGGATACCATAGATGGAGAACAGCTGTTCCCAGAGCTGAATTAAGCGGCTCTGGCCAACGGCAGCCAACAGTTGCTTGGAAGCAATAGTCGCGGGCAGTTCAGGGTAACCCAGATGCTCACGCCCGGCGGCAATTGCTCCTGACGTTACGATGACAATTCGATGCCCAGCTGCGTGGAGCTGAGCGCACTGGCGAACCAGTTCGACAATATGCGCGCGATTCAGGCGGCGCGATCCGCCCGTTAAAACACTGGTGCCCAGTTTGACCACCAGCGTCTGACTATCACTCATGATTCTCTGCCGTTAAAAATAAGAAATATCAATACCAGACCAACGTTGTAGCAGGTGTCAGGCCGCTTGCCAACAGGCAGCGCAGAAAGCGAGGGGTTTTGTTGCGCGGGATCAGGCAGCCTAGTGGAGAATATTGACATTTTTATGACAGAAAAACTTAAACATACTTTTTTATATTTAATCTGACATTGTCATAAATTTTTAACACGGGAAGGATAAAAACGTTCCTGTTTTTTCACAGTGGTCTTTCACAGCAAATTTTAAAGCTAAAAAATCGGGATTGAGAAATGCAAAAAACAACTCTGGCATTAACGATGATGGGTATTATTGCTTCTTCTTCAGCTATGGCAGCAGAAGTTTATAACAAGGATAGTAATAAACTGGATGTTTACGGCAAAGTAAGAGCAATGCACTACATGAGCGATGATTCCAGCTCCGATGGCGATAAAACATACGTTCGTTTCGGCATTAAAGGCGAAACCAAAATTAACGACCAGCTGACCGGTTATGGTCGCTGGGAATCTGAGTTTGCCGGCAATAAAGAAGAAAGCAGCACCACCTCTTCACAGAAAACTCGTCTGGCATTTGCTGGTCTGAAATTAAAAGACTTCGGTTCTTTTGACTACGGTCGTAACCTGGGCGCGCTGTACGACGTTGAAGCCTGGACCGATATGTTCCCGGAATTCGGCGGTGACTCTACCGGCAAAACCGATAACTTTATGACCAAGCGCTCCAGCGGCCTGGCGACCTATCGCAACACCGACTTCTTTGGCATGGTCGATGGTCTTGATGTAACCCTGCAATATCAGGGTAAAAATGACCGCGCCTACGATACCGCTAACGGCGACGGCTTCGGTACCTCTGTTGCCTATGACTTCGGCGGCAGCGATTTCGCTATCAGCGCAGCGTACACCAACTCTGACCGTACCAACGTTCAGCAGCTAAAATCTCTGGCTAACGGCGGTAAAAACGCAGAGTCATGGGGCACTGGCCTGAAATACGATGCCAACAACATTTACCTGGCGATGGTTTATACCGAAACCCGCAATATGACCCCAATTAAAGGGAAGGCAGATATCGATCAGGGCTTCGCCAATAAAGCACAGAACTTCGAAGCGGTAGCACAATACCAGTTCGATTTCGGTCTGCGTCCATCCCTGGGCTACGTGCAGATGAAAGGTAAAGACCTGGGCAATGGTATCGGCGATCAGGACCTGATGAAATATGTTGACGTAGGCGCGACCTACTATTTCAACAAAAACATGTCCACCTTTGTTGATTATAAAATCAACCTGGTTGATGAAACTGCGGTCACTAAACGCCTGGCGATTATGACGGATAACGTCGTAGCCGTTGGTATGACCTACCAGTTCTAAGGTTGAAAATAATAACGCCAGACAACTGGCGTTATTTGCTTCTTAATATAAAAGGCCAGCAAAGTTTGCTGGCCTTTTATATTTGACGTTGCAGGATGGCGGCTTTGCTTTATCCGGCCTACAGAATGAACCGTAGGCCTGATAAGCGTAGCGCCATCAAGCATGCACTACGCGGTACGCTTCACCGCTTCATTGGCAAACCCATCGGCGGGTTCCAGTGCCAGATCCAGCGTCGCCAGCAGATCTTTTGCCCGCTCATGGAAGCCGCGCAGCGTTTGCTGCAGACGTTCAACGACCTCAGGGTCCTTGATCGCGACGGCCTGCCAGTGCCCCTCTTTATCGAACAAGCCGAACTGGTAGCTGTAGGTGAAGCGGCGTTCTTCTGCTTCCATCTCCATCCACCAGCCCCAGAACTCACGCTTCTCCGGCGCAGGTTTTACGTTTACACATACCGCCAGACAGTCGAAAAAAAAGCGGTTATCTTCGCACTGTTCTTCGCGGATATAGGGGCCAAGCGCAGTGAATTTCTTGATCAATCTACTCTTTGGGTGTCCACTCGGTAACGTCATTGCGATCTCCTTTAGTGATGCAACTGTTTTACCAAATCAATAGAATTTAGCAATATATTAACAAAATCTATTATTGATCCACCCGGCAATTTCTTTCAGAGCACGATCGAAATTACGGTACACCGGGTTAAACGGGATCGGCATCAGTTTGCCCTGCGCAGATGACGAAACAATTAACCGCGACTCCTCTTCCGGGCTGAACGGATCGTTATCCCAGTAGCCCGACAGCATCGGCGTTGGGCAGCGTCGGCCCAGCAGACCTTGAGTCTTCAACGAGTAGCGATTCAGTTCGACGCGCAGTGCTTCATCGGAGGCATCGTGCATACCCAGGCGCGAAGCCAGCACGTCGAGATACATCTCCGGCACACGCCCCTGATGCAGCGGGTCGTTGAGCAGGCCGTGTACCACCGGGCCAAGACAGGCAACGGCTTTCAGTCGCGGCGCTTCCAGATAGGCCAGACGCACGGCAATGTTCGCGCCGAAGCGGAAGCCAAACGCCGCCACGCGGGTATGGTCAACCCACGGAATATCCGGCAGCGCACGCAGCGCGTGCTGGTGCAGCATACTGGAGTCCTGAGTCAGCTTCCATTTAGAGGAGAAGCCAATCGACGGCATGTCCAGCGTCAGCATCGCAATGCCGAGCGGCGCGAAGTAGTGCTCATAAAGGCTGTAGTAATCGGTTTGCAGGCCATCCAGCCCGCCGCACATCAACACCGTTGGGAACGGGCCATTGCCTTTCGGCATATGCAGGAAGCCGGTGACCGGCGAACCGCCGGGAATGGCAAACTCGAGTTCACGAATTTCACCCGGCAGGCGCTGAGCCGCTTCTTCATAGGCACGGTTTGCCAGCGCCTGCGCCTGTTCGGCGAGATCGTCACCTTTCAGGTGCGGGTACGCGGCAATGCTATAAAGGTTTGAGGCGTGCAGCCAGTGGCGGCCGCTGAGGGCTTCGTCTTGCTCCTGGGTCGCTTTCTGCTGCCAGAGCATGGCCTGAGAAGACCATTCATAAATCCAGTTACCGCCGCGATAGCCCACCACGGTGTCATACAGTTCATCGTCGGTACGTTCGGCCTTGCTCATCACAATGCGCGCCTGCACATCGAGAATTTCCTGCGGGGTAACACCGCGCCAGATCCACATCAGGCGGTTAATCATGCGGTACCAGTGCGGTACGTTATTGCCGCTGAGCGCCGATTGCATATGGGAGGTACTACCATTGTTGAACCGGCGTACCAGCGTTGACGTTTCAGGGTGTTTAAAGCGCGGCTTGAATAGCGTTTCGCTGAGATTAGCTTCTGGCATCACAAAACCTCCATAGATACTTTCCTGGATGTATTGTAACGCGTAGGACGTTAAATAAAACAACGCCCGGCATAACCGGGCGTTGGAAGCGCATTAATTGACAGAATTAACGGCCTGAGATAGGCGGTACGAACACCACACCCATATCCCAAGGCTGTTCAATCCAGGTATCCTGCGGGATATCAATAACATAATCGTCAACCAGCGGACGACCAGCTGGTTTAGCGAAGATGGTGACGAAATGAGCTTTTGGGTACATTTCGCGAATCGCTACCGCGGTACCGCCGGTGTCTACCAGGTCGTCAATAACGATAAAGCCTTCGCCATCGCCTTCAGCGCGTTTCAGAACGGTCAGTTCGCGCTGGTTGTCGTGGTCATAGCTGGAGATGCATACGGTGTCGACGTGACGAATGCCCAGTTCACGTGCCAGCAGTGCGCCCGGTACCAGACCGCCGCGGCTAACGGCGATAATGCCTTTCCACTGTTCAGAAGGCATCAGGCGTGCGGCCAGTTTGCGTGCGTGAATCTGCAACATGTCCCAGGTGACGACGTATTTTTCGCTCATGTGAAGTTGTCCCAGCCTATGTTATACGGCTTAAAAAATGTTCAAGGGGGAAATGGGTTGCGCGAGATTATAGAGATCTGACGCACTAAAAACCAGTGTTAAGCGGAATCCGGCACGCTTTTTACGTGGTTTGTTCTACCGGAAGAGGCAGAAAGTGGTATTCTCAACCCCATCGCGCAAGCCAGTCTTGTGGTATGTGTATGTGCTAACCCTTTACCTGCAAGCGACTTTTGCAGAACGCCGTAAGGAGACTCACCGTGTCTGAACTGTCTCAATTATCCCCGCAGCCGCTGTGGGATATTTTTGCCAAAATCTGTTCTATTCCGCACCCTTCTCATCATGAAGAGCAGCTCGCCGCGCATATCGTTGGCTGGGCGAAAGAAAAAGGTCTTCACGCAGAGCGCGACCAGGTTGGCAACATTCTGATTCGCAAAGCCGCGACCCCGGGTATGGAAAACCGTAAACCGGTTGTACTGCAGGCCCACCTCGATATGGTGCCGCAGAAAAACAATGATACCGTTCATGACTTCGCCAAAGACCCTATTCAGCCGTACATCGACGGTGAGTGGGTAAAAGCACGTGGCACCACGCTGGGTGCCGATAACGGTATCGGTATGGCTTCCGCGCTGGCGGTACTGTCCGACGAGTCCGTTGAGCACGGTCCGCTGGAAGTACTGCTGACCATGACCGAAGAGACTGGCATGGACGGCGCGTTCGGTCTGCAACCAAACTGGCTGCAGGGCGACATTCTGATCAACACCGACTCTGAAGAAGAGGGTGAAATCTACATGGGTTGTGCCGGTGGTATCGACTTCACCAGCAACCTGCCGCTGACTCGCGAAGCGATTCCTGCGGGCTTCCAGGGCTTCAAGCTGACGCTGAAAGGCCTGAAAGGCGGCCACTCCGGCGGTGATATTCACCTCGGTCTCGGCAACGCCAACAAACTGCTGGCCCGTTTCCTGGTCGCTCATGCGAGCGAGCTGGATCTGCGTCTGGTCGACTTCACCGGCGGCACCCTGCGTAACGCGATTCCACGTGAAGCCTCTGCTGCGCTGGCAATCCCAGCGGATAAAGCTGATGCGCTGAAAGGCCTGGTTGATACCTACCTGCACATTCTGCAAAACGAACTGTCGGCGAAAGAGAAAAACCTGACGCTGGTTCTGGAAACCCAGACCGTTGACGGTAAAGCGCTGACCGCCGCTTCTCGCGATGCGTTCATTCAACTGCTGAACGCGACTCCGAACGGCGTGATTCGTAACTCCGACGTGGCGAAAGGCGTGGTTGAAACCTCTCTGAACGTGGGCGTGGTGTCCATGACTGAAGATACCGCTACCATTCACTGCCTGATTCGTTCCCTGCTCGACAGCGGTAAAGATTACGTGGTGAGCATGCTGGAATCTCTGGGCGCGCTGGCCGGTGCTAAAACCCAGCCGAAAGGCGGCTATCCAGGCTGGCAGCCGGACGCTAACTCTCCGGTGATGCACCTGGTGCGTGAAACCTATCAGCGTCTGTTCAACAAGGTTCCGAACATTCAGATCATCCACGCTGGTCTGGAATGTGGTCTGTTCAAGAAACCTTATCCAGACATGGATATGGTCTCCATTGGGCCAACCATCACCGGGCCACACTCTCCGGATGAGCAGGTTCATATCGAAAGCGTTGGCCAGTACTGGCAGCTGCTGACGGAACTGCTGAAAGCGATTCCGGCGAAGTAAGTTTTGAGCCGTTCCCGGCGGCGCTTCGCCTGGCCGGGCTACGAATAATGTAGCCCGGCCGAGTGCAACGACGCCGGGAATATCACCACCCTACCTGACCTTCTCCATCCGATAGTTCACAAACGTCTCACCGCGCGCTTCCACCGCTTGTTCTGCTACCACCACAAATCCCAGCCGTTCAAAACACGCTCTGGCCGTGATACTTGCTTCTACCGTTAACGTTCCCGTCGGGAGCCTGGCGAACAACGCTTTCAGCAATGCGCTGGCGATCCCCTGTCGTGAATACGATGGGTCAACAAACAGCAGGTCAATATAAAACTCAACGGCGGTAACAAAACCCACCGGCACGTCATCAACCGTCGCCACCTGAACCAGAGAGTCGGCCATTTTTTGCCGCCAGCGGGCTTCATCTACCTGCGCCCAGGCGTTTACCTGGGCGGGCGAGTAGTGCTGGCTGGCGGTTTCTCTTACCGCACGCTGAAAAATCTGGCACAGCGTGGAAAAATCACCGTCACGGTACTCACGAATAAGCATGGTTAAATCCCTAAAAGAAGCTGCCTTTCCAGCTGCGGGTCGAGCAGCGTAACGTGCAGGCCAACCAGGCGCACCCCGCGCCCGGCGCGGCGTTCCTGCCAGGACTGATAGGCCGTGGCGAGCAGATCGTCTTTGGTCAGCTTCGGCCAGACGTGCTCCTGGGTGGTTTGCTGGAAATCATTAAATTTGAGTTTTATTCCCTGCCGGGCAATACGCAGGTCCGGCCGAACTTTCGCCAGTCGCCGTTCCAGTTCGGGATAAAGACGTTCGACAATCGCTTCGCAGTCGGCCCATTCATGAATGTCCTCTTCCAGCGTTCGCTCCACGCCGATCGACTTTCTCTGGCGATCGTTATGGATCTCACGTTCGTCGATCCCATGACTACGTTCCCAGAGGATCCGCCCGAATTTACCAAAACGCTTGAGCAGCATGGCAAGGTCACTGTTTTGTACATCTTCGCAGGTACGCAACCCCATGCTTTCAAGCTTAGCGGCCGACACCTTACCCACCCCGGGGATTTTGCCGAGCGGCAGGGTTTTGAGAAAACTGGGAACCTCGTCCGGCGTCAACACAAACTGGCCGTTAGGCTTGTTGAGGTCAGAGGCGATTTTGGCGAGAAACTTCACCGGCGCCACCCCCGCCGATGCGGTCAGAGAGAGTTCGTTAAAGATAGTCTGGCGGATCTCCTGAGCCATCAGCGTAGCCGAGCCGTGGCAGTGGAGGCTCGCGCTAACGTCCAGATAGGCTTCATCCAGCGAGAGCGGTTCGATAAGCGAAGTATAGCGGGAGAATATCTCCCGGATATGATTGGACGCTTCACGATAGGCTTCAAAGCGCCCTGGAAGCAGCGTGAGATGTGGGCAGAGTTTTAGCGCCATCCCGGTCGGCATGGCGCTGCGCACACCAAATTTGCGCGCCGGATAGTTCGCCGTGCTTATCACTCCGCGCTGCACCCGACTGCCGCCGATGGCGATAGGGATATCGCGCAGCGCTGGGTTATCGCGCATTTCCACCGCCGCGAAGAAGCAGTCCATATCAATATGGATTATTTTGCGCATCGTTAGCCCTCACTTACCACTGGATAAGTATACAGCATAACATTGGCAAATGAGAAGAATACAAATCGCCCGGCAGCGCCGGGCGAAAAGAGGAACTACAGGATACGGTTTTGCTGGCGCTGCGCTTCCTTCGCCATGCGTTTTTTGCGCGCATCGCAGGGTTCAGGGCAGTTACACACTTTCTCCATCCCCAGCGAAGAAATTCCGCCGCAGCTGCCCTGCAGGCTTTTCCGCTTCACGATATAGCCCAGCGACATGCCAAAAATCACCAGCACAAAAATGCCGAAGGTCGCCAGAAAGACCGTTAACATCATCAGCCTCCAAAATCATCGAGCATGATGTTTTCATCCTCAACGCCAAGATCTTTAAGCATTTTGATAACCGCTGCGTTCATCATCGGCGGCCCGCACATATAGAACTCGCAGTCTTCCGGTGCCGGGTGGTCGCGCAGGTAGTTTTCATACAGGACGTTATGAATAAAGCCAGTATAGCCCGTCCAGTTGTCTTCCGGCAGCGCATCGGAAAGCGCGATATGGAAGGTGAAGTTCGGATTCTCCTGCGCCAGCTTTTCAAATTCTTCCTGGTAGAACATCTCTCGTAGCGAACGTGCGCCGTACCAGAAGCTGATTTTACGCTGGCTGTGCAGACGCTTAAGCTGGTCAAAGATGTGGGAACGCATCGGTGCCATCCCGGCGCCACCGCCGATAAACACCATTTCCGCTTCGGTCTCTTTAGCAAAGAATTCGCCAAACGGCCCGGAGATCGTCACCTTATCGCCCGCTTTGAGCGACCAGATATAGGAAGACATAATCCCCGGCGGTGCGTCAGGCGCGGACGGTGGCGGCGTGGCGATACGCACGTTGAGCATAATCATGCCCTTCTCGTCCGGGTAGTTCGCCATTGAGTAAGCGCGCAGAGTCGGCTCTTTGACGTCGGAGACGTAGCGGAACAGATTAAACTTATCCCAGTCGCCGCGGTATTCATCCGGCACGTCAAAGTCGGCGTAGGCCACTTTATGCGGCGGGCACTCAATCTGAATATAGCCCCCAGCGCGGAACGGCACGCTTTCTCCTGCCGGAATGGCAAGCTTCAGCTCTTTAATAAACGTGGCTTTGTTATCGTTAGAGATAACCTCGCATTCCCACTTCTTCACGCCGAACACTTCGTCCGGCAGTTCGATTTTCATATCCTGACGCACGGCAACCTGACAGGCCAGACGGCAGCCCTCTTTGGCTTCGCGCTTGGTGATATGCGAAAGCTCGGTCGGCAGAATATCGCCGCCGCCCTCTTTCACCTTCACCCGGCACTGGCCACAGGAACCACCGCCACCGCAGGCAGATGAGATAAAGATGCCGTTGCTGGAGAGCGTATTCAGCAGCTTGTCACCGGCCGGCGTTTTGATCTGTTTGTCCGCTTCATTATTGATTTCAATAACCACGTCACCGGCATTCACCAGTTTCGATTTGGCGAACAGAATCAGCACCGACAGCACCAGCACAATCAGCGTAAACATCACTACGCCAAGTAATATTTCCATGATTAACGGCCCTTATAGCTGCACACCGGAGAACGACATAAAACCTAATGCCATCAATCCGGTGGTGATAAAGGTGATCCCTAAGCCGCGCAGTCCCGCGGGCACGTTTGAATACTTCATTTTCTCGCGAATACCGGCCATGGCGACAATCGCTAACATCCAGCCAATACCAGAACCAAAGCCGTAAACGATGGACTCGCCGAAGTTATAGTCGCGCTGCACCATGAACGATACGCCACCGAAGATGGCACAGTTCACCGCGATAAGCGGCAGGAAGATACCGAGCGCGGTATACAACGACGGGAAGTATTTATCGAGGATCATCTCGAGGATCTGCACCAGCGCCGCAATCACCCCGATAAAGGTGATGAAGTTCAGGAAGCTGAGATCCACGCCGTCCACCAGCGCGCCGTCGCGCAGCACCAGGTTATAGACCAGGTTGTTAATTGGCACGGCAAGGCCGAGCACAACCGTCACCGCCACACCCAGGCCGAAGGCGGTGGAGACTTTCTTCGACACCGCGAGGAAAGTACACATCCCCAGGAAGAAGGCCAGCGCCATGTTTTCAACAAACACCGCGCGGACAAACAGACTAATGTAATGAGCCATAATCGGTTACTCCTTTTCCTGCTGTTCCGGCTTCCAACTACGCAGCGCCCAGATCAGCAAACCGATAATGAAAAACGCGCTCGGCGCGAGCAGGAACAGACCGTTAGGCTGGTACCAGCCGCCGTTCTGCACCGTTTCCAGCACCGTGATACCAAACAGCTTGCCGCTGCCGATAAGCTCACGCAGGAAGCCGACGATCAGCAGAATAGCGCCGTAGCCCAGACCGTTGCCGATACCGTCCATAAAGCTCGCCAATGGCGGAGACTTCATGGCGTAAGCTTCAGCACGCCCCATCACGATACAGTTCGTGATGATAAGGCCGACGAACACCGAGAGCTGTTTGGAGGTCTCGAACGCAAACGCGCGCAGTAGCTGATCGACGACGATAACCAGCGAGGCGATAATCGCCATCTGTACGATAATACGCACGCTATTCGGAATGTGATGGCGGATCATCGAGATAAACATGCTTGAGAACGCCGTGACCAACGTCACCGCGATGGTCATCACAAAGGCCGTCTCCAGCTTGGTGGTGACCGCCAGCGCCGAACAGACGCCAAGCACCTGCAGCGCAATTGGGTTATTGGCGATAAGCGGGCCAACGAGTACCCGCTTCATCTCTTTCATATCACCCTGCTCAGCCATGGTTCAGCCCTCCTTCACGCACCTGTTTCAGGAACGGGCCAAAGCCCATTTCACCCATCCAGAAATCAAAGCTGTGCTGCACCCCGTTAGCAGTAAGCGTTGCGCCGGACAGGCCGTCAACGGCATAGAGGTCACCCTGCGGTGCTGCGCCTTTCACCACGCGCAGCGCCGGTTTGCCGCTATCGTCCACCACCCGTTTACCCACAAACTGCGCACGCCAGTTCGGATTTTCAATTTCACCGCCGAGGCCTGGGGTTTCCCCCTGGTCGTAGTAGGTAATGCCGCGGATGGTACGCCCGTCAGTATCCAGCGCGACAAAGGCGTACATCATCGACCACAGGCCGTTGCCGTACACCGGCAGGACTATCTCCTGCAACTTCTGCTGCTCATCTTTAATCAGGTAGATTTCCACGACGTTGCTGCGACGGCGAATTCCCGCCGGGTCTTCGCCAGAGGCCAGCGCGACGCTTTGCGCGGGGTCTTTCAGCGCCTGGCTTTGGTTAAACTTCGCCGGGTCTTTGTCGAGAATTTCGCCGCTTTTTAAATCCACCAGACGCGGTACAACGCGGGCCGCGTAAATCTCAGCGACCTCATCGGCGGACATTTTGTCGTGCATCAGCCCGGCAACCGCCAGGATATTGCGCTGCTTATCCAGCGCGCGCTGCTCCTGCTGAAGAGGCTTAAGCCCAACGGCGGAGCCCGCCACCACGATGGAGCAGACCAGGCAAAGCACCAGCACCACCAGCAGCGTTTTGCCGATGCTATCGTTACTTTTGTTTTCAGCCACGCGACTTCCTCCGCTTAATATTGGCCTGCACCACCAGGTAATCAAACAGCGGCGCAAAGAGGTTGGCGAACAGGATCGCCAGCATCATCCCTTCCGGATAGGCTGGGTTAACCACGCGGATTAACACACACATCACGCCAATCAGCGCGCCGTAGCACCATTTGCCTTTATCGGTAAACGAGGCGGAAACCGGGTCGGTTGCCATAAACATCATGCCGAAGGCAAAACCGCCCAGCACCAGATGCCAGTACCACGGCATGGCGAACATTGGGTTGGTGTCGGAGCCAATCAGGTTAAACAGCGTGGCGCAGGCCATCATGCCGAGCATCACCCCGGCGACGATGCGCCAGGAGGCGACGCGACCAAAGATAATCAGTGCTCCGCCGAGCAGAATCATCAGCGTTGAGACTTCGCCAATAGAACCCGGGATATTGCCGATGAAGGCATCCATCCAGCTCACCGGCTGACCGGTAACGACGTTAACCAGCGACTCACCGCCGTGGCTCGCCCACTGGGAGAGCGGCGTGGCGCCGGAGAAACCGTCGGCCGCCGTCCAGACTAAATCACCGGAGATTTGCGCCGGATAGGCAAAGAACAGGAAGGCGCGGCCGGCCAGCGCCGGGTTAAGGAAGTTGCGCCCGGTACCGCCGAATATCTCTTTGGCGATGACGACACCAAACGAGATCCCCAGCGCCGCCTGCCACAGCGGCATGGTTGGCGGAACAATCAACGCGAACAGAATCGAGGTGACGAAGAAGCCTTCATTGACCTCGTGCTTACGCACGATGGCAAACAACACCTCCCAGAAGCCGCCCACCAGAAAGACGACGGCGTAGATAGGTACGAAGAACACCGCGCCGAGCATCATCATGCTGAGCCAGCCTGCGTCCGGGGCGAAGCTCACGCCCAGTGCCTGCGCCACGCTGTAGTGCCAGTTGCTGGCGATCACCTGCTGGAGTTGTTCCGCACCGTAGAGCTTGTGCAGCGCCGGAATGGTCTGCAGACCGACGTTGTACATCCCCCAGAACATCGCCGGGAATACCGCGAACCAGACGAGGATCATCATACGTTTCAGGTCGATAGCATCACGAACGTGCGCCGCGCCCTTCGTCACATGACCGGGCGTGTAGAGCAGCGTTGCCGTTGCTTCATACAGCGGGTAGTACTTTTCCAGCTTGCCGCCCTGCGTGAAGTGCGGCTCAACTTTTTCTAATAGCTGTTTTAAGCCCATCACTTAGCCTTCCTGCTCAATTTGCGTTAATACGCGGCGTAATACCGGCCCGTATTCGTATTTTCCTGGGCAAACGTAGGTGCACAGCGCCAGGTCTTCTTCATCAAGCTCCAGACAGCCGAGCGCCTGTGCGCTGTCGGTATCGCCCGCCAGCAGGTCACGCAGCAGGACGGTTGGCAGGATATCCAGCGGCATGACCCGCTCGTAGCTGCCGATCGGGACCATTGCGCGTTCGCCGCCGTGCGTATCGGTGGAGAGGTTGAACAGCTTTTTCTTGAGGAAGTGGCCCAGCGTGGTGCGGGTGATAGAGAACTTATCCCGCCCCGGCGCAACCCAGCCCAGCAGCTCTTTGTCACGCCCTTCTTTCAGTACGCTGACCTGCAGGTGGAAACGCCCCAGGAAGGCGTGCGGCCCAACGGCCTGCGTGCCGTTCAGCACGGAGCCGGAGAGAACGCGGTTTTCGCCGTCGTGGAGTTCCCCAGCCAGCATGGCGTCAAGATCCGCGCCGATACAGGTGCGCAGCAGACGCGGCTGTTTCACCTGCGGGCCGCCGAGCGCAATAATGCGTTCAGTCCAAAGCACACCGTCGAGGAACAGCTTGCCGTAAGCGATAACATCCTGGTAATTCAGGTGCCACACCTGCTTGCTCAGGCCCACTGGCTCAAGGAAGTGAATGTGAGTACCCACTAGCCCCGCTGGATGCGGGCCGGAGAACTGGTTAAAGGTCACTTGCCCCTGTGGATGCCCGCCCAGCTTGCCGCCGCTGCCCTGGCAGACGTGAACTTTGCCGTCGGTCAGGCGCGTCAGGACGGTCAGCCCGGCGTTAAAGGCATCGCGCTGGGCGAGAATAATCGGCTGCGGGTCGGCTGCCAGCGGATTGGTGTCCATGGCGGTAACAAAAATAGCCGCGGGCTCGGTGCCCGGCGCAGGCGTCTTGCTAAAAGGACGGGTGCGCATCGCGGTCCACAGGCCGGATTCAATCAGCTGTGCGGCAACCGCTTCACGCGGCAGCGTCGCCAGCTCATCGAGCGCGTAGGCGTTAAACGTCACGGCATCATCGCCGTCGATATCAATTACCACCGATTGCAGCACCCGACGCTCACCGCGATGGATGGCGCTGACGATACCGCTGGCCGGGGCGGTAAAACGCACGCCGGGGATCTTTTTATCTTCGAAAAGCAGTTGCCCTTTGGCGACTCTGTCGCCCTCCTGGACCGCCATCGACGGGCGAAGCCCAATATATTCTTCACCTTTCACCGCAACACGCGTGACCGTCACATCATCAATGCGTTGCCCGTCGGGCAGGCCAGCTATAGGCAGATCGAGGCCTTTGGTTATTTTAATCATACTGTTCGCAGGTATCCGTTAACGACGACGTCAGATCGAGGCTGAAGCCAGCGTTTTGGTTAACGAAACAAAAGAAAGGAGTAAAACCCGAAACCCAATGACCATCCGTGATTGGGCATATGTGAGATTGAAGCATCCTTTCTTACGCTGTTCTGAGAGTTAAATACATTCACCATTCAAATGAGATCCTAACCATTCAATTCCATCTCAAATGATTCAGTAACGAAAGTTTACCATTTTCTCTTTCACTGATGCAGCAGTTCCGCTTTTGAAGCCGCTAAATTGCGAGCCGATACGCAAAGTGAGCGCGATTCAGACAAAGATAGCTAGTGAATCATCGGCTTATCCTACACTCTTTGTAGCTGATGTCGTCAGGCAGAGAAACAGCACAACGCACCGGGTTCAGGCGGGATTGCATTACGAAATGGTAAACGCCCGCCGCCCCTCTTGCGAAAAAATGCGGTGGTGCTAAGGTGAGCGCACAAAAAACAGATTTGTCTGCTTTTTTCTCCTGATTGCCTTCCTGGCATGTTGTTATCTTTTATCAAGGAACAAGTAGTATGCGCAAAATCGCATTTTTTATTGCGATGCTTTTGATGCCGTGCGTTTCGTTTGCTGGGTTATTAAGCAGCAATACGCCAACGACGCCTGTCAGCAAAGAATATAAGCAGCAAATGATGGGCTCCCCGGTCTATATCCAGATTTTCAAAGAGGAGCGCACGCTCGATCTCTTCGTCAAGATGGGTGAAACCTACCAACTCCTCGATAGCTATAAGATCTGCAACTACTCAGGCGGCCTGGGGCCGAAGCAGCGTCAGGGCGATTTCAAAAGTCCGGAAGGCTTTTACTCGGTGCAGCGTAGCCAGCTGAAGCCGGATAGCCGTTTCTACAAAGCGATTAATATTGGTTTCCCGAACGCCTATGACCGCGCTCACGGTTATGAAGGGAAATATCTGATGATTCACGGTGCCTGTGTCTCAATTGGCTGCTACGCCATGACCGATTCCGGTATTGATGAGATCTTCCAGTTCGTGACCGCCGCGTTAGTCTTCGGTCAGTCGAGCGTTGAAGTCAGCATCTATCCGTTCCGCATGACAGATGCCAACATGCAGCGCCACAAATATTCGTACTTCATCGACTTCTGGCAGCAGCTTAAGCCGGGCTATGACTACTTCCAGCAGACGCATAAGCCGCCGATGGTGTCCGTGGTTGATGGGCGTTATGTCGTGAGCAAGCCGCTGAGCCACGAAGTGGTCCAGCCGCAGCTGGCGTCAAACTATACGCTCCCCGAGACAAAATAAGCGCCATTCACCTGGCATCACCTTGTGCCAGGTTTCATTCCCCGTCAGCGGTTGGGTTGCTATCACGGTAACCACATCGTTGGCGGTGGTCTCCTGCTGAAAATCGATTTCCACGTCCCTATCCAGAAGCTTCGCCACGCCAAACGGCGCACGGCGGGTGATCCAGTACAGGTTGGTTGAGCAGAACGCCATCACGTAGCGACCGTCCGACAGCAGCATATTAAACACACCTTTTTCGCGCAGCTCATCTGCCAGCGAAGCAATGTATTTAAAGACCGCCTGCATGTTGCCCGGCGTGCGCGGATAGCGCTCGGTGAGCTTATGCAGCAGCCAGCAGAAGGCTTTTTCGCTGTCGGTTTCACCGACCGGACGGAACTGCCCCGTCTCCAGCGATTTATAGCCGGTGAGCTGCCCGTTGTGGGCGTAGGTCCAGTTGCGTCCCCAGAGTTCGCGGGTAAACGGGTGGGTATTTTCCAGCGCCACCATTCCGCGATTCGCCTGGCGAATATGCGCAATGACGGAGCAGGACTTAATAGGATAGTCCTGCACCAGTTTGGCGATGGGAGATTGGTAGCTGGGCTGCGGATCTTTGAACGTGCGACAGCCTTTGCCTTCGTAGAAGGTAATTCCCCAGCCGTCTTTATGCGGCCCGGTGCCCCCACCGCGCTGGACTAGCCCGGTAAAACTAAAGCAAATATCGGTTGGCACATTGGCGCTCATCCCGAGCAGTTCGCACATATCACACCCCCACAGCTATCGGGGCCGGAGCCCCGAAAATCTTAAGCTTTAACCATCTCTTTTTCGATCAGCATGATCAGGATGTGAATCACTTTAATGTGAATTTCCTGAACACGGTCGGCGTAGCCAAAGTGCGGTACGCGGATTTCGATGTCCGCAGAGCCAGCCATTTTGCCGCCGTCTTTGCCGGTCAGCGTGATCACTTTCATCCCCTGCGCACGCGCCGCTTCAATAGCTTTAATCACGTTTGCAGAGTTGCCAGAAGTGGAGATCCCCAGCAGCACATCGCCCGCACGACCGACGGATTCAACGTAGCGAGAGAACACATATTCATAACCGAAATCATTACTCACGCAGGAAAGGTGGCTGACGTCGGAAATCGCAATCGCCGGGTAGCCCGGACGGTTTTCACGGTAGCGGCCGGTTAACTCTTCCGCGAAGTGCATCGCATCGCAATGAGAACCACCGTTACCGCAGGAGAGCACTTTGCCACCGGCTTTGAAGCTGTCTGCCAGCAGGACTGCTGCGCGCTGAATGGCGTGGATGTTGGCTTCATCTTTAAGGAAGTTTGCCAGCGTATCGGCCGCTTCATTCAGTTCGTTACGAATAAGATCCTGGTACATGAGGATAATCCTTCAGCATTAATAAAATTGTCATCGCTAGTGTACCGGATAGCGCCAGTGCAGAGAAGCAAGCACGAATCTATTCACCCGATGTTTGGATTTTTAGTGCGCTAAAAAGCAGCAACAATGTGAGCGAGGTTGTAATTATTTTGTAAACACATTGCTAAATAAAAACGCTTCAACTACAACCATAACATCACAAGTGGTCAGACCTCCTACAAGACAGGGGCATTTCTCTATGATGATTTTGAGTATTGTTTTAACCATTGCCGTACTCGGTGCACTCTTCTATCACCGTATTAGTTTGACGCTCGGCAGCGTGATTCTGCTGGCCTGGACCGCCGCTCTCGGCGCGATTGGCCTGTGGAACCTGTGGCTGCTGGTGCCACTGGCCATCATTCTGGTGCCGTTCAACTTTACGCCGATGCGTAAAGCGCTGATCTCAACGCCGGTGTTCCGCATGTTCAGCAAAGTGATGCCGCCGATGTCGCGCACTGAGAAAGAAGCGATTGATGCCGGTACCACCTGGTGGGAAGGAGACCTTTTCCGCGGCAACCCGGACTGGAAAAAGCTGCACAACTACCCGCGTCCACAGCTGACCGCCGAAGAGCAGGCGTTTATTGATGGCCCGGTTGAAGAAGCGTGCCGCATGGCTAACGACTTTGCTATCACCCACGAGATGGCTGACCTGCCGCCAGAGCTGTGGGCCTACCTGAAAGAGCACCGCTTCTTCGCGATGATCATTAAGAAAGAGTACGGCGGTCTGGAGTTCTCTGCTTATGCCCAGGCTCGCGTACTGCAAAAGCTCTCCGGCGTTTCCGGCATTCTGGCGATTACCGTCGGCGTACCGAACTCCTTAGGGCCGGGCGAACTGCTGCAGCACTACGGTACTGAAGAGCAGAAAGATCATTACCTGCCGCGCCTGGCGCGTGGTCAGGAGATCCCATGCTTCGCGCTGACCAGCCCAGAAGCTGGCTCCGATGCCGGTGCGATTCCGGATACCGGCGTCGTCTGCATGGGCGAATGGCAGGGCGAACAGGTTCTGGGTATGCGTTTAACCTGGAACAAGCGTTACATCACCCTCGCACCGATTGCGACCGTACTGGGCCTGGCCTTCAAGCTGTCTGACCCTGACAAACTGCTGGGCGGTGCGGAAGATTTAGGCATCACCTGTGCGCTGATCCCAACCAACACCCCGGGCGTTGAGATTGGTCGTCGTCACTTCCCGCTGAACGTTCCGTTCCAGAACGGCCCGACGCGCGGTCAGGATATCTTCGTGCCAATCGACTACATCATTGGCGGGCCGAAAATGGCCGGTCAGGGCTGGCGTATGCTGGTTGAATGTCTGTCCGTTGGTCGCGGCATTACCCTGCCATCTAACTCGACTGGCGGTGTGAAATCCGTGGCGCTGGCGACCGGTGCCTATGCGCACATTCGCCGTCAGTTCAAAGTGTCCATTGGTAAAATGGAAGGGATTGAAGAGCCATTGGCGCGTATTGCAGGCAACGCCTACGTGATGGACGCAGCGGCAACATTAATTACCTACGGCATTATGCTCGGCGAGAAACCGGCGGTACTGTCAGCTATCGTGAAGTACCACTGTACTCACCGCGGTCAGCAGTCCATCGTTGATGCCATGGATATCGCTGGCGGGAAAGGCATTATGCTTGGTGAAGGTAACTTCCTGGCACGTGCTTACCAGGGTGCGCCAATCGCTATCACCGTTGAAGGCGCGAACATTCTGACCCGTAGCATGATGATCTTCGGTCAGGGCGCTATTCGTTGCCATCCTTACGTACTGGAAGAGATGGCGGCGGCGCAGAACAAAGATGCCAACGCGTTCGATAAGCTGCTGTTTAAACACATCGGCCATGTCGGTAGCAACAAAGTGCGCAGCTTCTGGTTGGGTATCACCCGTGGCTTAACCAGCCCGACCCCAACCCGCGATGCTACCAAACGCTACTATCAGCATCTGAACCGTTTGAGCGCCAACCTGGCCCTGCTGTCGGATGTGTCGATGGCGGTACTGGGCGGTAGCCTGAAACGTCGTGAACGCATCTCCGCCCGTCTGGGTGATGTGCTGAGCCAGCTGTACCTCGCCTCTTCCGTCCTGAAGCGCTATGACGATGAAGGGCGTAATGAAGCAGATTTACCGCTGGTGCACTGGGGCGTTCAGGATGCGCTGCATCAGGCAGAACAGGCGATTGACGACCTGCTGAAGAACTTCCCAAACCGCTTTGTCGCAGGGGCAATGCGCGTGGTTATCTTCCCGACCGGCCGTCATTACAACGCGCCGTCCGATAAGCTGGACCACAGCGTCGCAAAAATTCTGCAGACGCCGAGCGCCACCCGTTCCCGTATCGGCCGCGGTCAGTATCTGACCCCGAGCGAACACAACCCGGTTGGCCTGCTGGAAGAAGCGCTGGTTGATGTTATGGCAGCCGACCCTATCCACCAGCGTATTTGCAAAGAAATTGGCAAGAACCTGCCGTTTACCCGCCTGGATGAACTGGCACGTAACGCGCTGGCTAAAGGTTTGATTGACCAGGAAGAAGCGGCCATTCTGACCAAAGCAGAAGTTAGCCGACTGCGTAGCATCAACGTTGACGACTTTGCTCCGGACGAGCTGGCGACGAAGCCGGTAAAGCTGCCGGACAACGTGCGCAAGGTTGAAGCCGCGTAACGTTCGCATCACTGAGCTTAAAGCCGGATACCTTCCACGTATCCGGCTTTTTTATTAGCGCTGTTTCCCCACCCCATCAAGCGCCTCGGTAACGGGGCTCAGCAAATAGCTCAGCAGCGTCCGCTTCCCGGTGGTGATTTCCGCCGTTACCTGCATTCCCGGTTCCAGCATGATCGTCTTGCCATCCACGGGCAGGGAATTTTTATCCAGATCGATAATCGCCTTATAAATTAACCCGAGATCTTTATCTTCCGTCGCATCTGCCGATATTCGATTAACACGCCCGGACACCCAGCCATAACGAGTAAAATCAAACGTATCTATTTTGACCGTCACCGACTGGCCGCGGTGCAGAAAACCGACATCGCTGTTGCTGACGGCCACCTCGGCGCGCAGCGTTTCATTGTCGGGCACGATACGCAGTAGCTCCTGCGGTGCATCCACCGCCGCACCGGCGTCGCGGAACATCAGCGCATCAACAACGCCAGCCACCGGCGCTCGCAGCGTATACTGAGCTATTTGCGCTTCGAGGTCCTGTTGCTGTTTTTCCAGTACTCGGTTTTCATGCTGCTTATCAGAAAGATCCTGCTCCGCCTGCTGCACTTTCGCCACCACGCTGGCGCGATATTCGGTTTCCGCCTGTTGATAGCTAACATCCATCTCAACCAGTTTGGCGGTAGCGCTCTCCAGATCGTAGCGTGCCTGGGTAAACTGCTTTTGCATCTCCAGCATGCTATCCCGGCTGGTAAGCTGTTTTTGATGCAGCGTAACCAGCGCGTTGTACTGCTCCCGATAGATAGGTAAAAGCCGTTCAGACTGAGATTTCTGCGTTTGGTAGCTTTTTTTCTGCGCTTTGAGCACTGCCATTCTGTCTCGCAGCACGGCCTTCTCCTGGCGATCGTTTTCAATCTCAACGGCAAGGCGAGCGGAAAGCTGCTGCGCTAACAGCATATCCTCTTGAAACAGTGTCTTCGGGAGCGTTGTTGCGGCGTTATGCTCCTGAAGGTGTTCACGCAGCAGCGTTAAGCGGGCAATGTGAAAGCGGTTAATCTTCTGGCGCAAAGTCACTTCACCCATTCGGGCATCCAGCGCGTGGCTATTTAAGCGAATGAGGACCTGCCCTTTCTCCACGTGCATACCATCATGCACAAGGACGCTTTCAATTTCGGCCAAAACGGCGCTGCTCACGGGGCGGGATAATTCGCTGACCACCACCTTTCCCCTGGTGACGGCGACAATATCGATATTGCTGCAGGCGGCCCATACAATGGCGACCACCAGCAGCGCCATAATGACCCACAAAATAATACGGCCAACGGGCGACGGCGGCGTCTCCTGAATTTCCAGAATCGCAGGCAGGAATTCACGATACTTTTGCGTATTCATACCGCAGCCTCCTGCAGCTCATGCAGCCGGGCATAGAGTCCTTTCGATGATAGCAAATGCTGATGGGTGCCCTGCTCGGCTATTTTCCCTTTTTCCATCACGATAATGCGGTCGGCCGGGCGTAAGGCGGAGAGACGGTGGGCAATAATAAAGACCGTTCTGCTGTGGCATATTTCCGCCATATTGCGTTGAATAATATGTTCAGATTCGTAATCAAGCGCGCTGGTTGCCTCATCAAAAATCAGGATCCGCGGATTGGACATCAGCGCCCTGGCAATGCCGAGGCGTTGTTTTTGCCCCCCGGACAAACGGCTACCGGCTTCGCCCACCGGGGTGTCGTAGCCTAGCGGGAATTCACTGATAAAATCATGCGCCCCAGCCAGCATCGCCGCCTTCATCACCTCTTCAAGCGGCGCTTCTGGCATGGCCAGCGCGATATTGTCGCGAATCGAGCCGCTAAAGAGCTGCGTTTCCTGGAGAACCACGCCAATCTGCCGACGAAGCCAGTGCGGATCGGCCTGAGCAATATCAATCCCATCAATAAAAAGCTGGCCCGCCCCCGGCGTGCATAGCCGTTGAATTAAGCGCGTCAACGTACTCTTTCCCGACCCCGAACGCCCGGCAATGCCAATAATTTCTCCGGGCCGAACGGATAACGTCACGCTATCAATCACCGGGGCATCGCCTGGCTGCCAGGCGAAAGAGACGTTGGCTAATTTCACCGCCCCTTTAATCTCCGCCAGAGAGGTACTATTTTCCTGATGCTCGGTGGGAACATTGAGGATATCTCCCAGCCTTTTGACGGAAATGGAGACCTGTTGAAAATCCTGCCACAGCTGCTGACCTGCCCCCACGATTAGATACAACACTCAGTTAGTAACGTCGGAATCTTCATTCTCAGAATGACCCTTTCTCCAGCCCGCTGCAAATTCAGACGGTGTCTGATAATTCAGCGGAGAATACTGATGATCTGTTCGTCGGAAAAACGCTTCTTCATGGGGATGTCCTCATGTGGCTTATGAAGACATTACTAACATCGGGGTGTACTAATCAACGGGGAGCAGGTCACATCCAGCCGTTTACGCAGAACCGGGGTGATAAAGGCGGAGAGGAGGATGTAAGGGATCAGCGAGGTAATAACGATAAGCGTTAACGGCAAGCTGTAAAACGCCATGACCGAAAAAAAACCAGCGTAAACAAAAGGTCCAGACATAGCGTCATGGCGCTACCGGTCAGAAATTCACGAACCGTTTTCAATTCGTGGACGCGGGCCACGATAACGCCGGTCTGGCGCTGTAAAAACCAGTTCAGAGGTAGCGCCAGTAGGTGGCGATAGAGTAGCGAGCTGAGCGTGGCGTCAATACGCTGCGAGGTATGGGCCAATTGGTAAGAACGCAGCCCATCAAGAATGACATCAAATAGCGAAACAAAGAGCATACCAAGCGCTAAGACATCCAGGGTGGTTAAACTTTGGTGGGTCAATACTTTATCGACCACCACCTGGAAAAACAGCGGGGTCACTAATGCAAGCAACTGAATAAAAAAAGAGGCCAGCAGAACTTCGCCTATCAGTTTTTTATAGCGCCAGAAAGCGTCCGCAAACCAACGTAAATTAAACTCTGAACTCAGTCGTTCCAGCGAAAAACGGCGGGCAAACAGAAATCCTGAATATCGGACGTTTGGCTCAGGGATAAATGATTCGGAGGAAGCGCCATCTCGTTGAATAAGCCACTCGTCTCCTCGCACAGCCAGTAGTATCACATGGCCGATATCGGGCAGTTCAACCAGGGCGGGTAAGACGATTTTCCCTTTTACCTGAAACCGTCGGAAATGGCGGCATTTTAGCCCCGTCTGGCGAACGGCCCGCACAAACTGGACGGAAATTTCATGAAGTTCATCGGTGGCAAACTGCTCCTGCAGGGCAGGAATATTAACCGCGATACCATAATAGCGAGCAATTGTTGCAAAACCACGCCATACATCCTGATGGGTAACAGCCATAACAATAATTCACATCCCAGTGAGAAAACTATTGCCCACACATGCGGGCAATTCCGATTATGCACACATTAGCGAACGCACCGTCGTGCGAGAGGTACTCAGCACCGGCGTTGCATCACCAACGCTATCTTCACTGCCCTCATCTCCCCCAGAGAAGGTCGCCATCAGTTCACGCATTTGCTGAATTGATACTGGCGCCTCAGCGGGTGCCGCTAACGGAAGCTGGATACCATCTTCAAGGTGGTTAAGAATATCCTCTGGCTGCCAATCGGTGCCGTCGGCAAAGGTGATATGTTCGACACGGAATCTTGATGAGGAGAAATAACTTTTGATCGTGACGCGATCGTCGCTTCCGGAAAATCCGATCAGCAAATCGTTTCCACTCCGCTGGATGATGACGCTGTCTGCTTGTATTGCTGCGCCAAAAAGCAAAGTATCGCTACTACCACCATTGCTGTTGCCTTCGGTAATAGTGTCTTGCCCGTCGCCGGCATTGAATAGATAGGTATCATTGCCGGTCCCTCCGATGAGGGTATCGTTACCGCAACCACCAGCCAGAACATCATTCCAGCTCCCCCCATCCAGCGTATCGTTACCCGCACCACCGTACAATTCATCATCCTCACTGCTGCCGGTCAGCGTATCATTACCCTCATCGCCGAATAGTCTGTCGCAGCCTTCCCGCCCCTGAAGAATATCGTTACCGCCCAGCCCGTGGATTTCGGTTCCTTCACTGAAAGCGACCAGAGTCTGCGTCTCGTCATTCCCCGCTGTCAGCATCGCCTTTATCGTGGCGACATCCCAGGTGGTGCCGTCCGCAAAGATGATATTTTCTACCTGACGATAGATAGTTGAGGCATAACCCGCGATCGTTACCCGATCATCACTTCCGACGAAACCGATCACCAAATCGTTCCCATCGCGTCTGATGAGGGCATTTTCAGCCAGCAGTCCTTCACCAAAACGCAGAGTATCGCTGAAGATATCACTTTCTATAATGGTGTCCTGCCCGTCTCCGGCATTGAACAGGTAGGTGTCACTGCCGGATACATCTTTCAGCGTATCGTTCCCCGCACCGCCTTGCAGCACATCATGCCCGGTACCACCATCCAGTACATCATTTCCCATTCCACCATACAGTTCGTCATTCCCACTGCTGCCGGTCAGCGTATCATTACCCTCATCGCCGAATAGCCTGTCGTGGCCTTCCCGCCCCTGAAGAATATCGTTACCGCCCAGCCCGTGGATTTCGGTTCCATCACTGAAAGCGACCAGCGTCTGTTCCTCGTCTGTACCTGCAAACAGCATTGCTTTTATCGTGGCAACATCCCAGATGGTGCCATCAGCAAAGATAATGTTCTCCACACGGTAATGGTCTGATGAGGCATAATTCTTGAGGGTTACCCGATCGCCTATCCCTACAAAACTAATGACTAGATCGCCTCCATTGCGTATAACAAGGGCATTTTCAGCCAGCAGTCCTTCACCAAAACGTAGAGTATCGCTGTCGGTATCATCCTCTTTAATGGTGTCCTGCCCATCTCCGACATTGAATAGATAAGTGTCACTTCCAGATCCGCCATCCAGCGTATCGTTACCCGCCCCCCCCATAAATAATCATTCGTTTTATTGCCTTTCAGAGCATCAACGCCGTCCCCTCCGAAAAATATTCTGTCCCCTGCCATTCCCAGACGTTCTCGCTCATCGGCAAAGGCAGGCATATATGCCAACTGGTCATAAAAGACATTACTGACCAACAAATAGCGTCGAAAATCTGTTTGTTTTAATGTATTCAGATGGGCTTCAAAAGCCTCAAAATTTAAGGTAAAACCGTTGGATTCAGTATTAATTTGCAAACCAATATGAGAAAAATCTTCACGGTAGACTGTCTGTGCCAGCAAACTAGCCTGAATATAATCTGCAAACTTAGCGTATTCTTTATTCAGGAGAGCGCCTGCATTTCGTAGAGGATCAACAGTACCATTCGTAATGTTCTGATAATTATCTCCCGTCGCCACCTCCAGTACCGCCAGGTAGCGTGCATCAATATAGTCACCGCGACTATCGGATGCGATATCATTCACATCTGCCCAGGTAAAGATAATATCCTGTAATAATGAATCAACATCAGGACTTAGAGGATCGGCACTAAATCGCTCGATTAAGGCACGTAATTCAGCATTTTCACTCATTGCAACATGTAGATCTGCCATGTTGCCAAAACCGCGAATATAAGGCAGTTGGCGAATATTACGAGGAATATCTACATCAGAGATATATCGGGTATTCCCCATATTAGCAGCGAACCAGACATCAGCAGATTGATTAATGGTACCATCCTGCATGATAACCGTGCCCGTTTGTTTATGTGCATTACCCTGTTGGTCAACGAGATTTGAGTTTTTGTACCCTGTATTAATGGCGGCTATCCCCGCCTCTTCAAGAGAAAGTAACTCACCTTCATCCACTGAAGCATTACCATTACGATCCTGCCAGACCTGGAGTTGCTGCCAGGCCTCGTCATCTTGATTAATTATACCGTCCTGATTACTGTCCAGTTCCTGTAACGCCGCGTAGCCATTTTTCGCCAGCGAACCATCATTTAGTCGCGTATTGCTACCAAACAATTCTTGACCAGTATCTATTTCGCCATTGTTATTGCGGTCCAGTACTAAAAGGCCATCATCAGCGCCTACCCACCCCGTGTTTTCCGCAAACTGATTGCCATCGTGATCGAAGAAAATACCATCTTGTAAACTACGGGTTTCGATACCATCGCCATCAAGGTCGAGAATGATAGGACTGGTGGTTTTTTCAGGGGTGGCCATATCTGGGCCTAATAAACCATCATCGATAATTCCCAATGGCATATTCATTGGTAACGGACTACATTCGCCATCATCTAATGAGGCGGGAGCCCAATAGCCCCATAAACCATCATCCTGAGGTAAGTTAAGCCCCGCGGCACAAAGGGATAAATCAACAGCAGAATTAGAGTTGTAGTCTAGAGGTTTATATAATTTACTATCATTCAACTCTTCCATAGCAGCTTTAATACTATTCCAAAAATCAGAAAGATCATCTCCCTCAATAATAGTCTCATAGTGATTAGTACGTTTTTCGTCATAATCATCATGGTTCTCATCATACACTTCACTACTAGTTATTAGATTACCATAGCCATCTTCATTATCGTGCTTCGGCCCACCTCTTGCGGCAAAACGCTCACCTTTTGAGTTCACGTACACAATATATTTATGGTAATAATTCAGTCCTATTTTTTTATAACCAACCTCAATTCTTTCAAAACTTTCCAGCATAACAGTTACACTCCATATTAATAAATTCAATACCCCCAATACACCCGGGAATAAACCATTGATACCTCACCATTATTAATTTTTATAAAAACTTCAATTTTTCTATCACCAATGCCTCCAAAAAATAATGAACTCCTTTTGTATTTATAATAATAATGTATATTAAATGGATCGTTTGCATGTTCCATAATAAACTCACAACTTAATCTTAAGTTTATAGCCTTAGCATCCATACCCTTGGAAAACAAGCCCTTCCATATAGAATCAGGAACAGAGCGACTTTTCCCTTTAGTGCCAGAGTACGTTGCTGGATCAATTTTGTTAGCATAAATCCACTTGTATATTTCGGATGAATATTTAGCTTTCAACCCATCACTAGTTAGAAATGAACCAATGCAGCGTGGTTTATTCAGAATAATGTTAAAGTTTGTAATGACAGCATCATAGTTACGGCCGTAAACAATCAAATGAATAACAACAAAATATATAGCAAGAACTAAAATCGTGAAAACAAAAACAACCCTTATTTTTTTAAACATACCACCACCAATTAATCACCATGCATAAACGTCATTTCCCGCTCATCAAAAAATACCACATGACATTATTACTCAGTCTCACTAGCTATATTAAATAGCAATCATATAATATTAAAGACCATCAAAACCAGAATGAAACTCTGTAGGCATCAAGTAGATTACCTTTCTTTTTAAATTAAACGCAGAAAAGTTAACATCAAACCATCGCTCCGTAATCAATATTCATAAAAACTCCCGATCTAATTAGATCGTATTGATAACTTAATTTCATATTCTAAAGTATGCTGCTCCATATGGCATATAAATATACTTCAATTTAATTTTTCAAACTCAATAATTTCACACATTCATTCAAAGAATGGTATAAGTTAATCAACTGAAATCCCATCACTCAATATAATTTTCTTCTTGGCATAAATGAATACCTAACCAAAATTAGGGTTTGCCATAACCATAACAAAAGATTGTAATGGTAACTTACGCCAGTTATCATAACCATGAATTAAGATATCACTATAAGAAAAAATCCCTCTGGGAGATTTAGCATCTAATGTAGAGTGTCCATACCATTTACATTCCTCGTTTGAATATGCGAAATATATTTCAGATGAAACACCAGAGATATTCATGCCAGCAATAAAAACCAAAGAAACCATCAGCACAAGACATAAAAGTATATATTTTATAAAAGACATATTCATCAGATGCAAACCATTCATAGCAAACCTCTGCTTCATCGAAATTATTATTATCCACCCTACCCCAAATTCATTGAATCAATATAAAAACTCACACTTGATAAAATAATAGGCACTGTAAAAGTACAGTGTCACACCATCAGTAAATATGCAACAACAATAAATATATACATATTACGAATTACAGAATAAAAAACATATCCACTAGCAATAAAATAAAAATATATTAACCCAACGTAAATATAATTTTTATTATTCATACCTGACATCCCCCTCCTTCAGCCCCACCAGCCGTGCTACAGTGTAAAAACACAGTTCAACGAGGAGCATGGTCGTGCCTGCGTTAAAAATCACTTTGCTACAACAGCCACTTGTGTGGATGGACGGCCCCGCAAACCTTCGCCACTTTACCCGGCAGATGGAAGGTATTACCGGGCGTGACGTGATAGTCCTGCCGGAAATGTTTACCACTGGCTTTGCCATGGAAGCCGCTGAACAGTCGTTGTCAGAAGACGAGGTCGTGTCCTGGATGCAGGAGCAGGCAGCGCGCACCAATGCGCTGGTTGCCGGCAGCGCGGCGCTGCAGACGGGCGTTGGGGCGGTAAACCGTTTTCTGCTCGTCGAGCCGGAAGGCCGTGTGCATCGCTACGATAAACGCCATCTGTTCCGCATGGCGAATGAACATCAGCACTATATTGCTGGCGATAAGCGCGTGGTGTTGACGTGGCGTGGCTGGCGTATTCTGCCGCTGGTATGCTACGACCTGCGTTTCCCGGTGTGGTCGCGTAACCGTAACGACTACGATCTGGCGCTGTATGTCGCCAACTGGCCTGCGCCACGCTCTTTGCACTGGCAGGCGCTGTTGACGGCGCGGGCGATAGAGAATCAGGCTTATGTGGTGGGATGCAACCGCGTCGGCACCGATGGCAACGGCCATCACTACCGTGGTGACAGCCGGATTATCACCCCGCAGGGTGAGATTCTAGCCACCGCCGAACCGCATCAGGCTACACGCATCGACGGTGAACTTTCACTCACTGCGCTGCAGGAATATCGCGAGAAGTTTCCGGCATGGCAGGATGCCGATCCTTTTGCACTAGGGTGATAACCTTAGATAAACATCCGCACCGCGCAGTAAATCAATAATGCCGCCAGCACCCAGTTAAGCTGGCGGCCATAACGTTGAAAAACCCGCTGAAAAAGATGCCCCGCCAACGCCCAGCAGACATTACCAAAGACCCCGATCGCCGCCAGTAAAATACTCACTCCTACAACCCAGTGCCACTCTCGCGTATAGGGCAGAACAAAGGTCGATAGCGCCGTAATGCCGTAAAGCATAATTTTTACATTCACAAACTGCAGGCCGCAACCGGCCCAGAAGCTGACCGGCGGCTGGCTGGCATCACTACCGCCAGGGGCGCTCATGGCGATGCGCCAGGCAAGCCAGACGATATACGCGGCACCGATAATGCTCAGCCAGTGCGTCATCGCCGGGTCGAGCCTGACCAGCGAAAAGGTCACCCCCGCGCACAGCAGCATAATGGCTAAAAAGCCCGCCCCCATTCCTGCCAGCACGCGTGAACTCTGGCGGAATCCGTGAGTAGTGACGGCATTAAGCGCCAGAATATTGTTCGGTCCGGGGGTCAGCGCGGTGATCAGGGTATAGGTAAAAAAGGCACTTATCAGGGTTGAAGTCACTTGTTATCTCCTTAGTTTTGCCTGACAGTACCCGAAGCCAATTATTTAAAAAAATGAATATTTTCTAATTAAGAATTCGAATTTGTCGATATATGAGGTCACGATGGATTTACGCCGCTTTATTACGCTGAAAACCGTGGTGGAGGAAGGTTCATTTCTCCGCGCGTCGCAAAAACTCTGCTGTACCCAGTCGACCGTTACCTTTCATATTCAGCAGCTTGAACAAGAGCTGTCGATGCAGCTATTTGAGAAAATTGGTCGTCGGATGTGCCTGACCACTGCCGGGAAAAACATCCTGCCGCACGTTTATGAGCTGACCAACGTTATCTCCTCTATTCGCCAGGCGGCCCATCAGGACACCGAGCCGACGGGTGAACTGCGCGTGGCGACGGGCGAAACGCTGCTGGCCTATAAAATGCCGCAGGTGCTGCAGCGCTTTAAGCAGCGGGCGCCGCAGGTGAAACTGTCGCTGCAATCGCTGAACTGCTACGTCATTCGTGATGCGCTGCTGGACGATAAGGTTGACCTCGGGGTCTTTTATCAGGTTGGGAACGATCGGGCCTTAACGATGCGCCATTTTGGCGAGCAACCGCTGGTACTGGTGGCATCCCCCGAATTTCATGGCTACGACTTCACTCGTCAGGATCAGCACATTCCGGTGAGCTTTGTGATTAACGAGCCTCAATGTATTTTTCGGCAGATCTTTGAAAGTACGCTGCGCCAGCGGGCGATCACCATGGGAAATACCATTGAGCTGTGGAGTATTGAGAGCATTAAACAGTGCGTGGCGGGGAATCTTGGCGTGTCGTTTCTACCGCGTTTCACCGTCGAGCGCGAACTGGCAAGCGGTGAACTTCAGGAACTTCCGTTTAGCCCAACACCGATGAAGATAGACGCCCTTTGCGCGCATCATGCCGGAAAAGCCGTTAGCCCTGCTATGCAGGTGTTTATGGAGTGTATGGTGGAAATGCTGGGGAAGAAATAAAAGTGAGGGGCTGGAAATGACGAAAGCCCGAATCATTGCTGATTCGGGCTTTCTGAAAGTGGCGGAACGGACGGGACTCGAACCCGCGACCCCCTGCGTGACAGGCAGGTATTCTAACCGACTGAACTACCGCTCCGCTGTGTTCCCTTGGGAACGAGGCGAATATTACGGATTCCCCAGCAAACCGTCAACGCTTTTTCTCTGGTTTTGAATCGTTTGCTGCAAAAATCGCCCACGCGCTTATTTTCCCAGCAAAAACAGCCGTTTTACGACCGCCAGAGGCAGCTTCCACCTTTTTTCTGCACCAGGTCGAGGCGCGATTCATGATTTGCCAGCTCTTCATCAGTGGCATAAACCACGCGTAACTTACTTGCCGCACGTACAATACGCTGAATACCGGCATCTCCCGCCTGCTGCTGCGCTTCGCCTTCCATCGCAAATTTAATCGAGGTCTGCCCGCCGGTCATGGTCAGATAGACGTCTGCCAGAATCTGGGCATCGAGCAGTGCGCCGTGCAGCGTACGCTTGGTGTTGTCTATTTCATAACGTGAGCAGAGCGCATCGAGGCTGTTACGCTTGCCGGGGAACATCTTCCTCGCCAGCGCCAGGCTATCGGTCACTTTGCAGAAGGTATTGGTTTTTGGAATACCGCGGTTGAGCTTACTAAACTCATAGTCCATAAAGCCGATATCGAACGAGGCGTTATGGATGACCAGTTCCGCGCCGCGGATGTAGTCCATAAACTCATCGGCCACGTCGGCAAAGGTTGGTTTATCCAGCAAAAACTCATCGGCGATACCGTGAACGCCGAAGGCTTCAGGATCCACCAGCCGATCGGGTTTGAGGTAAACGTGGAAGTTGTTGCCGGTTAAACGACGGTTTATCACCTCGACGGCACCGATCTCGATGATCTTGTGGCCTTCATAGTGGGCACCGATCTGGTTCATACCGGTGGTTTCGGTATCCAGAACGATCTGTCGTGTAATTGCAGTGCTCATATCAGTCATTTATGTCAGACTTGCCGTTTAACTTTGATTGCAGATACAGGAAGTCTACCAGAGATGCTTAAACAGGTAGAAATTTTCACCGATGGCTCTTGCCTCGGTAACCCAGGTCCAGGTGGTTATGGCGCCATTCTACGCTACCAGCAGCGGGAGAAAACCTTCAGCGAAGGCTACCGTCTGACCACCAATAACCGCATGGAAATGATGGCGGCCATCGTGGCGCTTGAAGCGCTGAAAGAGCCATGCACCGTGGTGCTGAGCACCGACAGCCAGTATGTTCGCCAGGGCATCACCCAGTGGATCCACAACTGGAAAAAACGCGGCTGGAAAACGGCGGATAAAAAGCCGGTGAAAAACGTCGATCTCTGGAAGCGGCTGGACACGGCCCTCGGCAAACATGAAATTCGCTGGGAGTGGGTTAAAGGCCACGCCGGCCACCCAGAAAACGAACGCTGCGACGAGTTGGCGCGCACGGCAGCCAACTCACCCACGCACGATGATGTTGGATATCAGCCGGAGGCTTAAGCGTCCGGTTTACGATACTGCCACGTCGCGCCTACGGCCTGCTGAATGCGGTTTTTGGCTTTATTCTGCCGCATCGGGTTAAGCGTAAGCGGAATCGTCCGCTTGCGCGCTACGATCACCTGCAGGCACCCCAACGCAGGTAAATGCGTGCTAAGCAACGCCCCGCCCTGCTTTGCCCAGGGAAGTACCTGGAACCGGCTTTGATGCATCACTTCAAAATTCAGTAGCGCAAGCCAATCCAGTTGACGCATCAGGGTAAACATCCGGCTGTTGTAGGGCGTCGATTTTCGCAGCACCGGAACCAGTTTACGCAGCCCCATCAGGCTCACTGGGTTAAAACTGGTAATAATCAACCAGCCATCATCGATGAGCACGCGGTCAGCTTCACGCAACAGGCGATGGGGATCGCTGCACCAGGGCAGCGTGTGCGACAGCAGGCAGGCATCCACAGATTTCTCCGCAAACGGCAAATGCAGAGGGTCAGCTTTCACCTGCATCGGGTTGCCTTCCAGCGAAACATTGACCTGATGAGAGATCGCGCAGGCTTCGGTGTTGATCTCTGCGCTGAGGTTTCCCACCTTAAGCAGGTGAAAACCGTACAGCTTGCCCAACCAGGGTTTCAGTTGACGATCGATAGCCTCGCGATAATATTCACCCCAGGGCATTTGCGCCCACGAGACAGGCGCTGAGACTGTTTGAGGTATCCTTGCCGGTTTCATCACAACCTTCCCTACGCGTTTAAGAGGTAACAAATGAATCTTAACAGTATTCCGGCCTTTCAGGACAACTACATCTGGGTTCTTAATGATGAAACGGGCCGTTGTTTGATCGTCGATCCGGGCGATGCCGTGCCGGTACTTGAAGCGATCAAAACGAATAACTGGCATCCCGAGGCGATCCTGTTAACGCATCATCATAACGATCATGTCGGCGGCGTCGGCGATCTCGTTAAGTCTTATCCGAATATTACTGTTTATGGCCCTGAAGAGACTCACAACAAAGGGGCAACAAAAATAGTGGCCGACGGCGACTGTATTCACATCCTCAACCAGGATTTTCACGTTTTCGCCACGCCGGGCCACACTTTAGGACATGTCTGTTTCTATAGCGCCCCGTGGCTTTTTTCCGGTGATACCCTGTTTTCCGGGGGCTGCGGGCGTCTTTTTGAAGGCACGCCAACCCAGATGTATCGGTCGTTGCAGAGAATTAACATGCTGCCCGAAGAGACGCTGATTTGTTGCGCCCATGAGTACACGCTCTCCAATATGACCTTCGCGCTGAGCGTTTTACCGCATGATTTGTTCATTAACGAATACTATCGAGAAGTGAAGGAGTTACGTGCGAAAAAACAAATTACACTCCCCACAACTCTGAAAAAAGAGCGCCAGATTAATCTCTTTTTAAGAACGGATGATATTGATTTAATTAACGAAATAGAGAAAGAAACAAAGTTGCTACAATCTGAGCAGCGTTTTGCCTGGTTACGGGCAAAGAAAGATAACTTCTGATACTTCCGGGTTGCGTTTTCGAAAGTTCGTCGTTATCATCGGTCGTCTTTTAAGCAACTATTGACACACACATGAAGGCAAAAGCGATATTACTCGCCTCTGTCCTGCTCGTGGGTTGCCAGGCTTCACAGCAGGGTAACGTCCAACAGCACGCACAGAGCCTTTCTGCGGCTAGTCAAGGGGAAGCAGGTAAGTTCGCAAATCAGGCACGTTGGATGGACGATGGGACATTCGACATGCAGAACCAGGATTTGTGGGCTTACATTGGCGACGAGCTAAAGATGGGAATCCCGGATAACGCCCGGGTTCGCGAACAGAAACAGAAGTACTTACGAAATAAGAGCTATCTCCACGATGTAACTTTACGGGCAGAGCCGTATATGTACTGGATAGCCGGGCAAGTTAAGAAACGTAACATGCCAATGGAACTGGTATTACTACCCATAGTGGAGAGCGCTTTTGACCCGCACGCAACGTCTGGTGCCAATGCCGCAGGCATTTGGCAGATCATTCCGAGCACAGGGCGAAATTACGGTCTGAAACAGACCCGCAGTTATGACGCACGTCGTGACGTCGTTGCTTCCACAACGGCAGCACTGGATATGATGCAGCGCCTGAACAAAATGTTCGACGGCGACTGGTTATTAACCGTGGCGGCGTATAACAGCGGCGAAGGCCGTGTAATGAAAGCAATGAAGGTGAACAAGGCCCGTGGTAAACCCACCGACTTCTGGTCACTGCCGTTGCCTCAGGAAACGAAATTATACGTACCGAAGATGCTGGCTTTGAGCGACATCCTCAAAAACAGCAAACGCTATGGTGTTCGTCTGCCTACCGCAGATGAAAGTCGTGCACTGGCACGCGTACGCGTTGATAGTCCGGTAGAGATCTCACAGCTGGCCGATATGGCAGGTATGCCCGTCAGCAAGCTGAAGACCTTTAATGCGGGCGTCAAAGGCTCTACGCTCGGTGCAAGCGGCCCGAAGTACGTGATGGTGCCACAGAAGCATGCGGATCAGCTGCGTGAATCCCTGGCCTCCGGTGAGATTGCCGACCTCCAGCCCACGCTGGTTGCTGACAACACGCCGATGACCAGCCGTAGCTATAAGGTACGCTCAGGCGACACGCTGTCAGGTATTGCTTCACGTTTAGGCGTGAACGCGAAAGATCTACAGCAGTGGAATAACCTGCGTGGCAGCAATCTGAAAGTCGGTCAGAGCTTAACGGTGGGTGCGGGCAGCAGCGCTGCGCGTCTTGCCGATAACAGCAGTATTACGTACCGCGTACGCAAAGGTGATTCGCTCTCGAGCATTGCCAAGCGCCACGGCGTGAACATCAAAGATGTGATGCGCTGGAACCGCGATACTGACAATCTGCAGCCGGGCGATCAGCTAACGTTGTTTGTGAAAAACAACGACCGTCCTGATTCCTGACAGGCAACCATTAAAAAAGGCACCGTTTCCCCCGGTGCCTTTTTTTATTTCCCCTGCCCTATTTTGCCGGGCTAAATTCCACAATGAGCGGATTATGATCGGAAGCTTTAGTGACCAGAACCGAGGCATCCGTCACGCTTAGCCCACGGTAGAATACAAAATCTAACGGACGACCAAACGCGCGACGGCGCTGGTCATCATCAAAACGAACGGGGCGCAGCGACATATCGCGAGCAAACCGGTATAGCGCATTCATACGCGGGCGACTCCAGGCGTTGAAATCTCCTGCCATAATCACCGGGCCACTGTGCTGGGCAATCTGTTCACCGATAGGCATCAACTGCTTGCTATAGACGTCCACGCCGAGGCTAAAGTTAACCGCATGAATGTTGACGACCATCAGCAGGCGCGCGTCAGGAAGTGGGTAAACGGTCACTAACGCCGACTTGGCCAGTCGCAGAATGGGCTCGCGTTCGCGCAATGGGCAGCAGTAAATGGGATGAGCAGCAGACAGCGTCATCACGCCTGAGGGATGATGCGGCAGCGCAAACGCGGGAACCTGATCGGCGGCAAGATAGTTAGTAGTTGCAAACTTTACCAGCTCTGGCGTCGTCTGCGCTTCCTGTAATAGGACCAGATGGGCATCTTTACCGAACTTATTTAGCACCGATAGCCACTCAGCCCGCTGCTGCTTAAAGATGTTCCACACCAGGATGCGAATGTTTTCTTCCGTGCTTAACGGCTTACCCACCGAGAGTGCCTGGCTAATGCTGGTATAAGCGCCGGGAGGAGGCAGAATTCGCTCCGCTGGCTGTCCGGCAATATAGCGCATGGCGTAGGTATTTTTTCGCACTTTCTTTTATAACCTCAATAACGAAAGAACCCGCCTGATTCCAGGAAGGTTCTTCTGTTATAGGGGCTTTTGCCCACGGTTTCAACGCTATTTGTGATAAAGCTGCGTGAACTTCTGTAAGCGCTCGCTTACTCTTAAGCCTTACCCCATCGCGACACGTGCGGGCCTATCCAGGCGACCACTCAGGCCGGTCAGCAGCAATGCCCCCACAACAATCAGCGCACCAATCCACGGCGTTTGCGCCAGACCATAATGCTCTACCGTCTGGCCACCCACCACGGAACCGATGGCAATCCCGACGTTAAAGGCGGCGATATTCAGACCAGAGGCTACGTCTACTGCGGCCGGAGTGTATTGCTCCGCTTTCTGCACGACATAAACCTGTAAACCCGGTACGTTGCCAAAGGCAAAGACTCCCATCACAAGGATAGTGGCAAGCGCCGCGTACTGAATGGATGCCGTGAACTGGAACACCAGCAACAGTGCTGCCAGCGCCGCGAAGATAAACTTCAGTGCCGGTACTGCGCCGTGTTTATCCGCCAATTTACCTCCCCAGATGTTCCCAATCGCTACCGCCACGCCGTAGCCCAGCAGGATCCAACTCACCGCGTTCGGTGTAAAGCCGGCCAGATCCTGCATCATCGGTGCCAGGAAGGTAAAGGCCGTAAAGACGCCGCCATAACCTAATGCCGTAATGGCGTAAATCATCAGTAAACGCGGGTGAGTCAGTACTTTCACCTGATCTGCCAGGCTTGCAGGCGCACGCCCTGGGATATTACGTGGGATCAGTACCGCACTGGCAATCAGGGCAATCACTCCGAGCAGAGAAACGGCAAGGAAGGTTTCCCGCCAGCCAAAGTGCTGGCCGATAAATGTCCCCATAGGTACACCGGTCACCAGTGCAACGGTCAGGCCGCCGAACATAATGGCAATTGCTGATGCCGCCTTTTCTTTAGGCACCAGACTGGTCGCAATCGTCGACCCAATGGAGAAGAAGACGCCGTGAGCCAGACCGGTCAGCAAACGTGCAACAACCAGCGTGGCGTACCCTGGTGCCTGCCAGGCTAGCAGGTTACCGATGGTAAACAGTACCATCAGCGCCAGAAGCAGCTGTTTACGCGGCAGTTTACCCGTCAACGCCGTCAGCACCGGTGCGCCAATAGCAACGCCCAGGGCATAAATAGAAACCAGCATCCCTGCGGAAGGCAGAGAGATGGCGAGTTGTTCAGCAATCGTCGGCACCAGGCCAACAATGACAAATTCAGTTGTGCCAATTGCGAAGGCACTGATCGTTAAGGCTAGAAGCGCCAGCGGCATAATTTACTCCACATCATCAGTATTAAGATGACACGTAGTATGCCGGGGTGTTTAAATAACAAAAATATTCAAAATATCAATAGAATTTTGCTTCAGGTGCAATAATGAGAGCGACATCAGAAGAAATTGCCATTTTCGTGGCGGTAGTGGAAAGCGGCAGCTTCAGCCGTGCCGCTGAACAACTCGGGCAAGCCAACTCGGCGGTAAGCCGGGCAGTGAAGAAACTGGAATCAAAGCTCGGCGTGAGCCTGCTTAACCGCACTACGCGTCAGTTGAGCCTAACCGAAGAGGGAGAGCGTTATTTCCGCCGCATGCAGGTTGTGTTGCAGGAGATGGCAGCGGCCGAGAACGAGCTGCTGGATACGCGTAACACGCCGCGAGGCCTATTGCGCGTGGATGCCGCCACACCGGTGATGCTGCACTTCCTGATGCCGCTGGTGAAGCCCTTCCGTGAACGTTACCCGGAAATGACGCTTTCGCTGGTCTCCTCCGAAACCTTTATCAATTTGATTGAGCGTAAGGTCGATGTCGCGATCCGCGCTGGAACCCTGACGGATTCCAGTCTGCGCGCCCGTCCGCTGTTTAGCAGCTACCGGAAGATTATTGCCTCACCGGAGTATATTGCCCGCTACGGGATGCCAGAGAACGTTGTCGACCTCAAAGAACATCTTTGTTTGGGCTTTACGGAACCATCCTCGCTGAATACCTGGCCTGTTTACTGCTGTGACGGCCAGTTTATGGAGATTAGCGGTGGTATTTCGTCAAACAGCGGTGAGACGCTTAAACAGCTGTGTTTACACGGTAACGGTATTGCCTGTCTGTCGGACTATATGGTGGATAAAGAGATTGCTAGCGGGGAATTTGTTGAGCTGCTGGCCGATAAACGGCTGCCGGTAGAGATGCCGTTTAGCGCGGTGTACTACAGCGACCGTGCGGTGAGTACGCGTATCAGGGCGTTTATTGATTTTCTTAGCGAGTATGTGAAAAGCAATCGGTAATGCGGCAATAGGGAGATCCCGGCGTCGGCGTAAACGCCTCGTCCGGGCTACCAGAGGGTTGCAGCCCGGACGAGTTACATTATCCATTGGGGCTACTTGAGGGTTGTAGCCCAAATGGGTTTATCGCGTAGTTAGTCCCACTCTGGGGCCAGACCTTCCGGGCTTACCAGGCGGTCGTTGCAATCCAGTGCAGCGATCGCTTTTTTGTCGTCAGCATCTAATTTCAGATCCAGCGCCAGCAGGTTGCTCGCCAGGTTTTCACGCTTGGTTGAAGATGGGATTACCGCATAGCCTTCACCCATTGCCCAGGCCAGAATAACCTGCGCTGGCGTCGCATTGTGTTTCTTCGCAATCTCAGCAATCACTTCATCTTTCAGTGCTTTACCGTAGGCCAGCGTCATGTAAGAAGTGATGTGAATACCATGCTCTGTTGCCCAATCCACCACCTTACGGTTCTGCAGATACGGTGACAGTTCAATCTGGTTGGTTGCAATATTTTCGACGCCAACGGCAGCAATAGCGCGTTCCATCAGCGGAATAGTGAAGTTGGAAATACCAATCTGACGCGTCAGGCCCTGCTGTTTTGCTTCCAGCAGCGCAGCCATGAATTCTTCTACCGCCACGGCATCATTTGGTGATGGCCAGTGGATCAGCGTCAGGTCAACGTAATCGGTGCGCAGCTTCTGCAGGCTCTCTTTGAGGCTTTCAACCAGCTTGTCTTTGCTCAGGTTTTCGATCCAGATCTTGGTAGTGATGAACAGTTCATCACGTGCCACACCGCTTTCAGCAATGGCCTGACCGACAGCAGCTTCGTTGTCATAGATCTGTGCGGTGTCGATAGTGCGATAGCCCAGCTCAAGAGCGGTTTTAACGGACGCGATAACAACATCATCTTTCAGGCGGAAAGTGCCGAGGCCAAGTGCAGGGATTGTCATGATTTTCCTCTTTATTTATCAATATTGGTTAACGAAAACCATTATGACGAATGAGAGGATCGGGAAAAAGATCGTGAAACGCAGAGGATTTTTGCTAAAACAGCAATAATTAAACGACAAGCAAAGAAAAAGCCCTGAGCAATTATGCTCAGGGCTCTTAATAAGTGGCGGAACGGACGGGACTCGAACCCGCGACCCCCTGCGTGACAGGCAGGTATTCTAACCGACTGAACTACCGCTCCACCGAATTTCTTTGTCACTACCCGGATTATTC